>JBILED010000308.1:0-2942 GCA_044352305.1 Gemmatimonas sp.
CGCGCGCGAGCCACGTTCACCAACTGGTACCCCTGCAGCCCGGCCGCCGTGGTCCCCGCGAATCGCCACTCCACCAGCTGGTCCACGTCGGTGCGGTACCACTCCACGTCGGCCGACCAGGAACGCGCCGGCGCCCAGGTACCCCCCACCCCGCGGCTCCAGGACTGCTCCGGGCGCAGCCCGGGGTTCCCGGCCAGCGCGTAGCCGGCCACCGGATTGGTGAACTGGTAGCGCACCTCCTTGAACCCCGGCGCCCGGAAGCCGCGCGCCACGTTGCCGCGCAGGCGCAGCGCAGGGTGCGCATGCCACGCGGCCCCCAGCGACGGGTTCCACGTGCCTCCCCACAGCGCGCTGCTGGTGCCGCGCACCCCCGCCGACAGCAACCAGCGCCCGCGGGTGTAGGCGTCGCGCACGAACGCCTCGCGCACCACGTCGCTCCCGCGGGTGCCATCCAGCTTGTCAGGCGCCACCAGGGCTCGCCGCACATGCAGCAGGCCCGCGTCCAGCACATGGCCCCCCACGGTGCGTGACCACGAGGCCAGGAGGCGCTGCTGCCCCTCACGCTGCTCCAGCGAGTCGGCCGAGCCACGAACCGGAAGCAGGCCGCGTGCCTGACGGTACTGGTATCGGAACGCCTGCGCCGAAGCGCGCAGGCGCACCGTGCCACCCAGCAGCGGCCCCGTCCCCTCCATGAACCCCTGCGCCCCCACGTTGTCGATGAAGCCGTTGAGGCGGGCATCCAGCGGGAAGCGCTGGCGCTCCCGGCTCCCCTGCCCGTCCAAACGCAGATGCCACCCGCCGGCAAGGGCCACCCGCACGTCGCTGCGCACGTCGTACACGCGCTGCAGGGTGCTCCCGGTGGCCTCATAGCCGGCCAGCCGATCCGCCTGGCGCCACCCACCGCTCAACCGCGCCCCGAGGCGGCCGCGCGATCCGCTGAGCATGACATTGGATTCCCGTCGCCCCAGCCCCCCTTGCCGCGCCAGCCAGGTGACCTCGGGCGCCGCCGACGGCGGCGCCGGGACCAGGTTCACCACCCCGCCAATTGCGTCGCTGCCAAACTCCACCCCCGACGGCCCCTTGGTGACCTCCAGGCGGCCGGCGGCCAGCGTGCTCAGGCGGCCGATGTCCCGGGTTTCGATGAGCGCACCAGCCATCGGCTCCCCATCCACCAGCACCAGCACCCGCGCGTCATCCATCCCGCGGATGGAGAGCGTGGAGCGCGCCGGCACCGCGGGGAGCTCCTGGATCCCCGGCTGCTGGCGCAGCAGTTGATTGGCGCCAATGGCGGCGGCGCCCTCGATGGCGGCCCGGTCCAGCACCAGCGTGCTGCGGGTGCTCTCGCCCCCACGCAGCTCGCGCTGGCCGGCAGTGGTGGTCACGGTGGGCAACATCGCGGGCAGCGGTTCCATCCACGCCGTGAGGGTGTCGGTGACCGGCGCGGCCACCACGTGGCGCCACGGGCGATACCCCATGGCGGTCACCGTCACGGTGTCCCCCGGGTGCAGCCGCAGCCCCGCACGTCCCCCTCCGTCGGTGCGGGTGCGCTGCGGCGGGGTGCCCCCGCGCACCTCCGCCGCGGCCACGGCCCCCGAATCGCCCGCGTGGCGCACCGTCACCCGCACCGGGACAGCCTCTCGGGCCGAGCGCCCCGGCTGTGCCGCGAGCGGGCGCCCCGCGCCGGTGGTCGCCCCGATCAGGGTGGCCACGGCCACGGCCGCGGCACACCGGCGCCCGGTCACCGTCACCGCAGCCGCGCGACGCGCAGGGTGGGGAAGCCCGGGGCCCCCGTGGCGCTGTAGTAGTCGATGACCTGCAGCTTGTAGACGGCGGCGCCGCTGGCCACCAGGTAGCTGTTGTAGGTGGGATGCAGCCGCTGCGACCCGGCCAGGTTGTACCGGAAGGGGCCACCCTTGTCGAGCACCGAGGTGGGGATGGGCCCTTCCAGCTGCGCCAGGAAGCCGGCGTACTGCGGCGCGTCGCTGGCGGTGGTCGCCTCCGCAAAGGTGGGCGCGCTCGCCGCCGGGAAGCTGCCGGCACCGCAGGCGCTGTTCACGGCGATCGCCAGGCGGGAGGGGGCGGGATCAAAGCCCACATCCCAATTGCACCCGACCGGGGTCACCACCCGGTTGGCCGTCAGGTCGAGGGACACCGGCTGCCCGCCCGGCACCACCGCCAGCGTGCGCGGTGCGCCCAGCACCGTGCCGCTCTGCAGGCGCGACTCCAGCACCAGCGTGTCCACCGCGAAGGTGCGGGTGAAGGTGATGCGGGTGGCCCGCAGCAGCGCGTGCCCACCGGTGGCCAGCTTCACCTTCCAGTACACGCCGCTGTTGGCGGTGGGGATGCCGCCGAGGGTGAGATAGCCCTGACGGTTCTCCACCAGGCGGCTGGCCGTGAAGGCCGACAGCGAGGGAAGCTGCCCCTCGCGGATGGCGTCGAAGGCCGCCAGCGTGCTGGCCGGCGTGGCGGCCAGCAGCTCGGCGTCGGTGGCGGCGGCGGCGTTCCCCAGCGCGTATCCGAGCACCGGATCCCCGGCGCCACCCAACGCGGGGGAACGCAGGTACAGCTCGAAGCGCCGCAGCGCCAGCTCCCAGGTGCCACTCCGCGGCACCAGCCGCCCCGTGGCCAGGTTGAGGTACACCAGCGAGTCGGGGCTGCTGGCGTTGAGCGGGCCCATGGTCACCACCTGGTTCACGGTGGAGGCACCGCCATCACTGCCGGGTTCCACGGGGGTGGACTCCCCCTCGCAGGCCACCGCGAGGGGGAGGACGGCCACGGCGAGGAGGGCGGCGCGGAACGGGCGGCGGACAGGACGCAGCGACACGGCAGGCTCTGGGCGCGGGACGGGAAGGGCGCCGCATGCCGGCGCCGGACTCCCGATGCTAGTCACCCCCCCCGCCCCGTCGCCTCCGTACTGTTCCCAGTGCCCCGGGGCGGAATTG
>JBILED010000023.1:0-25754 GCA_044352305.1 Gemmatimonas sp.
CGGTTCTCGAACTCTCCCTTCACCCCCGCCCCCGCCTGCAGCAGCGCCAGGTCCAGCGAGCGCAACGACACGGTGCGCAGCGGCTCGGGCACGTCGCCGTCAGCGATGCGCCGCGCAAACCCCTCCACCACCGCCGTCTTCCCCACCCCCGCCTCGCCCACCAGGATGGGGTTGTTCTGGCGCCGGCGCGTGAGGATGTCCACCACCTGCCGCACCTCGAAGTCGCGCCCCAGCACCGGGTCGATCTTCCCGGCCCGGGCGTTGGCCGTGAGGTCCACCGTGTACTGGTCCAGGTGCGGGGTCCGCCCCCCGCCGCGCCCCACACCGCCGCCGGGCATGGGCGCACCCAGCGCCGCCGAGTCCAGGCTCCCCAGCTCCGCCTGCGCCTCCACGCCAGAGGCGGTGATGGCCGCGAACTCCTTGCGCAGCACCTCCACGGCCACCTTGGCGAATTCGCGGCTCATCTCCCCCGCCTGACGCGCCAGCTCGGGCACCGTCAGCAGCGCCAACAGCACGTGCCCCGTGCGCACCCGGGGCGCCCCATAGTCCACCGACCCCAGCAGCCAGCCCTGCGACAGCAGGCTCACCAGGGAGGGACTCAAGGACGGCGTGCGTGCATTCCCGGTCTTGAGCCGGTCCAGCGCCCGGGCCAGGTCGTCCGCCAGGCGCGACCGGTTCACGCCGAAGTGGTGCAGCGCCAGCGCCAGGTCGGTGTCGGTGGCATCCAGCAGCTTGACCAGCAGGTGCTCGATTTCCACGTCGTAGTTGGTGCGCGTCAGGCACAGCCCGGCCGCGCCCTCCACCCCGCCGCGCATGGGCGCGTTGAGCTTGCCGATCAGCCCCTTCAGGTTCACGCTCATCCCGTCGTCCTCACCGTCTGGTGGTCTGGTGCCGCCGGTCCCCGGGACACCCCCGGGGACCGCTCCTCAACACAGGGCAATGCACACGTCGTCGAGGTCGCGCGCCGGGGGGCGGCGCAGCAGCCAGCTGCCCCGTCCCAGCGTGGGCGCCCCGGCATGTCCCAGCACCGCCGCCGGGACCTCGTCACGCGTCAGCACCAGCTGCGCGTCCACCCCGACGCCGTCCTCGACATACACACGGACCAGCGCCCGCAAGCGGTCGTGGTCCGCCCCGTCCGGCAGCAGCGCATCGAACTGGCGGCGCGTCAGCGGTCCCACCCGCAGGCGCACACGCCCCTGCGGATCGTACACCGCGTCCCCCACCACCGCGCGCCCCAGCCGGCCGTCATCCCCGTCGTCCCCCAGGCGCAGCTGCCCGCCTCCCTCAACCGATCGCCATTCCCCCACGAACTGCTCCACCGACGCGGGCACGCCAAAATAGTCGGCCACCAGCTGGGCCAGCCCGAGGGCCGGGCGCGAGCGGTGGGCGAGCAGCCCGGCGTAGAACGCGAGCAGCTCGGGCGGAAGCCCGCTGGCCTCCACCAGCCCGGGGGTCCCCACCCCGGCCAGGTCCAAGAGGTGCGCCAGCTGGCGATCCTCATCCCCCCGCTCGGCCGCCAGCGCCGGCCGGTGCTTTTCCCAGGTGCGATGGTACAGCGACAGCAACCGGTGCTGGAACAGGTCCAGGAAGTCGCGGGGCGCGGTGTCGCGCTGACGGGCCCGCTGCGCCACCCAGACGGTGTAGTCGTGCGGCAACACCCCCTGCACCCCGGTGAGCCCCAGGAAGCGCGCCGCCACCCGCGGCGGTGCGGCTTCCCCCTCCCGGGGGAGCCGCACCTGCGATACTTCGGTGCCGGGAAAGGCCAGCGACGGCGGCACGCCCAGGCGGGCCACCTCGCGCTGCGGGTCGGCCCAGCCCCCCAGCCGGGCCCGCTCGGGGTGCAGGCGCTGGAGCAGCCGGATCACCTGCGCAAAGGTGAACTCCCCGGGGGTGCGCTCCAGCGCGGAGGCCACCGCCTCACGCGGGGACGCCGGCGCGCCGCTCACAGGAGGTTCCGCCAGCCGGCGCGGGGCGCCCACTCCACCACGGGGCGACGGCGCTGCCGCGAGCGCACCGCCACCTGGGTGAAGCTGTTCATCGTGGCGTACAGCGGCAGGAACCGCTCCAGCACCGAGGCCACGAGGAACATGCCGCCCCCCCGGTACTGCTCCTCGTCGAACTCCAGCTCCACGCGGCGCCCGCGCGCGAAGGCGATGCCGTGCGGGGCCGCCACACGGGCGAAGGTGGGAGTCCCCGTGACCCCCACCAGCCCCTCCACCTGGCGGCGCGCGCTCTCGCTGTCGGTCGGGATGTGCAGGCGCAGCAGCTCCCGCAGCGCCGCCGCATCGCCGTCGGTCACCGACAGGTGGTTGAGCGACAGCGACGAGATGAGTCGCCACAGGAGCGGGCTCCCCAGCCGCGGCGGGACGGCCGGCGTGGGGCGCACCAGCGCCGTGATCCGCCGCACCGGGCCGCCGCTCATCAGCGTGAAGTCGCCCCGCTCGTCGGTGCCAAAGGGGAGGCGGCTGGGGAGGTCCCCGTTGCAGGCCGTGATCCGGACCGACGCCGTGTCGTGGTCGGGGACCCGCAACGTCCCTGCGAGGTCCACGAAGGTGAGGACCACCTCGGTCGCCGTGTCGCTGCGCCACCCGCTGCGGCGACGCCGAGCCTGCCAGAACAGCGTCCGCCCATCCGGGCTGGCATCGTGGCGGTGCGAATACAGGGGCGGAAGCTCCTGTGCCCCCTGCCGGTCGTCCGCCAGCAGCGTGACGCCATCCACCGCCCACACCTCCACCTCCAGCCGGCGGCGCGCATCCGCCACCACCAGGTGCTCCACCTGGCGCTCCGTCAGCAGGATGGGCTCCGCCGACCGCTCGAAGAGGTTCACCACCGGGACGCACCCGGGGCGGAAGGTGTCGCCCGACAGCGCGAGCTCCACGGCCTGTCGCCGCTCGGCCTTCTCGAAGGCGCTGAACAGGATCGTCACCTCGGCGCGAGCCCCCGCCTGCACCCCGCGCAGCGCGCCGCCGAGCCCCGCCAGCTCCACGAATCGGAACTTCTCCGGAAAGGCGAACAGCTCGTGCAGCAGGCCGTACCCCGCAAAGGCACGGGGCGGGCGCGGCAGCAGCGCCTCGTCCTCGCCGAAGCCCACGGGGCGAAACGCCCCGGGCCCCAGCAGCGCCGGCGCGCTCCCCGGGCGGTCGGGATTGCGCACCGTGACCTGCAGGCAGTTGTTGAGGAGCAGCTCCAGCAGCGTGTCCGTCACGCCGGCGTCCGCCGACAGGAAGAGCCGCCACGCGTCCATGGCCAACGCGTCCAGCCGCGCCCCCTCGAACGCCTGCAGCTGCAGCCGGATGGCGCCCACGGCCTCGCGCCCCGCACTCCCGTCGGGAGCCGTCCACTGCGCGCCCGTGACCCGCACGGGCCAGAGGGTGGTGTCATAGGCCGTGCGGAACTCGCAGGGCACCCCTTGCACCGGTCGTGACTGCAGCCGGCTTCCGCGCGGCACCCGGAAGCCCCCGGGAAGGATCCCCTGGGCGGGATCGAGCTCCAGCTCCACCACCGCCATCGACGGCACCGGGCGCACGAGCTGCGGGTGCAGCATCTCCAGCAACGCCTCGCTGACCTCGGGGAAGTCCTCGTCCAGGCGGCGGTGCAGCCGCGCCGCCACGAAGGCAAACCCCTCCAGCAACCGCTCCACGTGCGGGTCCTCGCACTGCGCCGGCTCCAGGCGCAGGCGGGAGGCCACCTTGGGATAGCGCTGGGCAAACTCGGCCCCGAGCTTGCGCAGATAGGTGAGCTCCTGCTCGTAGTAGTCGAGGTAGTCCGGGATCCCGTCGGCCATCAGCGCCCCGTCATCGCGGCGTGCCCACGTCCACGTCACCGCTCGCCAACTCCACCACGGTGTCGAACACCACCAACTCCGGCGACGGGTCCATGCGCAGCGTCCCTTCCACCACGAATCGCACCTGCGGCGCGGTGCGCTGATCGTTCTCCACCAGGCGCACCAGCACGTTGGCCAGGCGCGGCTCGAAGCGGGCGATCGTCTCGCGCACCTCCCGCGTGAGCGCCTCCTGCCCCTCGGGGGTCCCCGGCGCGATGGAAAAGAGGTCCGGGAGGCCGTACTGGTGCACTGACGTGGCAAGCTGCGGGTGCCGCGCCCCGGCGGACACGGTGGTGCGTCGGCTGTTGAGCAGGCGCTCCACGTCACGTTGCACCGCCGCCCGGAAACGCCGCACCGAGTCCTCGCGCGTGGTGGGGGCGTCCCCGGCGGCGTCCGGTGCCTCGTCGGTCAGGCGGTCCAGCAACGACGGCTGGACGTGCCGTTCGAGCTCGGTGCGAGGCATCGGGGGCGGGGCGGGCTAGCGGGGAGGCAGGGCCAACCCCTGCACCGGGTCCAGGCGGCAGACGCGCTGGTACAGCTCGCTGCGCATGGTCTCATCCCCGCCGGTGCGGTCCAGCACACGGCAGAGGAGGGCCAACGGCTGGGCCACCAGCGGCCCGGCCTCCCACTGCTCCAGGTTCTGCTTCTCGATGACCTGCTTCAGCTGCAGCAGCGTGGGGTAGGCCACCTGGTCCAACCCCGCCTCCACCATGACGTAGGCCACCTGCACCTGCCGCACGAAGCTGGCTCGGGGCGACCGCTCCCGTCCCAACTGCTCGGTGAGCAGTTCCACCGCCCGCTGGGGGCGGCGCTGCGCCAGCTCGGCCAACGCCAGGTCGAAGGGATCGCGCCCGTCGGAGGAGGACGCGCGACGCACGCGCCGCCCCACGCCGCCATGGTGGCTGGTTGCCTCGTCGGCCGCCAGCGCCGCGTCCAGCGCTTCCAGGCCGTCCGTCACCACGGCCTCGGGGTCGTCCGCATCCGCGTCCGCGCCCTCCGATGCCGCAACGTCGGGCACCAGCCCCTCCGTTTCCAGCCAATGCCGCGTCTCGTCGTTGGCGGCGGGGGTGTCGTCCATGAGGGTCATCCGGGGAAGGGTCGGCAGGGCGGCCAGCAGGGCGCGCAGCTCGCTGCGGATGACGCTGGCCACGGCGTCATGGCCGCTCCCGAGGTGCCCGCACGCCGTCAGGGCGTACCGCTGCAGGTCCAGCCACCCGCGCCCCTGCGGGGTGGCCATCAGCAGCTCCCCCTGCTCCAGGACCTCCGCCCACCGGCCATCCAGCGCCAGCGTCTTCAGCCGGGCGCGCAGGACAATGGCCGGGGGTTCCAACAAGCGCGGATCCACGGTGGGCGCCTCCCGCCGCAGCTCGCCCCAGCGAAAGCCGCGCAGCAGGCCGTACGGGGCAGGATTGGTCGGGTCCTGCACCCGCAGCCACTTGGCGGCCGCCGCCATCCGCAGCGCCGCCTGCGCCGCACTGGCCACCTCGCCGCCGGTGTCATCGCCCGGGGCTGCGTCCGCGGGGGCCCCGCCACCCGCCTCGGCCACCGCCGCTCCCTCGGTCTCCGCCACCGGGTCGGGGTCGGTCTCCAGTCGCGCCCGCAGCAGCGCCTGCACTTCGTGGCGCACTTCCCCCAGCACCTTGCGCAGGTCGGTGTACGCCGGCGCCTCGCGTCCAAACCGCGCGTCGGACTGCTTTTCCAGCAAGGCCAGCTCGGCCAGCGCCACGTCCAGATCGGCCATCTGGCGGCGCGCCGGTTCCTTCCCCAGCTCGTCCATCACCTTCGCCACCGCCTCGGGCATCAGGCGACCGGCACCGGCCGCCTCCTCCCGACGTGCCGCCAACGCGGGGCGGTCGTCGTACGGGGCATCGGCAATTGCCTGCTCGGTCGGAATGGTGCGGGCGTACTTGAACTCCAGAAACGACACCCCGGGCGCCACCGACAGCTGTTGCACCCCCAGCACCAGCTTGGCGCCCACGAAATTCAAGGGGCCCGCACGCGCCGACACGTCGTCGTCGTCGATTTCCGGAAAGCAGCCGTCCCAGTGCTGCTCCAGGATCCCCCGAAGGGCGGCCAGCCCCGTGGCCAGCCCGGCGGCCCCCTTCTGTCGCAGCAGCCCCTCGGTCAGCCAGGCCGCCACCTGCAGGTCCTTGGTGGCCGTGGTCAGCAGCGTCGTGCCCAGCGACACCACGCGCGCCCAGTCCGCCACACGCGGGGGCGGGTCTTCGGGGCGACGGGTGACACCCGGCGGGTCCTCCCGCCGGGCCTCCTTGAGGTCCGCATACTCCTGCTCATACCGCATCTCCCGCCCGGCAGGGCTCGCTCCGGGGATGGGAGCGAGCAGGGCGGTCAGCAGGTCAGTGTCGACGGGCATGCCGAGTGGGAAGCGGGGCCCGGTTGCGCACCGGGCCCGTGTGGAAAAACGGACGCCGCGCCCCGGCGGGCCCGCAGCGCTAGGGGAGCAGCGTGAGTTCGCGGATCTCCAGCAACGGCACGTAGCGGTCGTCCACCAGGAGCAGCTTCTGGCCCACCGGTCGGTACCCCTCGTCCTCGGCGTCCTCCCAGTCGGCCGCCCGTCCCAGGCGGATCGCATCGTCGGCGTGTCGCCACGCCGCCGGGGTCAGGGTGGGAAGCAGCACCTCCCCCAACTCCAGGTCGCGCACGTCGGGGGCCATGCGCACCCGAGCCGGGAGCCAGCGCAGGTCCCGCAGGTTGGCCGGCGGGGCGGCCACCACCGAGGCCAGATGGGCGAAGGGGATCCACAGGTACTGTCCCCCCGCGCACACCTCCAGCCGCGCGCCGATGCGCGGATCGGCATCGGCGATGGACGCGAAGGGAGCGCCGTTGAGCACCCCCCGCACGGGCCCGGGGGCCGTGTCGGTCGGGAGGTCCCCCACGTCAAACATGTGTTCGCGCACCCGCTCGGCCACCACGGCCGAGCGGTACAACCGCGTCCCCACATCCGCCTCCGGGCCCTCCCGCGCCAGCGCGTCCAGCTGGCGTTCCGCCCGCGCCCAGTCCCCGGCAAACGTCAGGAGCTCAAACAGGAACGTGCGCCGCCGCACGTCGGCCGGGTGCGCCCGAAGCTCGACGCCCAGGGCCTCAATAGCCTCCCCCAGGCGCCCCGCCTCGTACAGCTCCTGCGCGGTGGGCATCCGCCGCCCCGACGCGCTACTTGTCCGTGGCCTTCACGAAGTCGAACGCCACCTCCGGCACGCCGGCAGCCTTCAGCGCACCGGTCTGGTCCTGGACCTTATAGGCCACTGCCACCTTGCTGAACACCAGCGACACGTGCTCCACCGCCTCCTCGCTCCCGGAAGACCAGGACAGCGACTCCACGAACACGTTCTCCAGCTTGATCACCAGGTACGGCTCCTGCTGCGACCCCGTTCCCTTGAGGCAGTGCAGCTCGGCCTTGGGGGTCACCTTGCCCAGCGTGAGCAGCTTGAGGAACAGCGGCGACGCCTTGTCGAACGCCTTGGTGATGCTCAGCGACTGCGGGGTGGCGCGCCCCGCGGACTGGCCGCCCACCGCCGAGTGCGACACCGAGTTGCTGGCCCCCCAGCTGAACGACATGATCTCCACCGACTTCTCATACCCCTTCCGGGCGGATTCCCCTTCGATGCCATCCATCTTCAGGTACGCGTCGAACGCCATGGCTGCCTCTCAGGAATTGAATGGTGTGCGGGTGACCGCGGAAACGGCCCGGGCGTCGCCCAGGGTGCTGCTGCTGCGTTGATCAGCCGGCCGGCTGCGGCAGGTCGGCCACCAGCCGCATGGACACGGCCAGCTCGTCCAGCTGGTAGTGCGGCTTGAGGTACGCCACGGCCCGATAGGCGCCCGGCTTCCCCGGCACCTCCACCACGTCGATGCGCGCGTCCGACAGCGGCTTGCTGTTCTTCACCGACTGGCTGGAGCCATCCGCCGCCACGTAGTTCTGGATCCAGCGGTTGAGGAAGGCGTCGATGTCCGACCGCGACTCGTACCCCCCCACCTTGTCGCGCATCATCACCTTGAGGTAATGGGCGAACCGCGACGTGGCGAAGATGTACGGCAGCTGCGCCGAGAGGCGGCTGCTGGCCGACGCGTTGTGGTCGTCGTACACCTTGGGCTTGTTGGCCGACTGCACCGCGAAGAACGCCGCGTTGGCGGTGTGCTTCTGGTGCACCAGCGCGGCAAACCCCAGGTCGGCCAGCTCCTTCTCGCGGCGGTCGGTGATCTGCACCTCGGTGGGGCATTTCATCGCCACCTCCCCGGTCTCGGTGCGGAACGTGTGCATCGGCAGCCCCTCCACCAGCCCGCCGCTCTCCACCCCGCGGATGGACGCGCACCAGCCGTACTCCGCGAAGGCGCGCGTGATGTTCGCCGCCATGGCGTACGCGGCGTTGGCCCAGCAGTACTGGTCATGGTCGGCGCCGCTCACCCGCTCGTCGTAGCGGAACGCCTCCACCGCCGAGGTGTCCGGCGCATAGGGCTCGCGCGCCAGGAAGCGCGGCGCTGCGAGCGCCACGTACCGCGAGTCGTCGGTGTTCCTGAACCCCTTCCAGCGCGCGTAGTCGGTGCTGTCGAAGATCTTGGCCAGGTCCGTCGGCGTGGCCAGATCGCCCCAGCTGTCCAGCTTGAACATCCCGGGCGCCGCCGCCGACACGAAGGGGGCATGCGCCGCCGCGGCCACGTTGGAGATCTTCTCCAGCAGGTCCACGTCGGGGCCCGACTTGTCGAAGTAATAGTCCCCCACCATCGCGCTGAAGGGGATCCCGCCAAAACTGCCGTACTCCTCCTCGTACACCTTCTTGAACAGCGCGCTCTGGTCCCACTCGGTGGCAAGCAGGTCTTTCGCCAACATGCCCTTGGAGACGTTCAGCACCTTGAGCTTGAGCCGCTCGCTCGTCTCCGTCCGCCGCACCAGGTAGTGCAGCCCGCGCCACGCCCCTTCCAGCCGCTGGAACTCGGGGTGGTGCAGGATCTCCGTGACCTGCTGCGACACCAGGTGGTCGATCTGCGCGATCCGCTGCTCGATCGTCGCCTCCATGCTGCGGCTCACCGTCATGGCGCCCTTCAGCACCTCCTCCACGAACCGCCGCACCTGATCGCGCCCCTGGCTGCGCTGCTCCGCGTCGCGCCCCAGCTTCCCCTGCTCCACGATCTGGTCCAGCAGCGTGAGCTCCGCCGCCGAGGCCTCGGGTGCGGCCGCCGCCTTCATCGGATCGGCCATGGTCACCCCTCCAGCCCGAGCTCGGCGCGCAGCTGCGCCAGCTTGTCCGCATCCCCCAGCGTGGCCTCCAGCACCTCGCCCAGCTTCTCGTTGGTCTGCAGGTTGGCCCGCAGGTTGGACAGCTCGGTGCGCAGCTCCAGCAGCTCCCGCAGCGGCTTCACCTGCTGCGCCACCCGGTCGGGGCGGAAATCCTCCATGCTCCGGAAGTGCAGCTCCACCGCCAGCTTGCTGTCCGGATCCTCCGACAGCCTGTTGTCCACCGTCAGCTGCAGCCGCGGCTTCATCCCGGCCAGCGTGTCGTCGAAGTTCTCCCGCGTGACTTCCACGAACTTCCGCTCCTTCAGCTTGGGGAGCGGCTCCGCCGGGTGCCCCGACAGGTCCGACATCACCCCCATGAGGAACGGCAGCTCCTTCATCTCGATGGCGTTGCCCTTCTCCACCTCGTAGGAAATGGAGATCCGGGCCGGACGGACGCGCTCCAGCTTCTTCTGCGTGGACATGGCGGGAACCTGAAGGTGGATCCTGCGGGAGGGGCGGGCGCCCGACGGGCCGGCGACCAAAGTGGCCGGACGCCGCAGGCAAGTAGCCAAGCCATTGAACGGGATGCGGGGAAACTCCGCGCCGGGCTCGGCCTTGTCAAGCGCGGAGCGCCGCGCGGCCAAGGGTGCTTCCCGCCCGCCCACTCCCGCTGCACATTCCGCCCCATGCGGTTCCTCCCCCCCGTGCTGTGGACCAAAGGGCTCCTCCTCGCGCCGCAGCACTTGCAGGCGCAGGATCGCCACCACGATGACGCCCTGGCCGTGCAGATCGCGTCGCTCGCGTTCTGTCCGTGGGGCGTGGCCCGTCTCGCCTTCGACCTGCAGGCGCTGGCGGGGGGAACGCTGGTGGTCACCGCCGTGGCCGGGCGCCTCCCCGACGGCCTGCTGGTGGACGCCCCGGGTGGCGGACCGCTCCCGCCGCCCATCCCCGTTGGTGAGGCCATCCCCCCCGACCAGGATGGGGCGACCGTGTACCTGGCCACCGCCGAGTATCGCCCGGGCGCGCGCAACGTGGCCCGGAGCGGCGGTGCGGAGGTGGCCCGGTGGCAGGCCGAGGAGCTGCGCGTGCGCGACGAAACCACCGGGCGCGCCGAACAGCCCATTGAGGTGGCCGTGCCGCAGCTGCGCCTGCTGCTGGAGGGGGAGGGGCTGGAGGGCTATGTCACCCTCCCCATTGCCCGCCTCATGCGCGCGCCGGCGGGTGGGGTCGCGCTGGATCCCGCCTTCATTCCGCCGGCCCTGTCGCTGGAGGCATCGCCGTCGTTGCTGGGGATCGCCGGGCGGCTGGTGGAACGGTTGGCCGCGCGCAGCGCCACCCTCTCGCGCACCCGTCGGCAGCGCAACCAGGGGGTGGCCGATTTCGCCATCACCGACGTGGCCAGCTTCTGGCTGCTGTACACGGTCAACACCCACCTGCCGACCATCCGCCACCTGCACGAGGTGCGGCGGGGGCACCCGGTGCAGCTGTGGGAGGCCATGCTGGCCCTCATCGGCGCGCTGGCCACCTTCTCGGCGGCCGACGACAGCCGCGCCCTCCCCGCCTACGACCACCTCCGCCTGGGCCCCGCCTTCGCCGCGCTGGAGGACCGCCTGCTGGCGCTGCTGGACACGGCGGTGGCGGATGCGGCGGTGTCGCTGCCGCTGCGTCCGGTGCGCCCCAGCTTCGTGTCCACGGCCATCGACAAGGGGGCCTGGCTCACGGCTCCGCAGTGGTTCCTGGCGGTGCGCGCCCCGGGGCGGCAGGCCGACCTCATCGCCCGCGTGGCACAGGGGTGCAAGGCGGGGGCCGCCGAGGTGGTGGAGACGCTGGTGCAGAGCGCCCTGCCAGGGATCCCCCTGACCCACGTGGCGCACCCGCCCGCCGCCGTCCCGGTCCAGCTGGACGCGCTCTACTTTGCCATCCAGCGCGACGGCACGGGGTGGGATGCCGTGACCCGCGCGCGCAACTTCACGGTGTACGTGCCCGCCGACCTGGCCGGGGCCACCCTGGAGCTGGTGATCGTGCTGTAGGACGGTGCCCCCCCGGACGCGACGCCCCGGGAGGGGCCTTCACCGCCCCGGGAGGTCGACGGCCGGCGCCGCCAGCAGCGAATCCGCCCGCTCCGGAAGTCGAACCCCGCTCGGCACGGAAAACCGGGGGAAGACCAGTCCGGCCAGCACCACCGCGGCAATCAGCAGGTAGCTGAGCAGGTGCCAGAGCACCGACGGCACTTTCCGCTCGGCTGGCGGCAACGCCCCCCCACCAGCCGTGGCGGCTCCCGGGAGCTGCGGCGAGGGCGCCTGCCGGATCAGGCGATCGAAGTCACTGGCCACAGCCCCACGCGGCGCCGCGCCGCCCCACGGCACGGGAGGCGTGAGCGGCGCGCCGATCGGGTTGGCGAGCGGGTTGACGGGCGGCACCTCCAGGATGGGCACCGCCGACGCGGACCCCCGGGCATCGGCCCCCGAGGCACCGGGCGCCGCGGCACCGGGCGCCGGCGCCGCGGGCGGCTGGGACACCGCCTCGGCGGGCGGCTGCGGCAACCAGCCGGGGAGTTCATCCTCCGTGGCCGGCCACGGCGGGGTCGCAACGGGAGAACGCGGATCCGGCAGCGGTGGCGGGAACAGCGGCTGCGGCTCTCTGGCCCCGGTCTCCGGGAAGAACTCGTCGAACAGATCCTGCCCCCCTGCGGACATCCCCCCGGGCTGGCGGATCACGGGCGGGTCCACCGGCCGAACGGCGGGGCTGCCGAAGATCTCGGTGTACAGCCCGGGTGCGGCCGGCGCCGAAGGCGGCGGGGGCGCTGGCGGTACCGAAGGCGGCGGCTCCACCACCGGCGGCGGCCCTGGCAGCGGCACAGGGGTCGGAACGGGCACCGGGACCGGGGTGGGCACGGGCACGGGGGTCGGCACCGGCACCGGCTGCGGGGTGGGCGCCACATCCCCCCGCCCTTCCGCCATCCCCGCTGCCGTCGTGGCGGTCGGCGCCCCACCGGCCCGTTGCGCCAACCACCGGGTCAACGGCGGGTACCCGGTCAGGTAGTCCGTCACCACCGCCATCCCCGCAGCCAGCGGGATCACCTCACGCACGCGACGCCGGTCGGCGTCCCGCAAGGCGGCAAGCCGCTCCCGCAGCGTTCCCTCTTCCGCGAGGTCGCCACCGGTCACAATATGCACCAGCACCGGCTGCTCCTGGTGGAGCGCCGTGTAGGTTTCCACGCCGACATCCGTCGCGACGGACTTCAAGAGCGTGAATCGATCGGAGAGCCCCTGATGCATGTGCGCGGTGTCGGTGTCGAGCGAGGCGGAGAAGGGAGGACCGCACGAGCGGCTCCTCGTATTGTTCACGGCCGGGCGGCGGCGCACAAGGCGCGCGCCCGTACCGATGGGCCTTCGGCGCACCGTCGCGGGGACGCCCGGTGACGCCTCCGGCCGCGCCTGCCCGGCGCGTTGTCTGGGAGGAGGGGATGCACCTCCTGCCGCAGCACTTCCAGGCGCAGCGAAGGCACGCCGCCGATCAGGTCGCACGCACCATGGACCTGCTCACCCCCTTCGGATGGGGAGTGGCCGCGCTGGAGCTGGACCACGACGCGCTGGGCTCCGGGATGCTGGTGCTGCGCCACCTCCAGCTCCGCTTCCCCGACGGCACCACGGCGAGCGCCCCCGACATCGATCCCCTGCCCCCTCCGGTCACGCTGGCCGACCGCTTCAGCCCCACCCAACAGGCCCAGGTGGCCTGGGTGGTGCTGCCGCCGTGGAGCGCCACGGCCCCCAACGTGTCGGGGCTGGAAGAGACCGAGTCGGAGGGGGTGGAGGACCCCGCCGCTCCGCGCCGGTTGCAGGCGGTACGCCACGTGGTGGTGGACGAGGCCACCGGCGGCGATCCACTGGAGGTGCGGCTGGCGTCCCTGGCCCTGCGGGTGCGGCTGGATCACGAGCTGGGTGAGGGGTCGGTGGCCGTCCCGGTGGCCCGCATCCGGCGCGACGGGCGGGGCCACTTCCAGGTGGATGAGGAGTTCGTGCCGCCCACCGTGCATCTGGGGGCCTCGCCCCGGCTGGCGGCACTGACGCGCACCCTGGTCGCCCTGCTCGAGCACAAGGAGTCGGCGCTAGCCGCCGCCGCACAGTTGGCGCCACCCACGGCCGCAGGGGGCGCCGCGGCCTATCGCGGCAACGAGGTGGCGTCTCGGTGGCTCCTCCACGCGGTGCGCTCCGCGCTCCCGGCACTGCGCCACCTGCAAGGCACCCCCGCCGCACACCCGGAGCGGCTCTACCTGGAGCTGGTCCGGCTGGCCGGCGCGCTGTGCACCTTTGCGCTGGGGGTGTCGCCACGCGACCTCCCCGCCTATACCCACCACGATCCCACGCCGGCCTTTGACGCTCTCGAAGCCCACCTCCGTGCGCAGCTGGGCACCGTGGTGGCGGCGCGCGCGCTGGTGATTCCGCTGGAGCGGGTGAACGACCTGATGCTGGCGGCGCCGGTCTCTGAACCGCGCGCCTACGAGCCGGGGGCACGCTGGTTCCTCGGTGTGCGGGCCCCCCTGAGCCACGCGGCGCTGGTGGAGCGGGTGCCGCGCCTGGCCAAGGTCAGCGCCAGCGCCATCGTCGCGCGGCTCGTCAACGATGCCCGCGACGGGCTGGCCATCGCGCACCTGCCCGTCCCCCCGGCCGGGCTGGCCCCGTCGCCCGGGCTGGCCTACTTCGAGCTGCAGCTGGCCGGCCCCAACTTCATGGCGCTGGGGAAGACCCGCGAGCTGGGCGTCTACACCCCGGCCGAACTCCAGGGCGCGTACATCGAGCTGGCCGTGCTGCTCCCCGACGTTTCCTCCCGCTGACCCATGGCCTCCCCACCGACAGCCGGCGGCCTCGCCGCGGCGTTTCAGGAAGTGTTCACCACCGCCGTGCGCGTGCGCGCGAACCGCCAGGAGGTGGCCGACGGTGCCGCCTTCCGGGCCGGCGTGCGCCAGACGCTGGAATCGGCGCAGCGCGAGGCGGTGGCAACCGGCTACCCCCAGCAGGAGGTCGAGCGGGTGCTCTTCCCCGTGGTGGCCTTCGTGGACGAGACGATCCTGCACAGCCCGCTGGCCGCGCGGTCCGGCTGGGCGGCGCGCCCGCTGCAGGAGGAGCTGTTCGGGCGGCACTTGGGAGGCGAGTACTTCTTCACCCAGCTGGAGCAGCTGCTGGCCCGCCCCGACTCGCCCATGCTGGCGGAGGTGCTGGAGGTGTACCAGCAGTGCCTCCTGCTGGGATTCCGGGGGCGCTACACCAGCGCCGACCACGGCGCGCTGCTCGCCATCGAGCAGCGCCTTGCCGAGCGGCTGCGGCGCATGCGCGGCGAAGCGGCGCTGGCGCCAGACTGGCTCCCTCCGGCCGACCAGCTGGACCATCGCGATCCCCTGTGGCCCCGATTCCGGCGGGGAGCGCTGGCGACGGCGCTCCTCGCCGCCCTGCTCTGGGTGGCCGCGGCCCTGCTGTTGCGCGCCGACGTGAACGCCCTCCGTTCCCGGGCCGCCAACCAGCCCGTAGCGGTTTCCTGACCTCCGCGTCCCCCCGGATCCCACGTTCATCATGATGTCCCGCCTCGTTGCGTTCCGGTGGCCCCTGGCAGCTGCGGGGCTCCTGCTGTTTGGTGCCATCGCCCTGATTGCCGACTGGTTGCTGACCCTTCCGCCGGGGGCACGATGGGCGCTGTGGGGGCTCCTGCTGCTGCTGGGAGTCGGCGCTGCGGCCACCATCGCCTGGTTCCTGCGTCCGGTGGACGGGTCGCCCGGCGGCGGGCAGACGGGGCCCGACGACATCTTGCTGGCGTTGCGGGATGCCACCAAGCGGCTGGGGCGGTCACTGGGGGACGGTCCCGTGGTGCTGGTGCTCGGACCCACCGGTAGCGCCAAGACGGCACTCGTCGCCCACGGGGGCGGCGATCCGGAGCTGGTGGTGGGCGAGGCGCCGCGCCTGCCAACCGAGCTCCCCGCCCCCACCAGTGCGGCCAACGTGTGGGTGGCCAACGGCACCGTGATCACCGAGCTCACCGGCGCGCTCCTGGCCGATGGTCCGCGCTGGCAGCGGGTGCTGCGGGCGCTGCAGGCGCCCCGGTGGGCGGCGGTGCTGGGGCGCAAGGATGCGCCGCCACGGGCGGCGGTGGTGTGCGTGCCGTGCGACCTGTTCTATCAGGGCGGCGGCGGGGAGGACCTCGACACCCTCACCACACTGCTGCGGTTGCGGCTGGCAGAGGGCGCCCGGGCGTTCGGCCAGGCGCTCCCGGTGTACGTCGTGTTCACGCGGATGGATCGCATCCCGTACTTCCACCCCTGGGTGGCGGGGGCCGCGGCCGACGCCCTCCGGGCGCCGCTGGGGGCCACGCTGGCGCTGGACGCGCACGGGACGGCCGGCACGCACGCCGACCGGCTCACTCCGCGCGTGGTGTCGGCCTTCGGGCAGCTGGCGCGCGCCATCGGCACCCAACGCGGGGCCATGCTGCACCGCGCGTCGGCGCTCCCCGCGCGATGGGACGCCTTCGAGTGGCCGCGGGAGCTGGGCAAGCTGCAGGACAAGGTGGTGCGGCTGCTCGTCGAGCTGTCCCGCCCCACGCAGCTCGGTGCCAGCCATCAGTTGCGCGGCTTCTACTTCGTGGGCGCGCGCCCGGTGATTGCCGCCGACCTGGCCGCCGCACGGCCGGGACCCGGCGGGAATGCGCCGCTGTCCGGGACCTTCGGGGCCACATCCGTGCTGTCCCGGGCGGACGCGGCCCCCGCCTCGCCCGCCCTGCCACGGGAGCGGGAGATCCCCGAGTGGACCTTCCTGCGCCGGTTCCTCCCGGAGGTCGTGCTGGCCGACCCGTCGGCCAGCGCCGTGGCGCGGGGCGGTGTGCGGGTGCACCGGACGCGCCGCGCGCTGGCCACGGCAGCGATCGCCGCGCTGGCGCTGCTGTGCGTCGGCATCGTGGGGTCCTACGCGGGCAACCGCGCGCGCGTGGCCCAGCTGGACGCGGCGGCGGCGGCCATGGTGGCCTACCCGGTGGCTGAGGTGGCACCGGGTGCTCCCGTCTCCACCGACGCGCTCCGCCGCCTGGATGCCCTCAGGCAGGCGCTGGACACCCTGCGCGCGGAGGAGGCGTCGCATCCGTGGGCCGGGCTGGGACTCTGGTCGGGGGGTCGCGCGGTGGAGGCGGCGCGCCCCGCGTGGCACTCCCCCTTCCGGCGGCTGCTGTTGGCCGAGGTCCGGCAGGCCCTGCATGACTCGCTGCGCGCCCTCCCCCCGGCCCCCGGACCAACCGACGACTACGACCGGCAGTACGACCGATTCAAGGCGTATCTCCTCCTCACCCAGTCACCCGAGCGGAGCACCGTCCCCGAGCTCGCCCCGGTCCTCGATTCGGTGTGGCACGAGCAGCGGCGCGGGTTGGTCGATGCCGAGCAGTCGGCGTTGGCGCGGCGCCAATTCGCCTTCTATGCCAGCGACCTGGCGGCGTACCACCCATGGAACGACGCGGCTGACGCTGTCGCCATCCAGCAGGCGCGGCGCTTTCTGGGGGCCTTCACCGGCTCCGATCCGCACTATCGCGCGCTGCTGGCCCGGGCCAACCGCGCCGTCCCGGAGTTGGAGCTGCAGGGAGCCACCCCCACGCGCTTCCTGACCGTGCGCCCGGCGCGGATGCCCGGCGCCTTCACCGCGCGCGGCTTCGCCTTCGTGCGCGACTCGGTGCTCCGCAACTGGAACCCCGCGCAGGAGGAATGGGTGCTGGGCTCCGCCACCCAGGCGCTGTCGCCGGACGCCCGCACCGCCATGCGACGCGAGCTGCAGGGGCGCTTCCTGGATGACTACCAGCGCGCCTGGCGGGATGTCCTCCAGCAGAGCAGCGTGGGACGGGGGAGCGGACTCGCCGGCGTACGGGAGGTCGTGCAGGCCGTGTCCAGCGGCACCTCGTCTCCTGTGCTGCGACTGCTGCAGGTGGTGGCCGTCCAGACCGGGGTGACCCCGGAAATCCAAGCGGCCTTCCAGCCGGTTCGGCAGGTGGCCACCGCCGACCTGCAGGGCAAGCTGGCCGCGGAGAAGGCGGCGCCCTATCTCACCCAGCTGGCCGGGCTGGGAACCAACCTGGGAGCGCTGGAAGCGGCCCAACGGGTGGCCATGTCGGCCCGCGACTCGGCCACCGTGCTGGCCTTCACGCAGCAGGCGCTGCTGGCCGCTGGAACGGCCACGGTGCCGGCCCGCGGTGCGGCGGCCGAATTGGTGCAAGGGTTCGCCCAGGGGGCCATGGAGGGCGTGGGCGCGGGGGTGGAACGCCTCCTCACCGCCCCTATCGCTGATGTGGAGATGGCGCTGCAGACCGCCGCCTCGCTGCGCCCGCCGCGCGCCGTGGCCCGCGGCGGCGGTGGCGGTGGTGGTGGTGGTCCCCCCCCGCCACCGCCGGGGACGACCCCGGCGCTGCTGAATGCCCGAGGACAGAGCTTCTGCTCGGCGCTGGGGGCCATGACCGCCAAGTTCCCCTTCGCCCCAACCGCCGTGGAGGAGGCCTCGCCCGCCGAGGTGGCCCGCCTGCTGGCGCCGGGCACTGGGGAGCTGTGGACCTTCCATGGCGACCGGCTTGCCGCATTCCTGGTGAAGGAGGGTGGGCAGTGGGTCGCCCGTCCGGCGGCCGGCATTGCCCTCTCCCCCGCGTTCGTGACCTTCTTCAATCAGGCCGCGCGCCTCTCCGACGCCCTGTTCGTGGACGGGGGGCAGGCCCCGCGCGTAGGACTCCGGGTGGTGGGGCTGTCGGCCGGCCGTGAGCAGACCGTCACCCTGTTGCATGGCGGAAAGGAATCCCGCTTTGGCGACGGAGCCGGCGACGCCGTCATCAGCTGGCCTACGGATGGCGGGCTGGAAGCCAAGGTGAGCGCCGTCTTTGTGCAGCGGTTTGCCCGCAACCAGCGGTGGGACCTGTCCGCATCGGGCGACTGGGCGCTGTTCCGCCTGACGGCGCGAGCCCGGAGCGTGACCCCGGACGGGACGGTGACCTGGGCCACCGGGGGACGCCCCGACGTCGTCCTCAAGTTCACCAACGACCGGGTGGCACTCCCGCTGCTGCGTCGCGGCTGGATGGGCGATCAGCTGGGGTGCGTGGCGCAGGTCACGCAGTAGGACGCGGGGCGGGCAGGCGCCGCCGTCAGGGGCACTCCAGCGTCACGCGGTACGTGCCCGCCGACACGGCCTGTTCGCTCTGCGGCGCCTTCTTCACCACCTGCGCCAGCTGCTGGCACACCGGCCCCAAGGACCCAGGATCGGGATTGGCCTTGAGGTTGGCCATCGCCGTCGCGTAGTGCCCAACGGCGCTGTCGCGGCGCGCCGTCAGCGCCGCCATCAGTCGACCAATCTCGGGCAACCGCCGGCGAGCCGTGGCCGCTCCCGAGGGGTCGTCCGGGAGTGCTTCCAGCTCCGCGCTCAACGTCTCCAACCGGCGCCGGGCGTCCGCGGCGGTCATCTGGGGCTTTGGGGCGGCTATCGCGGGGGTGCCCGCGGCGGGGCGTCCCGTAGGGTCACTCGGCGGTGCCCCCGTGGGCTTCGCGGGTTCCGGCTTTGAGGGTGCAGCAGGGCGCGCCGTGTCCGCGACGGGCGGCTTGTCGCCCCGCGACCCTGGGGGATCCCCATTGGTCATCCACAGCAGCCCCCCTGCCGCCAGCGCCACCAGCACCACGCCTCCCCCAACCTTCGCGGTGTTCGGTCGTGCCGCCGCCACCTTGGGCGTGGTCTGCTCGGGTGGGCGAGGTTGGGGCGCCGACACCCGCGCCGTCACCGCCTCCGACAAGGCGCGCGCGAAAGCGGGAGCGCTGGCGGTGCGCCGGTCCACATCACGCTCCAGCGCGCCGTCCAGCGCCGCCTGCAGGGCGGGGGGCCACGACTGCTCGCGTCGCAGCTCCTCCAGACGGCGCGGCTGGCGGTGCAGGCGCGCCGACATGCCGCGGTCGGGGGTGTTCTGGTCGAAGGGCAGGTCGCCCGTGAGGCATTCGTAGGCCACGATCGCCAGCGCGTACACGTCGCTGCGCCCGTCCAGATCCTCCCCCATCAACTGCTCGGGACTCATGTATTCGCGCGTCCCCACCACCATGCCCGTGCCGGTAAGCCGCTGCCCCAGGGCGGCCTTCGCGATCCCGAAGTCCACCACCTTGCAGCGCCACTCCTCCCCGTCGCGCACCACCATGATGTTGTCCGGCTTGATGTCCCGGTGGACAATCCCCAGCCGGTGGGCCGCCTCCAGCCCGTCCGCCACCTGCCCGACCACGGTGGCCACCCGCGCCGGGGACAACGGGCTCTCCTCCTCAAGGATCCGGCGCAGCGCCACCCCGGGGACATAGTCCATCGCCAGGTACACCAGCCCTTCGGAGGTCTCGCCGAAGTCGTGCACGGCGGCCACCCGCTCGCTGGAAATCTGCGCGGCGCTCTTCGCCTCCTGGTTGAAGCGCGCCACCGCGGCGGCATCCGCTGCCAGCTCGGCCTTGAGCACCTTGATGGCCACCTCGCGCGGCAGCCGCACATGCCGGGCCCGGTACACCTCCCCCATCCCTCCGCGCCCCAACAGCTCGGTGACCAGGTAACGGTCGGCGATCACCGATCCCACCAGGTCGGTGCCCGTGTCCGCCAACCGCAACGGGCTGCCGTCGGCCGGACAGAAGACCGTGGGGTCAGGATAGCTGGCGGCGCAGACGGGACAGAGCTTGGGCATGGGCGAAGGGGGCGAGTGCGACGGCGGCGCCGCCGGATCGGCGGGCGCCAGGCCGCAGCGAGCGAAATCTACCAGCCGCCCCCCGTGGAACGAGCCCCTCCGGCGGGGGTGCTACGGGTTTCGCACCAGTCGGAACCCGGCATCCGCGTTCCGATAGGTGGCCGCCGTCTCTTGGCGGAAGGCGGAACGCGCCACGGGAAGCCCACTGCCAAACGCCCCCCCCCGCAGCACGCGAAGGGTTCCGGTGGCGGGACCGGTGGGGTCCACGGCGGACTGCCCCGCATAGCTGCCGTACCAGTCCGACACCCACTCCCACACGTTGCCGTGCATGTCGAACAGCCCCCAGGCATTGGCCAGCTTCCCCTGGGCGGGCCACGTCCGCCCGGTGCTGTTCCCGCTCCACCACCCCATATCGTTCAGGTTGCCGTTGCCACCGAAGTCGCCGGTGGTCCCTCCCCGGGCCGCGTACTCCCACTCCGCCTCGGTCGGCAGCCGATACCCCTTGCCGGGGTCCTGCTCATTGAGCCGGGTCAGGAACGTCTGGACATCCTCCCAGCTGACCCGCTCCACCGGACAGGACGCCCCGCACGCGTTGAAGAAGCTGGGGCTCGTGCCCATCACCGACGCCCACTGCCCCTGCGTCACCTCCGTGGTCTGCATCCCGAACGCCCGCGTGATGGTGACGGTGCGCACCGGCACCTCGTCGGTGTCCCCGTTGGAGCTCCCCATCTGGAAGCTGCCCGGCTCCACGCGCACGAAGGCGAACCCCGCCACCACCGAGACGGAGGCGGTGGCCGTCAGGGTGGTGGTGGTCACACCGGTCCCGGTGCCGGTGGCGCGCACCGTGATCACCGCCGTACCGGGCGCCACCCCCAGCACCGCCCCGGCCACCGACACGGTTGCCACGGCCGGGGCGGAGGTCTGGTAGTCGTAGGTCACCGTCACCCCGGCGTTGGCTCGCGTCACGGCAGGCGTCAGCGTCAGCGTCCGCCCCGACAGCAGGGAGCCCGTGGCGGGGGAGACGGTGAACCCCGAAATGGCCGGTGGCACGGCAATGATGGTGATCGTGGCGGTGCCGCTGATCCCATCGACCGTGGCGGTGATGGTGGCCGTCCCGGCTGCCACGGCCGTCACCACCCCCGCCGCGCTGACGGTGGCCACCGCCGTGGCACTGCTGGCCCAGCTGACCTGCCGGCCGGTGAGCGCATTCCCCGACGCGTCACGCGCGCTGGCGGTGAGCGCCTGCGTGCCCCCCACCGACAGGCTGGCGGTGGACGGCGAGACGCTGACCGACGCCACCGGCACCGCGGTGACGAGCATGGCAGCCGTGCCGTTCACCCCCTCCACCGTGGCCGTGATGGTGGCGGTGCCGGCCGCCACGGCCGTCACCACGCCTTGCGCGCTCACGGTGGCCACCGCGGGCGCGCTGCTGGCCCAGGTCACCTGACGGCCGGTGAGCGCATTGCCGGAGGCATCGCGCGCGCTGGCGGTCAACTGTTGCGTCCCGCCAACCACCAGCGTGGCCGTCAGCGGGGACACGGTCACCGCGGCCACGGGCACGCTCGCCACGGTCACCGTTGCGGTGCCGGTCACCCCTTCCACCGTGGCCGTGATCGTGGAGGTCCCGGGCGCCACGGCGGTGACCACCCCCTGCGCGCTGACCGTGGCCACCGAGGCGGCGCTGCTGGTCCACGACACGGCCCGCCCTGTGAGCGCGTTCCCCGACACGTCCCGGGCGCTGGCGGTCAGCTGCTGCGTGGCGCCCACCACCAGACTCGCGGCGGCGGGAGAGATGGACACGGCGGTCACGGGCACCAGCCGCACCGTGGCGGCGGCGGTGGCGGTCAGCGTCGTGGTGCCAAAGCCCGCGCCCGTCCCGGTGCAGGTCAGGGTCAACGTGGCCGACCCGGGTGCCACGCCGGTGACCACCCCGGCGCCCGTCACGGTGGCCACCGCGGGCGCCGACGAGCTGTACCCGTAGGTCACGGCCACGGCCGCGTTGGCGCGGGTCACCACGGGGGTGACGGTTACCGCCTGACCGGGCGCCAGGTCCAGCGTGGCGGACGGCCAGCGGCACTCCGTGATGGCCGCAGGGGCCGACACCACCACGGTGGCCGTCCCCTGCACCCCGCCCGGCGCCACCGCCTGGAGCGTGGCCGTCCCGGCAGCCACCGCGGTCACCCGGCCGGTGGTGCTCCCCGTGCTGCTGACCGTCGCGACCGCCGGATTGGACGAACTCCAGGTGACGGCCACAGCCCCCACCCCGGGATCGGCATCCACCGCCGCGGTGACCGTGGCGCTCTCCCCGAGTCCAAGCGACACCGCCGGAACGGTCACGCTGCGCACCCCGGCCACCACCAGCGACGCGCTCCCCTGCACGCCGCCGGCGTTCGCGGACACCGTCACGGAACCGCGGCTCACCCCGGTGACCGTGCCGCTCCCGGACACCGTCGCCACCGCGGGATTGGAGCTGGTCCACCCGGACACCCCACCGGGGAGGGCATTGCCGCGTGCCCGCACGGCGGCGGAGAGCTGCACCTGGCCCCCCACCGGTACCGTAGTGGCAGAGGCGGATACGCTCACCTGATCGGGGACGGCCGGCGTCATGGTCCCCTCACCGCCGCAGGCGCCACCCACGACGACGAGCCCCACGGCCACCGCCAACGGGCGGAGGGCGCCACGCCTCGGCAGGACGGTCGCAGGGCGGGGGTGGGCAGGGCGGGACAGGGTGCGCATGGTCAGGGAGAGGCGGGTCATGGCGGGAAACGGCAAATGGGAGGCCCTGTCGAGAACGACCAGGGGGGCAACGCAGCGGCGCGGCATGGCGGTGTCGGATCAGCGTGGTGACACGGCGGGGGCGCGCACGATTTCGTACCGGGCTTCAGCGACCGCGCGATCGGCCGCGGGGATCGCCCGCAGCCATCGCGACAGGGCGGCCGGGGTCACGCGCACCGTGGGCACCGCCGCAGGATCGTCGCCATCAACCGTCGGCTCCCCGGCAAACGGAATCGGGGCGCGGGTGGCCACCACCACCAGCACCTCGTCGCGGCGCGGGCTCCCGGGGGGCAGGGTGGCGCGCAGGCGGAGGCCGGCGCGGTTGCGCAGCAGCTCCGAGGGCACTTCCACGGCCACCCCCTCCTCCGCGTGCACCTCGTCGATGACCGAATTGGGGAAGAGGAGATCCACCGCCTCGTCCGTGATGCCGAAGACCGTCAGGTAGGCCCCCGTGCCGGCGGTGATGGTGGCGATGATCTCGTCGCTGGCCTCGGGGCTTCCCCGGTCGGCGAACCGGGTGGCATTGAGGACCAACCGCAACGGAAAGGCCGGCGCCACCGGCACCGGTTCCTCACGGACCCAGGCGCGGAGCACCACCTCGTACGCCTCCGCGCCTTGGGGGACGGTCGCCTGGCGGAGCCCCTCGCTGATGATTTCGTGCCGCGTCACCCGCGCATGGGGGGTGGAGCGAACCACGGTGCGGAACCACTGGGAAGGCACGCCGGATGCGGCCGACACCGGGCGGCGCGCCCCAGGCCCCGAGGCCGATGCCGCCGCCTGATCCACGGCGTCGGCCATGGCGGCCTGCAGCGCCAGCTGCCGAAGCGAATCCTCCCCCACCCCCGGTTGGCGGGGCGCACGCCCCACGGCACGGGTGACTGCCCGATCGGCCGGGCGGGGCGTCCCACGCGCGGCCGACGGCGAGCCCTGCCCGCGCAGGGTGCCGGCCAACGGCCACGCCGGCACCGCGCAGGTCAGGAGGGCAACAAGGCCCCAGCGCACGCGTCCCCCTTCCGCCATCTCACTTGCGGATGACGAACGGAATGGGACGGTTCACCGCCCGGCCGATCAGCTGGGGATTCTGGTCCCGGTTGGCGTGCTCGTTGGAGAGGCGATTCACCTCGGTGGCCACCAGCGACGCGAACTCCTGCAGGGTGGGCACCGTGGGGCTCTCATCGATGGACCGCTGCAGCTGCTGGAGGAACGCGTAGGTGAAGAAGCCGTGCTGGCGGCCGTCGTACCAGCCGCTCATCTGCCCCGCCGCCGACGCCGTGAACACCGCCATGTTTCCGGCCGTGAGCACCGGATTCTCGGCCCGCAGCCCCGCCGGACTGGCCCGGAGGACAGTGCCGCGATGGGCCATCCCGGTGAAGCAGGCGTCCAGCGCCACGGTGACCGACCGGACGGGGAGCTTGGACAGGTTGGTGTACAGGGTCTTCGTGCTGTACGCCGACGTCTGCAGCAGGGAAGGGTCACCGTCCCGGGGGAGGAGATACGCCACCTTGCTGTCCACGTCGGGCACCCCATGGCCGGAGTAGAACACGAACACGTCCGAGGTGCTCTTCACCCTGCCGAACAGCCGCCCCTTCTCCGTGCTCTCGTTCCCGAACACCTGGTTGAAGATGCTCTGGGTAGCGTCCGGCTCGTAGATGATCCGGTCGCGCTGGAAGCCGAGCGCCAGCAGGTACTCGCGCACCTTCTCCGCGTCGTTGCCGGCGTACTCCACCGCCGTGGCCTTGTCATAATTGCGGACGCCGATGATCACCGCCACCGCATCCGGGTTGGAGTAGACGCCCTTGGGCGGGAGCAGTTCCCCGTTGGCCAGCGACTGCCGACGCCGCGCCTCGGCGGGATCCACGGTCTCCGCCTTGGCCGCGGAGGCCTGGCTCGCGAGCGTGGCCTGCACCGCCATCTTCGCCGCGTCCATGGCCGCCTGGGTCATCTTCGCCTGGAGTTCGGCCTCGGTCATGGTGATGGTGCCCTGCTGGGCAGCCGCCGGCTTGGCATCCGCCACCCGCTTGGCATCCGCGGCGGCCTTGGCATCCGCTGCGGCCTTGGCATCCGCTGCGGCCTTGGCATCCGCGACCCGCTTGGCATCGGCGGCGGCCTTGGCATCCGCCGCTGCCTTGGCATCGGCCACCCGCTTGGCCTCCGCCGCGGCCTTGGCGTCGGCGGCGGCCTTGGCATCCGCCACCCGCTTGGCCTCCGCCGCAGCCTTGGCATCGGCCACCGCCTTGGCATCGGCCACCCGCTTGGCCTCCGCCGCCCTGGCATCTTCCACCGCCTTGGTATCGGCCGCCGCCTTGGCATCGGCCACCCGCCTGGCCTCGGCCCGGCGCGACGAATCGTCACGGGCCACCGCCACGGCGCGCTCACCGGCCTGCAGGCGAGCCACCGCCGAGTCCAATCGGACCGCCCGCTGCTGGGCATCCATCGCCAGCCGCTGCTCGTCGGCCTCCAGGGAGGCCAGCAGGGCGCTCACCTTGCCGGGACGCTCGGCCACCGCCCGGGCGTAGGCGGCCGAATCGGCCGGCCGGGACTGCATCGCCGTGCGATAGCGCGTCATGGCCTTGGTGTGGCCGCTCTTGCGCAGCACCCACGACACCACCGACGTGGCGGCAGCCAACGAGCCCCCCAGCATCACCGGGCACCCCCCCGACGTGGTGGTCGCGGTGGCCCCCGGCGCGTAGTACTTGTCTCCGACAAACCCGCCGTAGGGAGACGGTGCCGTGAGGGTGGAGGAGCACGCCGCGCCGCCGGCCGCCACCCCCACCCCCCCCATTACCAGGCCGGCCACCAGCGGGACCGTGGGCGACGGCGCCTTGGGCTGCGCCGGCAAGGGCGGCAAGGGCGGCGGCGTGGGGATGCGCTCCTCCGCCACCTGCTGCAGCTGGAACCGGCTCCGTGCCACGGGGCCCACCGCCTGGCGATCGGCGCGGCACACCAGCCGCAGCGCCTCAACCATCCCGCCCGACGCCCCGCCCCGCTGCAGACGCGCCTGTTCCGCATCCACGGAGAACCCCAGGCACCGCTCGCGCGCGCGCAGCACCACGGCGGACGGCGACTCGGTGCGGAGGGCGGTGAGGATGTCGTTGACCCCCATCGGGGTGCCCCCACCCCCCTGCGCATGCGCGGCGGTCGGCCCCACGGCCGCCAGCACGGTGGCAACGGTGAGCCCAGAGACGAGGCAGGAGAGCAGTCGCGAGCGCATGGGGATTCGCCTCA
>JBILED010000309.1:0-2925 GCA_044352305.1 Gemmatimonas sp.
GCGCGCCCGCTCCGTCGGAACCAGGGTGGCGCTGGTTCGTGCTGGCGCTGGGCGCGATGGTGGCGGTGACGGCGGCGCCGGCATGGCCCCCCGCGCTGGCGGTGGCCGCCGGGGCTGTCCGGCTGCTGCTGCCGGTGGAACAGGTGGCGTTGCTGGTGGTGGTGTCGGTGGCGTCCGCGGCCGTGGTAGGGTGGCGCAGCGGGGGACGGTGGTGGTTGGCGGTGGCGTGGGTCGTGGCGGCGGCGTATGTGTTGCGCATGCTGCCGCTCCCGGCCGACGGGTACGCGGCGTTCGTGCGCGGATGGAGCCTGACGTTGGGGGCGGCCTTCGGCGTGGTGTGCCTCGGCACCCCGGGGCGCCCGTTCCTTGGGCGGGCGCTTGCCGCGGTGGCGATGGCCTCGGCGGTCACCGTCGGGGGGCTGCGGGCCCGCACGGCCACGGGGCAGGCCACCTTCCGGCCGGTGGGGCAGATGCTGTCGGCTGAGTACGACCGGCGGCTGGAGGCTTCGCGGGTGCAGTGGGAGCGGCGGGCGGCGTCGCCGGCCTGGCGGGGGTTCGTGACACGGTTCCCCGAGGCGGGCGAGGTGGCTGGCCGGTGGGCGGAGGGGCTGCAGCAGGCGGGGGGGACCGGCGGCATGGCCGGGGTCCGACCGCCGCTGGTGGTGGTCGCCCCTGCCCTGCTGGTGCTGGAGTCGCTGCTGGCGTTGGCGTTGGGGTGGGCCGCCTATCACCGGGTGGCGCGCGTGCGCATCGGGCCGCCGCTGGGCGCCCTGCAGGCGCTGCGCTTCAACGACCAATTGGTGTGGGGGGTGGTAGTCGGGGGGACGCTCCTCCTGCTCCCCACCTTCGTCGAATGGCGCGCCATCGGGCTCAACCTGGTGGTCGTCTTCGGCACGCTGTACGCCTTGCGCGGGGTGGCGGTGCTGCGATGGTATCTGCCGGATCGGCTGGCGCTGCCTGCGCTGCTGGCCCTGCTGATGGTGGTGCTGCTGTTGATTGCGCTGGTGGGTCCGGGGTGGGGGGCAGCCGTGCTGCTGACCAACGCCGTCGGGCTCGGGTTGGGAGACACCTGGCGCGACTTCCGCGCCGGCGCCCCGCGCCGGTCGCTGTCGTCCTGACGCCGGGCCCCGCCTCGCGGTCGTCGCTGTTTCCTGCTGGACGCTTTCAGCATTCCCTTTCCCGGTTCACCCCGGAGTGCCCATGGACGTGATCCTCCGCAGTGCCGTCGACAAGCTCGGCCACCCCGGCGACATCGTGTCGGTGTCGGCCGGCTACGCCCGCAACTTCCTGCTCCCGCGCGGCATCGCCTACGAGGCGACGACGGGGAACCGGAAGCGCATCGCCCAGGAGAAGAACCGCCTCGAGGCGATGGAAAACGAGAAGGTCGCCGCGGCCAACGCGGTGGCCGCCACCCTGGCCGACGTCTCCGTCACCTTCGCCGCCCGCGTGGGCGAGGAAGGGAAGCTGTTCGGGTCGGTGACCGCCGCCGACATCGCCCACCAGCTTGAGGCGCAGGGGTTCAAGCTCGAGAAGCGGCAGATCGAGCTCAACGAGCCCATCAAGGCGCTGGGCGTCTATCGGGTGCGGGTGCGGCTGCACGCCGACGTCCACCCCGAGATCAAGGTCTGGGTCATCAAGCAGTAAGCCCGGCTGGACTCGGCCGGGGGGCCTCGGGCTCCCCGGTGGCGGGCGGGACCATCGCACGGCGGTGGTCCCGCTTTCGCATGCCGTGCCCCGCCCCCCTGTTGGGGGAGCGGCCGGCGACGCAACGTTCCCGGGGGCGGCGGGGTATACCCGCTGCGCCTTCAGCCGCCGGCGCGCCGCCGGCCTCCATTTGCCCCCTCTCCATGGCAGCCCGTCCCCCAAGCCCCGGTGAACCCATCGCCCGCCGGGCGGCCGCCCTCGCGCTCGACCTCAAGGCCACCGATGTCGTGGTCCTCGACCTGCGCGGGGTCACGGACATGACCGACTTCTTCGTGATCGCCAACGGCACCTCCGACACCCATGTGCGCGCCGTGGCCGAGCACGTGCAGGCAGGGTTGAAGGCGGGTGGCGTGTCTACCACCATGACCGAAGGACTGACGCAGGGGCGGTGGGCGCTTCTCGACTATGCCGATTGCGTCATCCATGTCTTCCATCCGACGCTGCGCCAGTTCTACCAGCTCGAGCGGCTGTGGAGCGACGCAACGCCGGTTTCCCTCGACGCGGACACACTGTCCGGAGCCGGAGCACGCTGAGATGCGCATGACGCCGCGCGGGACGGGGGCTGGCCGGAGCGGAGCTCGGCCAGCGTGTGGGACGTGGCGGGAACGGAGGGGGGCGGTGTGCGCCCTCGCGGCGACGGCCCTGCTGGCCGCCGCCCCGCTCTCGGCCCAGGGGTACTTCGGGCAGAACCAAGTCCAGTACGACAACCTGCGCTGGCGCGTCATCGAGACCGAGCACTTCCAGGTTCACTACTACCCCGAGATCGCCGCGGTGGCCCCCGACGCCGCGCGCATGGTCGAGCGCTCCTATGCCCGGCTGTCGCGCATCCTCGGACACCAGTTCCGCGAGAAGAAGCCCGTGCTGGTGTTCGGCTCCTCGGGGGACTTCGCCCAGAGCAACGTCTTCGGCGACCTCGGCGAGGGGACGGGGGGCGTCACCGACCCGCTCCGCCAGCGGATGGCCCAGTTCTACAGCGGCGACCTGGCCAGCTTCGAGCACGTGCTGCAGCACGAGCTGGTGCACGTGTTCCAGTTCGACATCTTCTCGCGCGGGCGCGCCGGCGCCGGGCTGCAGAACCTGGCCATGGTCAACCCGCCGCTCTGGTTCATGGAGGGGCTGGCGGAGTACCTCTCCATCGGCGAGCGGCACCCGTGGACCGATGCCTGGGTGCGCGACGCGGTCGTGAACAACACGCTCCCCACCATCCGGCAGATGACGGAG
>JBILED010000310.1:0-2915 GCA_044352305.1 Gemmatimonas sp.
CATCCCGTGGAACCGCGTCCACAAGGTGCCGGACTACGTGCAGTTTCCGCACTTCCGTCACGTGAACGCGGGCGTCACCTGCCAGAGCTGCCATGGGCAGATCCAGAATCAGGGGGCGCAGGGCCCGGACACCAACTACGTGCCGGTGCAGCAGGTGAACTCGCTCAACATGGGCTGGTGCATCAACTGCCACGTGAACGGCTACAAGCCGGCGGATGGCGCGCGGGCGGCCGGCATGCCGGTGACCGCGGAGCTGGAAGCGGCGCCTCCCAAGAAGGCGCGGTATGACTGCGCCGTCTGCCACTACTGATCGATCCCCTGACCCTGGACCACGGGGTGGCCGGCGCGCGATGGCGCGCCGCAGGCCCCGTGCAGCCGCCCGGAGCGGAGTGACTGCATGAGCACTGAAGCAGGGACCGGCGTCAAGCGCCGCGAGTTCCTCAAGATCCTCGGGGCCACCGGCGCGACGACCGCCGCCGTGGGCTGCTCTTCCGAGCAGGTGGGGAAGCTGATTCCGTACGTGGCCCACCCGGACAACACGGTGCCGGGGGTGTCCCAGTATTACGCGACCACCTGCCGCGAGTGCGCCACGGCGTGCGGGGTGCTGGCGGAGGTGCGCGACGGGCGCCCGATCAAGCTGGACGGGAATCCGGCGCACGCCATGAGCCGCGGCGCCATCTGCTCCACGGGGCTGTCGGCGGTGCAGGGGTTGTACAACCCCGACCGCTACCGGTCGCCCATGGTGCGCGAGGGGAACACGCTCAAGCCCACCACGTGGGACAAGGCGCTGGCGCTGCTCGCGCAGAAGCTGGGCGAGGTGAAGAGCCGCGGGCAGGCGGGGAACGTGGTGTTCCTCAACCAGCACGAGGCGGGCACCTTCCCCGGGTTCCTCGACCAGTGGCTGGCGGCCAACGGCATGCCGGCGCACCTCAGCGTCGATCCGCTGGCGCCGGTGGCCACCATCGCGGCCAACCAGCAGGCGTACGGCGCGGCGTGGCCCGGGCTGGACTTCGGCGCCGCCAAGCTGGTGGTGAGCTTCGGCGCCGATTTCCTGGACGGCTGGGGGCACCCGGTGCCGCAGCAGCTGGACTGGGCCGATGCGCGCGCCAAGATCGAAGGGGCGCCGCGACTGGTGTACGTGGGAGCGCGGCGTTCGCTGACCGGGCTCAATGCCGATCAGTGGATCCCCGCCAAGCCCGGCAGTGAGATGGCGCTGTGCGCCGCGCTGGCGGGCAAGGGGACGGTGGCCGCAGCGGCGGAGGCCTCCGGCGTGCCGGCCGCGACCATCGAAGCACTCGCTGCCGCCATCAGGGCGGCCGGGAGCGGCACGATGGCGCTGTGCGGCGTCACCGGGGCCGATGCCGTGGCATGCGGCACCATGGTGGCCGACATCAACAAGCAGCAGGGCGCCGTGGGCGTCACCATCAAGCCGGCGGCGGGGCACGGCGGCTACGCCGGGCTCTCGTCGTTCGCCGACGTGGCCGCGGCCATGCAGAAGATGGCGGCGGGCACGGTGCCGCTGGCCTTCGTGCGCGGCGCCAACCCGGCGCACACCACGCCGGCCGCGGCGGGGAACTTTGCGCAGGCCTTCGGGAAGGTGGCCTTCAAGGTGGCCTTCTCGGCCATGCCCGACGAGACCGCCGAGCTGTGCGACCTGATCCTCCCCGATCACCACTGGCTGGAGAGCTGGGGCGACGCGGTGGGGATGTCGGGCCAGCTGGGGCTGCAGCAGCCCACGCTCGACCCCGTGTTCGACACCCGGGCCACCGGGGACGTGCTCATCCAGGTCGCCAAGATGGACCAGGCGCTCGCGGCCAAGTATCCGGCGGCGGACTATCGCAGCTGGTACATCGGCAAGTTCCCCGGCGGGGCGTCCGGATTCACCGCGGCGCTCACCAAGCCGTCGGTGGCCGGCGCGCCGCTCGCCGCCCGCACCGCCGCCACCCCGGCGCCCGGCGCGGCGCCTGCCGCGGGCGCGGGCGAGTTCTTCGTGCACGTGTTCCCCTCCCCCACGCTGGGAGACGGGCGCGGCGCCAACAAGCCGTGGCTGCAGGAACTCCCCGACCCCGTCAGCAAGATCGCCTGGCAGTCGTGGGTGGAGATCCACCCCTCCACGGCCAAGAAGCTGGGCGTGACGGAAGGGACGCACCTCACCATCGAGACGGCCGGGGGCAAGGTCACCGCGCCGGCATACATCTACCTGGGCGTGCGCCCCGACACCGTGGCCATCGCGCTCGGGCAGGGGCACACCGCGTACGGCCGGTTCGCCAAGGGCGTGGGCGTCAACGCGTATGCGCTGCTCGCCGGCGGGTGGGACACCGCGGGCGGCCTCAAGGGCAAGGTCACGGTCGCCGCCGAGTCGTCGCCGCTGGTCACCACCGAAGGCTCCGCGCGCCAGCACGGGCGCGGCATCGGCCAGGCGGTCACGCTGGCGGCGCTGATGGGGCAGGAGGCCGAGGAAGGGCATGGGCATCACGCCATCCCCGGGCTCCCCTCGCAGGACTTCCAGTCGGGGCTCAAGTCGCCCATCGCGGCCGACGCGCAGGGCGAGTTCGCCGATCCCCAGGGGAAGGACAAGGGGATGTACGACCCCGCGCACAGCAGCAAGATGGAGAAGCGCCGCTGGGCGATGACCATCGACCTGGCACGCTGCACCGGCTGCTCGGCGTGCGTCACCGCCTGCTACAGCGAGAACAACATCCCCACCGTCGGCGCCCCCTACCAGGGGCGGGCCCTCAGCCCCTCGCAGTGGGATGAGCGCCCGGGCGCCAACATCATCAAGGGGCGCGAAATGGCGTGGATCCGCCTCGAGCGCTACTTCGAGGGGGCGAACGACGCCGAGACCACCTTCTCGGCCGACTTCGACACGCGCTTCGTGCCGATGATGTGCCAGCACTGCGGCAACGCGCCGTGCG
>JBILED010000002.1:0-61779 GCA_044352305.1 Gemmatimonas sp.
GCCTCAGGCGGTAGAAGCCAGAAGCCTGCCGCGAAGTCCCCTCGGCGAAGCCTCAGGCAGTAGAAGCCAGAAAACTGCAGCGAAGTCCCCCTCGTCCCCACTTTCCCATCGATATGCGTCGCGTCCTCCTCGTTCTCGTGGTCCTGCTGGCCATCGCGTTTCTTCTGGGTCCCCGTCCGGCGGTGGTGGAGCCGACCGCGGTGAAGGCGGCGCCCCCCGCGCTGACGGCCATCCCCGCGTGGCTGGCCGAGCGTGAGGGGCGGGCGGGTGTGGCCGACACGGGGGTGGCCAAGCGGGTGACCTTTGCCGACAGCGTCCCGCAGCGCACGCCGTATGCGGTGGTCTACCTGCACGGCTTTTCGGCCACGCGTCAGGAGACCGCGCCGTTGGCGGAGGAGGTGGCGCGCGCGTTGCGGGCCAATCTCTTCGAGACGCGGTTGCGCGGGCACGGGTTGCCGGGGGACTCCATGGGGGTGGCGCGCGCGGGGGACTGGCTGGACGACGCGGTGGAGGCGCTGGAGGTGGCGTCGCAGCTGGGGGACTCGCTGGTGATCATCGGCACCAGCACCGGCGGGACGCTGGCCACCTGGCTGGCCACGCACCCCACGTACGGCGCACGCGTGCACCGGCTGGTGCTCATCTCCCCCAACTTCGGGGTGGCCGACGGGACGGCCGAGCTGCTCACGGCGCCGTGGGCGGAGGTGGTGCTGTCCCGGATGCTCCCGTGGCGCGAATGGGCGCCGCGCTCGCCGGAGCAGGGGCGCTACTGGACCACGCGCTATCCCAGCGCGGCGCTGTTCCCCATGCAGGCGCTGGTGGAGGTGGTGCGCGCCAGGCCTCTGGCAGGGTTTCGCGTCCCCACGCTGCTGTTCGTGCACGCCAACGATCACGTGGTGGATGCCGCGCGCACGGCGGCATGGGTGGCGCGGCTGCGCGCGGAGAGCCCGGCAGCGCGGGTGACGGAAGTGGCGGTGGTGCCGAAGGAGGGCGAGGACGGGCACGTGGTGGTCGGCCGCATTTTGGCGCCGAGCCAGGTGATGGGGTTTCGCGACGAGATTGTCAGGTTTGTGCGGTAGGGGGGGCGCGTTTTGCCGGGGGGACTGCTTGAGGTGGTGAGGGGCCCTGGGTAGGAGGGAGAGGTCCGAGATATCGGGTACGAGCCGTGTTCGTCCCTATCCCCTCGAACCTCAACCTCCCACCTAGGGCCCCTCACCACCTCAGGCAGTTGAGGTCAGGGCCCCTGACCACCTCAGGCAGTTGAGGTCAGGCCCCTCATCGCCTCAGCCTGCGGCGATCCGCTCCACGCCCACCGGGTGCCGAGGGCGTCCGGTGGCGGCGAAGGCGTCCACGTTATCCAGCGTTGTTTCGGCGATGGCCGTGAGCGCCTCCACCGTGAAGAACGCCTGGTGCCCGGTGATCAGCACGTTGGGGAAGGTCAGCAGCCGGGCAAAGACGTCGTCGTGCAACACCTCGCCGGACAGGTCGCGGAAGAACAGGTCGGCTTCCTCCTCGTACACGTCGATCCCCAGCCCGCCCAGCCGTCCCCCCTTGAGGGCGGCGATGACCGCTGCCGTGTCCACCACGGCGCCACGACTGGTGTTCAGGAGCAGTGCCCCGGGCTTGATGGCCGCCAACGCGGCCGCGTTGACGAGGTGGCGCGTGGCCGGCGTGAGCGGGCAGTGCAGGCTGATCACGTCGCTCTCCGCCAACAGCGTGTCCAGTGGCACGTAGCGCGCCCCCAGCGCCTGACAGTCGGGGTTGGGCACCGGATCGGAGGCCAGCAGGCGACATCCGAAACCCGCCATGATGCGCACAAAGCAGGCACCAATTCTTCCCGTGCCCACCACGCCGACGGTCTTGTCGTGCAGGTCCACCCCCAGCAGCCCGTCCAGCGCGAAGTTCCCCTCACGCACCCGGGCGTACGCCCGGGGGATCTTCCGGTTGAGTGCCAACAGCAACGCCACCGTGTGCTCGGCCACCGCGTACGGCGAATACTCGGGCACCCGCCCCACCGCCATCCCCAGGCGGGCCGCCGCCTCGAGGTCCACGTGGTTGAACCCCGCGGACCGGAGCACCACCAGGCGCACCCCCTCCGTCCACAGTCGCTCCAGCACATCAGCATCGAGGGCATCGTTCACGAACGCGCACACGGCCAGCGCCCCGGCCGCTGCGGCCGCGGTGCTGGCGTCCAATCGGGCCTCGAGGTAGCGCAACCGGTGCGCCCCGCGCGCATTGGCGGCGTCGAGGAACTGACGGTCGTAGGGCCTGGCGGAGAAGACGGCGATATCCATGCCTGCGTCGGGACAAGGGGATGCGTCAAGCGGGGCGTCGGACATCTTCACTCGGCTCGCCACCTGTTCCTGCCTGAGGTGGCGAGGGGCCCTGGGTATGAGGTTGAGGTACGAGACGGTGGGTGCGAAACACCCGGATCGTACCGAACTCCTCGGACCTCTGCCTCGTCCCTAGGGCCCCTCACCACCTCAGGCAGGAGAAGTCAGGGGGAGGTCACCAGCCGGCAGAAGCCAGAGGGAGGTGACAGGGACCAGCCCACTCACCGGACCTCCTACCAGGGGCTGCCCACCGTCACCATCCCGCGCCAGCGCCCCGCCCCGGCCCCTTCAAGCGGCGTGGTGCCCCCCACGAACACGGCCCCCGAGAAGAGGCGGAGCCCGGCCGTCACGCTCCCCCGGATCGACTCCGACGGCACCGACACCGACGGCCAGCCGGTGGCTGGCGTGGCGGCGGTGGCGCCCAGTCGCGCCACGGCGGCGCGCGCGGCGGCGTTGTGGGTGTCCGTCCACCCGGTCTGAAGGCCGGCGGAGAGCCCCGGGGCAATTCCCGGGAGCACCAGGGACCGGCGGCGGATGGGTGCGCGGAGCCATGGCCCCAGCCACTGCACCGTGCCGCGGAGGATCGCCCCCTGCGAGCCGGCAAACTCCTTGTCACGGTACCCCGGGAGGTTCTGCCACTGCCCCAGTTCGAACAGCTGCTGCGTCGGGATGGGGCCGTTGCCTGCGCCGGTGACCATCCCCACGTCGCCGCGGAAGAGGAACAGCAGCGGGCCGGCAGGCTTGCGCCCCGACAGGCGGAGCTCGGCGCGTCGCCAGTTGAGCTGGCCGTCCCCCCGCTCGAGCAGCAGCCGGGCGCCCACGCCGGGGCGCGAGAACTCCGCCGCCACGTCGGGCTTCCACTCGAACAGCAACGCGCTGCGCACATAGCGCCCGGGGTCCGCCCATCGGTTCTCGCGGAACGGGTCGGGGCCAAAGAGCCCCTTGGAGAGATGCTTCGGGCGCCATCGGTCCTCCGACACCCCCACCTCGGCGCGCGCCAGCAGGTCGCGGCGCCCCACCGTGCGCAGCGCCGACAGGTGGGCGCCGGAGCGGTCCACGTAGTCCAGCGGGTCCACGGAGCCCAACAGCGCGCCCAGGCTGCCCATGGAGTCCAACGGAACGCGGAAATCGTTGGTGTGGTCCAGCGAGCGGCCGCCGCGCACCTCAAGAATCCACGGCCCCGCGGTCTTCTGCACCGAGAGGCGCGCGCGCGCGGTGCGCTCGCTCCACGCATACCCCGCGGTGCCACGCACCACCACGCCCGGGGCCGCGTCGCGCAGCGCCAGGCGGCCGCTCACCCCGGTGAAGAGCCCCTCCACGCGATTGAAGCGCACCAGGTCGGTGGCGCGCCAGTGGGTGAATGACCAGGTGGGCGGGCCCGTGGGGCGCAGCCGCCCGGGGGCCACGTCCTGGAAGTCGTCCACCCCCATCCCCTGCGATACGGCGCCCAGCGCCAGCTGCCAGTCGCGGTACCCGTCCAGCGTGTCGCGCGCCGCAAAGGTGAGCGGGCGCCGCCCCACGGCGCGCAGCGAGTCGGCGCGCGCCAGCGTGAGCGAGTCCAGCGCGCGGTCGTTGATGTCCATGGCCAGGAAGCGCGACGCAAGGCGCACCACCACGCGCCCCTCCCCCAGCAGCGGCGACGTGGCCTGGATCTCCACCCGCTGCCGCGCCGGCAGCCAGTATTCCCCGGCACGCTCGGCGTTCTCGTATTCCACGAACGCCACGCCGTCGCCCAGGGCGCGCAGCGGGGGCGGGACCTTGCGGTTGAGCACCACGTAGTGCCCGCGCATGCGGACCAGCGCGCCGCGCCCCGCGTCCAGCTGGATCTCGCCGCTGAAGAGCAGCACCCGCGCCTCCACGTCGGGGCGCGGCTCCACCCGCACGCTCACCACGGGGATGGTGCGGTCGCCCGCCCGGATGGTGACCACGGTGTCGCCCCCGCTGTAGCGGTAGTAGCGCGCCCGGTCGTCGGCCAGCGGATGCACGGCGGGGAGCGTGTCGGCGCCGTCGGCGCGCGCCCCCGCCCCGCGGCGCCCGAACGGCTGCGGCCGGTCGCGAGGCGCGTCGGTGGCGGAGTCAGGGCGCTCCCGGGGGCGCTCCTGCGCGCGCACGCGCAGGCGGTTGCCGTAGAGCGACGGCTGCAGCCATCCCACCTCGAGCCCGCTGAGCAGCGACACGGTCCCGCCCCCCGGCTGCATGCGATGCCCCACCACGCGCTGGTCGTACCCGCCGGCGCGGTCCCAGCGCAATCGGCTGGCCACCTGCTCCAGCTGCGCGACGGCCTCGTTCCCCTGCTCGCGCTGCACGATCACCGAGATCTCGGTCTCCACCTGCGCGGTGTACGCCTGCAGGGCAGCCGGCAGCCGGTTGCGCCGGTTGGCGTCGGCCAGCAGACGGTCCAGCGCGGAGGACTGTGCCGCCGCGACGGACGGCCAGGCCAGCAGCGGCAGGGCGAGACGGGAGAGACGGAGGGGGCGCATGCGGCGTCTACGCCTCCAGCCGCTCCACCGTTTCACTGGCGTCGGCCCAGTGGGCCATCGCCTCCTCCAACCCCTCGCGCGCCTGGTCCAGCTCGCGCCCCCACCGCGTGGCCTTCTCCACGCCGGCCGGCGTGTCGTACAGCGCGCCATCGTCCAGCCGCTCGGTAAGCGCGGCCACCTCGGCTTCCAGCAGCTGCACCCGCTGCTCGGCCTCCTCCAGCTGCCTGCGCGCACGGCGCAGCGCGGCCTTGCGGTCGCCCGCGTCCAAGGGCGCCCCCTTCCCCTGCCCGGCACGGGCCGCGCGCTCACGCTCCTTCTCCTTCTCGCGCACCCGGGCCTGCCGCTCCGCCTCGGCCTGCGACGCGGCACGCGCGGCCTGGTCGGCCTTGAGCCGCGCCTCGGCCTTCCACTCCTCCCACTCCACGAACGAGCCCGGGAAGACGTGCAGCGCGCCGTCACGCAGCTCCCACACCTGCGTGGCCAGCCCGCGCAGCACGGCGCGGTCGTGGCTCACCAGCAGCACGCTCCCCCCGTACGCGTCGATGGCATCCTCCAGCGCCTCGATGCTCTCGACGTCCAGGTGATTGGTGGGCTCGTCGAGGATGAGGAGGTTGTTGGTGCTGAGGGTGAGCAGCGCCATGGCCACCCGCGCGCGCTCGCCCCCGGAGAGGGTGCCGATGGTGCGCTGCGCCTCGTCCCCCGAAAAGCCGAAGCGCCCGAGGTGCCCCTGCACCATGCGCCGCTCCCACAAGGGGCGCTCGTTGGCGATGGCGTCGTAGATGACGAGGTCCAGCGGAAGGTGCCGCAGGTCCTGCCGATAGTACGCCACGGTGGTGCTTGGTCCCACGCGCACCTCGCCCGCCATGGGCGGGTGCTCCCCCAGCAGGGTCTTGATGAGGGTGCTCTTCCCCGCGCCGTTGGGGCCCACCAGCGCGACGGTCTCCCCGCGCTCGAGCACCACGGTCACGTCACGCACGAGCGCCCGCCACCGGTCGCGCGGGACATCGGCCGCCGACCCCGCCCCATCCGCCTCGTCGTGCCCCGGCACATGCGGCGGCACGCCCACGGTGGCGCCGCGCGCCTCGATGACGCGGTCGCCGCTGCGCACGCCCGCCTCAAGGCGCAGCGCCATCACGGCGTCGGCCCCGATGGGGGCCGACAGCCGCGGCATCCGCTCGAGCCGCTTGCGGCGCCCCTTGGCCTGCGCGGTGTTCTGCCCGGCGAGGTTGCGCGCAATGTAGTCCTGCTCGGCGGCGACCTTCCGCTGCTGCTGGTCGAACTGCCGCTGCTGGGTGAGCCGCCGCTCCTCGCGCTGCGTGACAAAGGCCGCATACGAGCCGGTGTACGCGAACGCCGTGCCGCCCTCGAAGTGCAGGACATGGTCGGCGATGGCGTCCAGGAACGCGCGGTCGTGGCTGATGCACAGCACGGTGCGGTCGGACTCGCGCAGGTGCTGCTCGAGCCACGCGGTGGTGGCGAGGTCGAGGTGGTTCGTGGGCTCGTCCAGCACCAGCAGGTCGGCGGGAGTGGCCAGCTGCCGCGCCAGCGCCACGCGCCCGCGCTCGCCGCCACTCAGGGTGCCGATGGCGGTGGCGCGCGCCTGGTCGGGGTCGAAGCCGACACCCATGAGGACGGCGTCCACGCGCGCGGCCATCTGGTAGCCGCCCTCGCGCTCGAACCGCTCCAGGTCGCGCCCGTACCGCTCCATGGCGGCCTCGGCGTGGTCATGCTCCAGCGCGGCGGCCTGCTGCGCCAGCGACTGCTCCAGGCGGCGCAGGTCGCCGAACGCGTCGGCCACGACCTCCCAGAGCGTCATCCCCTCGGGGAAGGTCCGGTGCTGGTCCATGAGCGCAATGCGCACCCCGGGCATGCGCGCCACCGACCCGCGCGTGGGCGCGAGCGCGGCGGTGAGGAGCTTGACGAGGGTGGTCTTCCCGGTCCCGTTGCGCCCCACGACGGCCCACCGATCGCCGGGGGCGATGGTGAACGAGATGTCACGAAAGATTTCGGTGGCGCCGAAGTCGACGCCGACACCGCCGAGTGAGATCAGGGACATCCCTGAATGATAACCGGGTAAGGGGGTGAGGGGCCCTGGGTGGGGTGAACTGCCTGAGGTGATAGGGGCCCTGGGTATGAGGGAGAGTGGGCGAGGTTTTCGATACGAGTTCGTACCTATTCCCTCGTACACTCTCCCTCATGCCCAGGGCCCCTCACACCTGAGGCAGGAGAAGGCGAGGCTGCAGATACGAGTTCGTACCTATTCCCTCGTACACTCTCCCTCATACCCAGGACCCCTCACACCTCAGGCAGGAGAAGTCAGGGAATGGGTGCCAGTCCGTCCGCCACACCGCCCTCCATCCGGCGGGCGCGGCGCATCAGCTGTCTGGCGCGGAGCCAATGGCGCCAGGTCACGGCGGCGTCGCCGAGTCGGGGGAGGGACAGGAAGAGCGGGAACGCCCAGAGCGGCTCGATGCCGGCAGCATCGGCGGCCACCAGCAGCGCGAAGCCGACGAGCAGGTACCACATCGCCACCACGTACACTCCCGGCACGAAGCGGCGGATGACGTGGTCGGTGCGGCAGGTCTTTCCGCGGTCGGCCAGCGTGGCCACCAGCCGGAAGAGCGGCGCGTGCACGAACCACCCCGCGGCGGCCACGGGGGTCCACACGATGATGCGCCACCACGCGGGGACTTCGGCGTCGGCGGGGGTGCCGGTGGCGTGCAACACGCGGGCGTGGTCGCGCGCGCTGGTGGGGATGCCGCCGGCGCGTGCCACGCGCGCCGCCTGGCGCCGCACGAGCGGTGCGGGAAGATCGGGCGCATGGTCCACGGCCTGTTCCCGCGCCGCTTCCTGCGCAGGTGGTGGTGCGTGGAGCACGTCCGGCGTCTCCGCGCCGTCCGCTGGCAGGGGCCAGTCGCGATGCGCCTGCGCCACCTGCACCGCGCGCAGCGTGCCCGGAGCTGCGGCAGCGGCGGCCTGTGCGGCAATGGCCAGGTCGCGCCACTCGGCGGCCTCCCACGTGGGGCTGTTGCGCGTGACCGAGCGCAACGAGGCGCGCATGTGCTCCGCGAGGGCCACGGCGTTGGCGGGCCGACCGTCGGCATGCAGCGCGTCGCGCCACCCGGCCAGCGACCAGGGGTCCCCCACCGCCACCACCACGTCGCTCCCCCAGCTGCGCGGCGCCTCGTACTGCACGCCGAAGGGGACGATGGTGAGGTCGTCGATGGCGCCGGCCTCGAAGGCGTCCAGCACCATGCGCGCCACCCCGGTGCGCAGCGCGCCGATCCCGGGGGTGTCGGCCACGCCCCCCTCGGGGAACACCCCCACCGCGTCGCCGGCGGCCAGCGCCTGGTGCAGTGCCGCAGCCGCCTCCCGGTTCATGGCGGTGACATCCATCCCCAGCGCGCGCATCTTGCGCACGTCGCGCGCGCGGGCCACGGGGACCACCCCCAGCCCGCGATACACCCACCGCGCCACGGGGTTGGTGGCCGCAGAAATGGTGGCCACATAGCGCAGCGGCCGCGCGGTGGTGGCATACCCCAGCAGGACGTCGGGGAGGTCGTTGGGGTGGTTTCCGATGAGGAGCACCGGCCCGTGCGCCGGGATCCGCTCGCGCCCGATGACAGCCTGCTCGCGGTAGAACCAGCGGAGGCAGCGGCGGGAGACCCACGCCACGGTGCGATGGAAGAGCGGGGGGCGACGCATCAGGCGTTGGCGCTGGTATGGGGCTGGGTTGGGGATGGGTTGGGTTCTGGTGGCAACCTTTTGCCGCCTGAGGCTGCGCTGAGGGGCCCTAGGTATGCGGGAGAGGTTCGAGGCGATCGGTATGAGGCGCACCACCCATGGCACCCATCGCCTCAGGTCCATGCCTCATACCCAGGGCCCCTCAGCGAAGCCTCAGGCGGTGGAAGCCAGGAGTCAGGCACCAGACTGACCGAGGCACCGTCCCCCTACGCTCCTTTCGCGAGCGCCTCCTTCCATCCGGTCTCGTCGACACCGATCCCGACCCAGGGGCCGATGCGGACCAGCGGTTGGCGGAGCAGCAGCGGCTCGTCGACCAGCAGCGTCAGCCAGCGCTCGTCGCCGTACATCGCCGAGCGGAGCCCCAGCTCGGCGAAGCGCTTGCTGTCGCGGTCGAGGAGCGCCTGCACGCCGTGCTTCTGGGCGAAGCGGCGCAGCTCGCCCAGCGAGGCGCCCTTCTCCGCGAGGTCCACGAAGTGCACCGGCACGCGCCGTTCGGCGAAGAAGCGCTGCGCCTTGCGCGTGTCCGCGCTCTTCTTCGTGCCGAAGAGCTGCGGGCGGATTCCCGTGGTGCTCATCGCCGCCGCGCCCTACGCCGTCGCCGGCAGCGGGGCCATCCCGGCGGCGGCCTCCGCTTCGGCGCGCATGGCGTCGTCAAAGGCCCCTTCGCTGCGCGCCACCACCAGCGTGGCCACGCCGTTGCCGATGACGTTGGTGATGGCGCGCGCCTCCGACATGAACCGGTCGATGCCGAGGAGCAGCGCCACCCCTTCCAGCGGCACCGTGCGGGTGGCGGCCAGCGTGCTGGCCAGCACGATGAACCCCGACCCCGTGACGCCGGCGGCGCCCTTGCTGGTGAGCATGAGCACCCCCAGCAGCGCCAGCTGGTCGCCCAGCGTGAGCGGCACGTGGTACACCTGCGCGATGAAGATCGCGGCCATGCTGAGGTAGATGCTGGTGCCGTCCAGGTTGAACGAGTAGCCCGTGGGGATCACCAGCCCCACCACCGGGCGGGCGCAGCCGTAGCGCTCGAGCTTCTCGATCATCCGCGGCAGCGCCGCCTCGCTGCTGCTGGTCCCCAGCACCAGCAGCAGCTCTTCCTTTATGTAGCGCAGGAAGCGCAGCAGCCGGAAGCCGTAGAGGCGGCAGATGGCGCCCAGCACCACGAAGATGAACACCGCCATGGTGGCGTACACGTCCAGCATGAGGCGTCCCAGCGGGAGCAGCGTCTTGAGGCCGAAGTTCCCCACCGTGTAGGCCATGGCGCCGAAGGCGCCGATGGGAGCCACCACCATCACCATCTTCACCACGCGGAAGAACACCACCTGCAGCTTGAGGAGGAAGTCCACCACGTCGCGCCCGGCGTCGCCCACGGCGGTGAGCGCCACGCCGAAGAGCACGGAGAAGAACACCACCGGGAGCAGCTCGCCACCGGCGAAGGCGGCCACGATGTTGCTGGGGACGATGTGCATGAGGAACTCCAGCGTCCCCTGCGACTGGCCGGCGGCGGTGTACTTGCTCACGTCGCCCGTGGGGAGCGAGGCGAGGTCGAGCCCCTTGCCGGGCTGCGTGACGTTGACGATGACCAGCCCGATGGCGAGGGCGAAGGTGGAGACGAGCTCGAAGTAGAGGAGTGCCTTCCCCCCCACGCGCCCCAGCTTGCGCAGGTCCGCCATGCTGGCGATGCCGTGCACGATGGTGAGGAAGATCACCGGGGTGATGACCATCTTCACCAGGTTGATGAAGGTGTCCCCCAGCGGCTTGAGCGCCTTGCCGAGCGGCGGGTTGACGACCCCCAGGAGGACGCCGAGGCTGACCGCCAGGAGGACCTGGACGGTGAGGTTGCGGGCGAGGCGGGCAAGCATCGGGGCGGGGGCGGGGGGGGGTGACGGGAGGCGCGCCGCGCTGGGGGCGCGCGCCGGGCGTCAGGGGAGCGTGGAAGCGGTCAGGTGAACTTCCGGAGGGCCAGCAGCCCCAGCCACGTGGCCAGCACGCCGGCGGCGGCGAAGAGCAGCGCCAAGAGTACCCCAACGGACGGCACCGCGCACGTGATGCCCGGGCAGGTGAGCCACCAGGCGGCCAGCACGCCACCGGTGGTGCCCAGCAGCAGGGCACCCAGCAGCAGCACCGGGGAGGCACCCAGGGAGTCGAGCAGGGTCCAGGGGCGCACCCCCCGGGCTTCCAGGAAGGTGCGGAGGAGGGCGTGGGTGACGGCGGCCACCAGCAGCAGGGCGCCAACCCCTCCGATCAATGCGGGCACAAATTGCATGGCCATCTCCTTGGCATGGGACATGATCCAACGATAGCACGATGCCCACCACGCCTCCTCCCGCCCCCTCCGGCTTCCGCCCCGCCTACCGTCCGGCGTGGTGGCTTCCCGACCCGCACACCGCCACCCTCTGGGGGCGCGTGGGGCGTCGGGAGCCATCGTTGCTGACCGACCTGCCCGTGACGCTGGAGCAGTGGGACACCCCCGACGGCGACTTTGTGGAGGTGGCGCGCCTGGCGCCTCCCGATGGCGCCCCCGAGGCGCCGCGGCTGCTGCTGCTGCACGGGCTGGAGGGGGGGACGCATTCGCACTACGCCCGGGCGCTGTTCCGCGAGGCTCAGCGGCGAGGGTGGGCCGCCGACCTGTTGCTGTTCCGGAGCTGTGGTTCGGCCCCGAACCGTTTGCCCCGCAGCTACCACTCCGGGGAGACGGGGGACCCCTTGTTCGCCCTCGAGCGGATCACCGCGGCGCACCCCAATGCCCCGGTGGGGATGGTGGGGGTGTCGCTGGGGGGGAACGTGCTGTGCAAGCTGTTGGGCGAACAGGGGGAGCGGCTGCCGGCCACCGTGGTGGGGGGGGTGGCGGTATCGGTGCCGTACGACCTGGCGCGGGCGTCGCGGCACATCGGGCGGGGGTTTGGCGCGGTGTACGAGCGGGCGTTCCTCAAGTCGCTCATCCCCAAGGCGATGGCCAAGGTGGCGCGGCACCCCGAGCTGTCCCCCATGGCGCGAGTGCGGTACGCCCGGACGCTGTGGGAGTTTGACGACCTCTTCACCGCCCCGGTGCATGGCTTTCGCGATGCCGCCGACTACTACGCCAAGTCCAGCTCGTTGTCACGGCTTCGGGGGGTGCGGCGCCCGCTGCTGCTGTTGAACGCGGTGGACGATCCGTTCCTGCCGCCGGCGGTGCTGGACGAGGTGCGGCAGGTGGTGAGCGGGAATCAGGCGGTGGAGGTGGAGTTTCCGCGGCGGGGGGGGCACGTGGGGTTTACGGCCGGGCGGTGGCCCTGGCGTCCCTTCTATTATGCGGAATGGCGGGCCATCGAATTCCTGGGCGCACGGCTGGGCGACCGGCTGGGAGCCCGGATGGATGTGGCCCCGCGCGTGTAGGCGGTTCCCGCGCTGATGTGACGGCCGGTTGACGGCGCCTTGACGTCCTTGGACCAATCTTGGACCAATCGTTGGGCATGCGCAGTCGCGAATTAGAACCGGCATGGTGCCATCCCCGACCATCCGAGATGGCGCGCGCGCCCTTGCCTCAAGCGGTACCGATGGGTTGGATACTCGTGATGAGGACAGCGACCCCGTCCGATGGCGGACGGGGCCCATTGGCCTCCCAATACCCTGGCAAGGACTGATTCCGTGACGGAGTCCGGCACGCCCCACGAATCTTCCGACGAGCCCTCCGAGGCGGGTCGCGAGATCAGATCGCGGCTGGATCAGGTTCCTTCGCGCCAGACGGGGGGGCGCAAGCGTCCCTCACGCGCCAAGCGGGCGAGGTCGACCACGACCGCGGCGGCGGCCGTGACGTCGCCGGTCGAGGAGACGGTGCACACGGCCTCGGAGCCCACTCCGGAGCCCATCATCGACTCCGTGCCGGTGGCGGAGCTCGCACCGGTGCCGATGGCGGAGGGGGACGCCGCGCCCGTCCCCCTGCCCGTCATGCCTGCCGTCCCCACCCCGCTGCGCACCGACGCCGTCCCCGCCGTCAAGAAGAAGCCCAAGGGGGAGCGCCGCATGGAGGTGCGCATGTCGGGATCACGCGCGGACGGCAAGGAACGGCAGGTCCGGCGCGAGTTCGTGATGGCGCTGGTGGCCACCGTCGCCGCCTATGGCGCCATCTGGGTGGCCACCGGCGCCCTGGGGCGCTGACGGCTCCTTCCCCGTCGCATCCAGCCCGCCACGGAGCGCCTCCTGCAGCGCGGCCATCCCCTCCTCCCAGGCGGTGGCCATGTCATCGAACAGCAGCGTCACGTCCAGCGGGCGCGCGGTGCTCACGCCACGCGCGCCCTTGAGGATGAAGCTCTTGCACCCCTGACTGAGCCGCAGGAACGCCGACGCCGCCTGCTGCAGCGCGACGTGCGCGGATGACCCGGCGGGCGCGAACTCCCGCAGCCACCACAGCTCGGCCGCCAGCAGCTCCATCGCCGCCCCCATCTGTCGCGTGGTGGCAAACGCCCACGCGTGATAGCGCGCCAGCCCTCCCGCCTGCAGCTGCGGCAGGTCGGCGGCAAAGCGCACCCCCCACCGCCAGATGGGGTTGCTCTCGGGGCGCCGTGCCACATGCACCGCGAGGCGCCCCCACGCCAGCGCGGCCAGCTCGCGCAGCGGCCGGTGCACCACGCGGTCGATGCGGATGAGCTCCGCATACAGCGGCAGGTACGCGGGGTCGTGGGGGGCGTGCAGGCGCAGCAGCCGCTCGAAATCCTCCCCGGTCACCTCGTGATAGCCGGCGTTGTGGAAGTACCCCAGCCGCCCGCCGGGCACATCCAGCTCGGCCATGATGACCGACGTCTTCACATGCTGGCGGTGGTAGTCGGTTCCCGCGGTGTCAGGCAGCCAGCAGGCGTCCACCTCGGCGTTCACCAACCGCCCCATGGCCAGCTGCTCCTGGGCGTGCGCCACCAGGGGCCGGTACAGCGTGAGCTCCTGGACGTCGATGCCGTAGAAGTGCCGCAATTCCTCCAGCGAGGGCTTCACGAACGTCACGTGGTCGCCCTCGAAGTCCACGGCGGCGCACACCCCCAGCATGGCGCGCGGCTCCAGCCGCAGCGCATGCAGCAGCTCCACCAGCACGTCCACGTAGCAGTTGCGCTCGCCCCACAGCACGCCGGGGCCATGCAGCGCGTGCGGCTGGTAGCCGGCCACCCGCAGCCAGGGGATGGGGCGCGCGACGGACGCGGCCACGGCCTCCGGCGCCGCGGACTCCGCCGTTGCCCCAGCCGTGTGGGCTCCGTCCGAGCGGGGGTGGTGCACCGTCACGGCGCGCCCCCCGCACCCCCGTCGGGCCACAGCTGCGCCTGCACGGCGTCGGGCCATGCCACAGGATCCAGCCCGTGCGCGCGGAACAGCGCCAGCGCCACGCGCTCCATCCCAAACCCCAGGCAGGCGGTGTGCGCCACGCCACCGGCAGCCAGCCGGATGTCGAAGGCGCTGCCGAACTTGTCCAGGTGGTAGTTGAAGGAGCAGCACGCGGTGGGCGCGCCGTTGTCGTTCACGGGCACCAGCAGCTCGAACTTGAGCTGCTGCTGGCGCTGCCCGTTGGCCAGCATCCGCCCGGCGCGCCCGAAAAAGGGATCGCTGGCCGCGTCGGCGCGCACGTCCAGCTGCAGGGCGCGCAGCAGCGACTCGCCGCGCGCGCGCCACGCATCACGCCACGCCAGCACCTCCGCGGGCGCCCCCACGCGAATGAACTCGCGCACCCGGAAGGCGCGCATCCGGGTGGGCTCGGCGGACGGCTCCTGCCGGAACACCCACCCGCGCATGGTCACGTGGCGCCCGTCCACGGGGAGGATGCCGCGACAGGTGGGATAGAAGGGGTAGCACGCGGCCGGCGTGAGCACGAGGTCGGTGGGGGCCATGGCGCCGTCCCACCCGTCACCGCGCGCCACACGCGCCGCGAAGGCCGTGGCCTCGGCCTCGGTGCCCGCAAAGGCATGCACGCTGCCGCACAGCGTGGGAAACCCCTCCAGGTAGCCGGTGCGCTCCAGGATGGCGCGGTCGATGACGGGAGGGAACAACAGCGCCTGCGCGCCGTCGGTGTGCGCGGCGCGCATCACCAGCGCGTCGAACGCGGACAACACGGCCTCGAAGACGGCGCCGCGCCCGGGCACCCCGAGGGGGCCGGCGGGGACGAGCAGCCCCTGCTCGACCAGCGACTCGGCAAAGGGGACGGCAAGCACGGTGGGCAGCATGAGCACTCCGGGTGCGGGTCGATGGTGCGCCGCGCGACGGAGCGCGCGGGGAGGCGGGGAGGCGGGGGATGCGTGCGGCGTCGCGCCGACGGGGCGCGCGCCGGATGGCGGGGGGCCGACGGCGCGTCAGTCGTCCTTGTGCACCAGCAGCATGGCGGCGTTCTTGGCCAGGATCCGCTCGTTCCCCACCATGAGCGACGCGGAGAGCACGTCGCGGTAGTGGCGCCCCACGCTGTACGGGGTGTCGTTGCGGTAGCCCATGATGCCGGTGACCTGCAGCGCGTGGTGCACGACGCGCGCCGCCCCCTCGGAGGCGGCGACCTTGAGGTTGTTGCACCGGAGCGCCCACGCCATGGTGCGCAGCGGTGCGCGCGCCTCCCCCAGCGCGTCCACCTCGGCGGCCAGCCCCCACACCTGCTGCCGCAGCGCCTGCAGCCGCACCGACAGCTCGGCCAGCCGCAGGGCGGTGGGTGGCGTGGCACCGGGCGTGCGGCGTGCGGCGGCGCGCACGAACGCGGCGGCCCGGGCCACGGCGTCGGTGGCGATGCCGGTCCACAGCGCGGCCCACAGCAGGTGCGACACGGGCACCATGGTCTCCATGGACGCGTCGGCATACGGCACGGGGAACAGCTGCGCCGCGGGGGCCCGCACGGTCACCAGGAAGGGCGGGCTGCAGGTGCCGCGCATCCCCATCGTGTCCCACCCGCCGCGCGGCTCCAGCATGAACTCGCCCCGCCGCGCCAGCAGCAGCACCTGGTCCCCCGACGCGGCGTCCGGCGTGCGGCGCGCGGTGAGCAGCAGGTCGTCGGCGTGCGCACCGTAGCTGACGGTGGTGGCGTCCTTCTCCAGCGTCACCATGTCGCCGTCGCGCGCCACCGCGCAGCGGCTGGTGCGCGTGTCGCCCCCCACCCCCACCTCCGACGTCACCGAGCCGAGCAGCCGCTGCTGCTCCGCCACGACGGCGAGGTGGTCGGCGATGGCGGGGACCTGCCGCGCGTGCCGCACCAGCAGCGCCACCTGGATGTGGTGCATGGCCAGCACCATGGCGCTGGAGCCGCACACGGTGCCCAGCGCGTGGCACATCTCCACCAGCGCCGTGAGCGGGGCGCCGGCGCCCCCCAGCTCGGGAGGGATGGCGGCCGACAGCAGCTGCCGGTCGCGGGCGCCGTCAATCGTCTCGGCGGGAAAGCGCGCCTCGGCGTCCACGCTGGCGGCGTGGCGGGCGGCCACGGGGCAGAGGTCGTGCGTACGGTCCAGCAACTGCGCCGGCGTGGCCGGCGCGTGGGTCACGAGCATGGCATCACCTGGCGGGGCGAACCCGCGCCTGCAGCGGCATGGTGCGCACCCCGTCCAGGGCCAGCAGCCCGTCGAGACGCGCGTGGGTGTGGCGAGCCAGGGGATACCGGCTGCCGCGGACGGGGTCGAGGCTTCGCACGAACCGTTCCCGGTAGTCGTCGGGGGTGATGGCCTCGATGGCGAACACGTGAATGGCGCCGCCGTAACGCCGCGCGCACGCCTGCCCCAATCGGTAGGGACCGCCGGGCGCCTCGAGGATGGCCCCCGCCATGCGCGATCCGTCGAGGCCGTGGCGCAGCGGGCTGGCGCGGTGCCGCCGCCACGGCCCGTGCAGCGACGGGGCAACGTACAAGTGCAGATGGTTGTCGTGGTTGCCGCCACGCGCGTCGGTGACGAAGAGGTACCAGTGCCCCTCGTGATGCCACAGCACGGGATCGGCGCCGGCCACCCCGGCGATGAGCGGCGGCAGCGGCTCCCACCGGTCGGGGTAGCGCACGCAGCGGTGCAGCCGCACCAGGCCGGCGCTCCCCTCCTCGCACAGCAGGTACAGCTCGCCGGCCACGGCGTGCAGCGTCGGGAACGACAGGTGGTGCGCGTGCCGCAGCACCACCCGGCGCGCCTCGGGATCGGCATGCCCGTCGGCGTCCAGGGGGAGCGCGGCAATCACGCCGAGCCCACCCCGGTGCGGCACCTCCTCGAAGAAGAGCCAGCGCGTGCCTTCCCAGGTGAAGAGGAAAGGGTCGGCAAAGCCGCGGTCGGCCGGGGGATGCAGCCAGCGGATGGCCTCGGGACGCGGGTCCATGCCACCGTCCACCGGGGCCACGCCGATGGCCCACTGCTCGGCTTCGTCGGGGCGCCACCGTCGGACGACGGTGTCGCGCAGCAGGTGCGCGCCGTAGCGCAGGGCGGTGGGGACCGCGCCGCCGGCGACGTGCGCGGGGGGATGGCCGTTTGCGACGGGGACGAACCCGTGGGCAGGGCAAGCGTCGGCGGCGCGCGCATGGGTGCCGAGCGGATGGGTGGCGAGCGCATCGGCGACGAGCGCCGGCGCCCCCTGCAGCAGCGCCCGCACGGCGCGGCCGGCGCGCTTGCGGTGCGCGCGCCCCTCCCAGCGCGCCAGCACACCGCCGGCGTGCTCGCGCACCTCAAGCGCCAGGAGAGCGGGCGAGGCCAGCACGGCGCGCTGGCCCGGCACCAGGGTGGGACGGGCCCACAGCTGCGGGAGCGGCAGTGCCACCAGCGGATGGTGCGCGAGGCCTTGTTCCAGGTAGCGCAGCGTCACCAGGCGCGCGTCCACAGGAATGCGTCGGCGCACGGCGTCGTCGTCCTGCGCCGACAGATTGAGCACCACCGCGGTGTCCGCGGGCAAGGGCACGCGGTCCAGGTCGCCACTGACACGCAGCGCCACGCGCGAGTCTGCCGCGAGCGTGTCGGTCACGGCCCGCGCGAGGTGCGCGGCAAAGCGGTTGTGCCACGGCGCCACGGGCGCCACCACGAGTCCGACAGCGGTCATGGCCCGCCGCCGGGAGCAGGAAACGCGCCGCGTTGGCGGCGCGGGGCGCGCTCCCGCGGTGACGCGACCGCGGGGGCGCTACACCGGCAGCGCGGGGGCCCCGGCCCCCCACGCCAGCAGCGCACCGCACCCGCGCTCCTGATCCAGGTCGATGCGATCCAGGGCGGGGAGAAGCGGCGCGGCCTCCGCCCGGATGTACTGGGCCAGCGACAGCGCATCGCTCCCCGCGGCCTCCGGCAGCTGGTGCAGCGGATGATGGTCCAGCCGCGCGAGGACGGGCGCGAACAGCTGCTTCACGTCGCCGAAGTCCACGGTCCACCCCAGCACGTCGTCCAGCGGCGCCGACAGGTGCAGCCGCAGCGTGAAGGTGTGCCCGTGCACCCGGTGCCGCGGGTCGGCGGCAGGGGCGTGCACGAGGCGCACGGCGCTGTCAAAGCTGAGCTCCTTCCAGATGCGGTAGTGCGCGCCGTCAAAGTGCGCGCCACTGCTGCCGGTTTCGTAGCAGCTCACCCACGACAGCGCGGGGAGCTCGGGCTTGAGGCGCGCCCAGACCCAGCTGGCCAGCAGCTCGGCGGTGGGGTTCTCCAGCCCGGGGATGTCATTGAGGCACCGGTGGTGCAGCTGCTCCTGCAGGGGGGCCCAGCAGGCGTCGAGGTGGTCATAGTCCACCCCCAGGTCGCGTGCGCCAAGGTCCTGGTTGGCGTGGAGGATGACCTCGAAGCCGTGCCCGTGCAGCCGCCCGCACTGGTGCCCGGGTGCCACGTGGGGCAGCCAGTGCGCGGCCTCGAACCGGTAGCGACGCCAGCAGTGCGCCTGGTCGCCGCGGTCGAGATCGACGCCGGCGTGCGCGGTGCTCTGGATGCCGACCTGCGCGGGTTCGGCCACCCCGCGGGCCACGAGCGCCCGGCGGATCCACCGCGCGAGGTTCTCGTCGGTGGGGACCTCGAGGTGGTCGTTGAGCAGCGCATAGTCGAGCGGCGCCACCACGGCGGCGAGCGCGTGGCGCAGATGGTCCACCTCCCCGCCGGGAAAGGGGGCCCACCCCGGAGGGAGCGCGGCGCGCACGCGGGCGAGATAGGAGTGCCCGTGCAGCTGCCGCGATCGGTGCCCGTGGGGGAGGGTGGGGAGCCGGCAGGCGGCCTCGAAGGGCGCGGCGGCGGTGTGGAACGCAAGCATGACCGAATGTAGCCCGTGGGTGAAACTGTGCCTCGGTGCTGTCGTCTGGCTTCTCCTGCCTGAGGCTTCGCCGAGGGGCCCTGGGCATGAGGGAGAGGAACCGAGGTTGTAGGGACGACGGCTTCCGATTCCGCACCTACCACCTCGGTTGCTCTCCCTCACACCCAGGGCCCCTCGGTTCCTCAGGCAGCAACAGGCGGCGAGGTGAGCGGTCAGGTACGAGGCACCAGTCACCAGAATCGACCCTACCCCGGCGGATCCGCGTCCAATGCGTCCAGGTAGGTGCGGACCTGCGCGCGCATCCCGGGGGTGGTGTACACGTCGGGCGCGCGCGTGGCGATGACATCGGCGATGACCGCCGCCACCTCCTCGGCCGATTGCGGCGTGCCCAGCGGGCGGGCGTCGGGGGAGGCGTGCACCGCGTTGCGGCTGAACCCGGTGTCCACCGGTCCGGGGGAGACCAGCGACACCGCGATGCCGGGGTGCGTGGCGGCGAGCTCGTCGCGCAGGGCCCCGGTGAGGGCGTTGAGGAAGTGCTTGGCGCCGCAGTACGCCGAGCGGATGGTGGCGAAGGGGATGCGCCCCAGCACGGACGAGACGTGCACCAGGTGGCCCGTGCCGCGGGCACGGAAGTGCGGCAGGATGGCCTGCGCACCGTACAGCGCCGAGTGGACGTTGACGCGCATCATGCGGTCCAAGTCGTCGTCGGTGAGCTGCGAGGGGAGGCGCGCGATCCCCTGCCCCACGTTGTTGACCCACGTGTCCACGTGCCCGAGGTGGGCCAGCGCCTGGGCGGCGGCCCGGTCCACCTGCGCGCGTTCGGTGCAGTCGGCCACGATGGCCAGCGCCTGCGGGCCGCAGGCAGCGGCCACCTGGGCCAGCGCGTCGGGGCGGCGCGCCACCAGCGCCAGCTGGTGCCCTTCGGCGGCCAGATGGCGGGCCAGGGCGGCGCCGATGCCGTCGGAAGCGCCGGTGATGACGATGGTCTTCTGGGAAGGCATGGGGGAATGGTAGCGCGTCAGCCGTCCCACCGCCCCCGGGACGCGCACGACGGCCCGACACGCGGCTGGCCGTTTCCCCCGTGCGCGCGCATGTTCGGGGCTGTTCTGGCATCCCCGACCTCTCCCATCGGTCCCGCATGCACGACAGGACGCTCCGCCTCGCCGCCATCCTCGCCCTGGTGGCGTGTGCGCACCCCGCCGCGGCCCAGTCCGCGCCGGTCCCGCTGCCCCCGGCGCCGCCCACCCACGAGACGATCGTGGAGCAGGAGGTGTTCGTCCCGATGCGCGACGGTACGCGCCTCGCGGCCACGATCATCCGCCCGCGCGCACCGGGGCGCCACCCGGTGGTCGTGCGCTACTGGCCGTACGGCCGCGACCTGGACCCCTACTTCGCGGAGCGCGGCTACGTGACGGTCCTGGCCGAAGGGCGCGGCACCGGCAGCTCCGGGGGCGTGATGGCCGACTACTTCGATGCCACGTCGTTCCGCGACGGCTACGACGTGGTGGAGTGGGCCGCGGCGCAGCCGTGGTCCACCGGCAAGGTGGGGATGTGGGGGATCTCCTACGGCGCCATCAACGCCACGCGCATCGCCGCGCTGCGGCCGCCGCACCTCGCCGCGATCGCCGTGAACAGTTCGTACGCCAACTTCTACGGCGACCACTGGTACCCGGGCGGGGTGCGCTCCAACCACCCCTACGTCTGGCACGGCGCCTCGAACGTGCTGTCCACGATGCTGCGCGGCCCCGTGTATCCGGGGGCCGACGGCCAACCCGTGCTGGACCTCGAGCGGTGGCGCCGGAAGATCCGCGACAACCGGTGGGAGGGGTTCTTCGCGCCGCAGTGGACGCACGTCACCTACGACGCCTACTGGGAGGAGAAGGACCTGCGGAGCAAGTACGCCACCTACGAGGTCCCGACCCTCCAGGTGGGCAACTACTTCGACCATGCGCGCAACCACGACGAGGCGTACCTCACGTGGCAGGTGCTGAAGGCGAAGGGGATCCCGCAGAAGCTCATCGTCGGCCCCTGGACCCACGGCGGGGGCGGTCCCGCCCACACCATCGACTTCCCGCGCACGGCGCTGGCCTGGTTCGACCACTTCCTCAAGGGGATCGACAACGGCATCACCCGCGAGCCGCCGGTCACGCTGTTCGTGATGCGGCAGAACGCGTGGCGCACCGAGGACAGCTGGCCGATCGCCCGCACGGTGCCCACGACCTACGTCCTCGGGGGCGGCGGCACCCTGTCGCAGGGGCCGCCGCGCGACACCGCGTCGCAGCGCTTCACCTACCGCCCGTGGGTAGGGAGCGCCGCGGGGCCCTTCGGCACGTGGTTCAACGCGCGGTACGACGACTACCTCGTGCTCCCCGACCAGCGGGTGGACGAGGCGGAGTCGCTCACCTTCACCTCCGAGCCGCTGGCCGCCGACCTCGAGTCGACGGGGATGCCCGAGATCGCCTTCGTCGCGACCTCGACCGCCGCGAACACCGACTTCACCATCAAGCTCAGCGAGGTGCTCCCCGACGGGCGCTCGGAGCTGGTGACGCGGGGGTGGATCAACTCCTCGCACCGCGAGTCCAACGTGAACCCGCGCACGCCGGGGGAGTGGCAGGTCGCGCCGCCGAGCGCCATCACGCCGGGGGTGCCCCACCGCTACCGCGTGACGCTGCAGAACGTCTCGTACCGCTTCCGGAAGGGACACCGCCTCCGCGTCACGATCGCGTCCAGCGACTGGCCGTCCAACTGGCCCAACCCCCTCCCGGCCACGAACACCATCCACGTGGCGCAGGGGGGCACGATCGGCGTGTCGACGTTCGTGCTCCCGGTGGTCCCGGCCGCGCCGTCGCCGCGTCCGGCGCCGCGGCTGGCGCTGCGCCCGCCCGCGCCGCCGCGCGCGCCGTCCCCCAGCAGGCCGACCATCCAAGTGGTGCACGACCTCTCCGCGAACACGGTCACGTACCGGTCGTCCGGTCGCACGGAGCAGGCGGTCCCCGGCGGAACGATGGTGCAGGAGGACGCGTGGCGCATCGACCTGACGAAGGCGCCCCCGTACCGGCAGGTGATCGACTACGCCAGCGTGCGGACGCTCCGGCGCCCCGGGGCCCCGGACCTGCGCGTCACCTGGCGCGTGCGCACCGACTCGGCCGGTCCGCGCGCCACCGTGGAGTGGTTGGAGCGGCCGATCCCCTGAGCGCGCGGGGCGCCGACGCGTCGGCGCGCCCCCGTCAGGTCAGGGCCACCTCCACACGGGTCGTAGCGGCGGAGAGGCGGACCGGAATCCGGACCAGGGGATCGCGACGCTCCCCGCCACTGCGCGCAACCACGCGCCCCTCGTGCCGTGCCACCCACGCGCGGTCGGTGGGCAGGTTCGCCACCAGCAGCGTTGCCTGTGCGCCCTTTCCCCTGCGACCCCGGACGGCCAGCTGCAGCTGCTGCCGCTCGACGACGAACCGGGCGCCCAGGACGTCGGCGTCACCCGTGACGCCCTCGAGTGCGGGCTCGCGGAAGTGCGCCGGCGCGAAGGGGCGGTTGTAGAGGCTCCACAGGCCGTCGCTGACGTTGAGCCTGGCGTAGGCGAGCATGGCGTTGCCGGTGACCGGATCCATGAAGGTCATGTTCCCGTCGGCGTCGTTGGACTGGTCGTTGCGGGGATAGTAGAAGGCGCCGCGATCCCAGGTGGGGTTCATGTGCCGGTCGGCATGAGCCAGGAGGCCGCGCAGCATCTCGGTGTCCCCCATCTCCGACACCCACATCGCCAGGTAGCCGAAATCCGGGGTGCGCCACGGAAAGGGCCGCAGTGGCGCGGCGCGATCCGCGGGCGCCGCCTGGCGCGGGGGGTGCACCTCCAGCGGGGAGCGCAGCGACACCAGCCCGTCGCGGCCGCGCACGGTCCACTCCGCCACCTGCTGCGGATAGCGGGCCCGAACCTGGTCGCGGTTCCACGCGTTCATGGCCGATCCGGCCCAGGCGTCGAAGCCCACCGTGGAGCCGTCGGCCTTGAAGTCCTGCCGCACCATCCACGTGGAGATGATGTGGCCATGCCGGTCGAGCATCCCCTTCTTCTCCCAGGCGGCGCGGTACCCCGCGGTGGCCTCGGCGGCCAGCGACGTGCCCTTGCGCAGGTCGAAGAACCGGAACCCCAAAATTGGGAACTGGTTGCAGACGATGAACACGTTGTTCGGCTCGCACGGCACCCCATGCCAGCCGCTCTCGACCATCTGGTCGTAGATGACCTGGTTGAGGGAGGCGTGATCGTACGCGTACGTCTCGGGTCCGAGCCCGTAGAAGATCGGGTCGTAGCGAAAGGTGAGCGATCCCGGGGCGTCGTACTTGTCATCGTTGAAGAGGGTCGCATACATGCCGACCATGGCATGCAGGTGCCCGCTGTACATGATGTTCTCGCGCTTCACCGGGTCGGTCCAGCCGTCGCGGAGCGTGGTGCGACCCGGATCCACGCGAGGTCCCGACCGGCTCGTCTCGCGCCAGTATGCCCACACCTCGCGCCGCAGCATCTTGTGAATCAGGCGGTCGAACGTCCGGCGAAAGAGGCCGGGCGCGGCGGGGAGATGGTGGTAGTGCGTCAGGCCGACCGCGTAGGCCATCTGGGCCAGCTGGTACCGGTAGGCGGTGAGATCCTCCTGGCCGGGATCGTTGGAGCCCATCATGGCCCACTCGCCGTCGGGAAGGAAGGCGAGGCGCTCGATGTGGCGGAGATGGCCGAGCTGGAGGTCGCTCAACAGGGGGAGGTCGGGGGCGGGGGCCATGGCCCAGGCGGCGCTCGGGGCGCCACGCAGGAGCGGCACGGCGGCGGCGGACGCGAGCGCACTGGCGAGGAACTGGCGGCGGGACGAGGGCACCATGGGCAACGCTCCAGAGAATGGCAAAGGCTCCACGTGGAACATGCCGCCGAGGAATCCGAGCCCACAAGATCCGGACGGCCACCCGGTGGCCACCCGTCACCCGTCCCACCGCTCCCCCCGCCCGAAGTGCCCGCCGCGGGCGCAGTTCTCCCAGTTCACCTCCCAGAGCCGCAGCTCCTCCCACGTCGCGCGCAGTGACGGGTCGAAGCGCCGCAGCCACCGGTCCACCACGGGGGCCGCCAGCGCCTTCCCGTCGGCCACGATGGACACATGCGACGGGCGGCGGTCCCGCGGTCCCCACACGAAGGTCACCAACGCGTCCTGCACGAACCCCGTGTCCACGATCGCCCGCGCCACCTGCCGCGCGCGCAGCGCCCCCGCGCGGTCCAGCCGCCACGGGTCCTTGCCGGAGAGCGCCCCGCCCCCGAGCGGCACGCGCGGCCCGTAGTAGTCGCACACCAGCTTGCGCCCGGTCTGGCCATTGTCGTTCATGGGGCCGCCGCGCACGAACACCACGCTCTCGTTGAAGCGCACCGCCAGCGCGTCGTCGGGCTCGGCCAGGAGGTCGGGGGTCAGCACGTGCTGCGCCGCCAGCTCCTCGGTCACCGCATGGCGCACGGCGCGCTGCAGCGCCACCAGCGGCGCGAGATCCAGGTGCTGCAGGCTCACGATCACCTCGCGCACCGCGTAGCGCGGCGTCGCGGCCCCCGTGGGCTCCAGCGTCACCACCAACTTCCCGTCGGGCCCCGCCCCCATCGCGCGCTCAGCCAGCGTGAGCTCCAGCAGCCGCTGCCGCAGCCGCAGCGCCAGGTGCTGCTCCAGCGGCAGGTGGCGCGTCCCCTCGCACGCCACGGCGTACCCCACGGTGATGGCCTGGTCGTCGGCGTACTCCCGCTCCGCGGTCTCCAGCGGGTCCGCCTCGTCGCGCTGCAGCGACAGGATGAGGTTGACCTCGTCGCCCCGCGGGCACTGCCAGTCGGCCCCGGCGCCCAGGTCGGGGAAGGGGACCCCAAAGCCGGCGCGCTCGTACACGGCCCGCACGGTGCGGGTGATGTCCTCCTCGGGGAGCGGGGCGCCGGCGGTGGAGACGCGCCCGTTCACGAAGCAGTCGCCGTCGTGCACCGCCACCTCCACCTGCACGATGGCCTGCCGGTCGGCGGCGAGGGCGACGTCCAGCACGCCGTCGGCGATCTGGTCGGCCAGCTTGTCGGGGTGGCCGGGGAGCACCTGCTCGGCGACGAGCAGGCGGTCGTCGCCGCCGGGGAGGGAGGGGGAGAGGAGATGGGGCACGGGAGATGGGAGTTGTGAGAGCGGAGATGGGAGACGGGAGATGGAAGACCACGGCGCGAGTGGGGGAGCTACCTGCCGGGGATCGTGGTCACGGTGGTGGCCCAGGGGAGGGGCGGGTGGTGGCGACCATCCGATACCAGCCCCACGTGCAGCGCGGTGCCGCGCGCGGCGAGGTCGCGCAGGTGGCGCGGGTCCGGTTGTCCCACCCAGCCGTCGGTCAGCAGCAGCACGCGGGACGGCGGAGCCCCGGGGCGCGCCAGCAGGTGGCGCAGCACGGGCGCGAGGTCCGTTCCCCCCGTGGTGGGGAGGCGTCCGGCCAGCAGGTCGGCATGGCGCAGCGCGTGCACTTCCGTGGAGAAGGCGAACAGTTCGGGGGCCAGCAGGCGGCGCAGCGGCGCCAGCGCGGCGTACAGGCGCCCGATCCACTCCCCCATGCTCCCGCTCACGTCCAGGTACACCACGGCGTCTCCCACGGGGACGGCGCGGCGCACGGCCACCAGGTCGTGGTGCAGCAGCGGCGCGGGCGCGCCCAGCGCGCGGGCCGCCACCCGCCGCGCCGCCGCCCGACGGTCGCGCGACGGGTCCACGGTGAGCGCCGGGCGGAGCTCCCAGCGCCACGTTCGGCGCCTGACGGAGTCGGTGAGGGTGGCGCGCAGCAGCGTGCGCAGGGCGCGCACCAGCCGCTCCTCGCGCGCCGCGCGCACCTGCAGCAGGGACGCGTCGCCCCCCAGCCCCCGATCCGTGGACGTCCCCTCGGGCAGCCCCGCCATGGCGGAGGCGAGCTGCTCGGCCGCCGCATGATCGCGCGCCCCCGCGGTGGCCTCCTGCTCCGCCGCGGTGGCGCCGTGCGCCCCCAGCAGCCGCGCCGCCACGGCGTCGCCGTCGTCGCCCTCCGCCGCGCACGGGTCTGCGCCCAGGGCGCGGAGGATCTCGCCGTAGGTGACGCGGTCGGGGTCGTCCAGCGACGCCCCGCGGCGCGCACCGCGGGGCCTGGTCCCGGGGTCGCCCGGCAGCGGCGCGTACAGCCGGCGGTGGATGCGCCGCAGCGCCTCCGGGCACGGGGCGCTCGCCGCCCAGTCGGGCGCGTCCGGCCATCCCGGTGGCGGGCGCAACAGGAACCAGGGGGACTGGTCGGCCGCGTAGGTCTCGCACACCAGCGCATCCCACCCGTCCACCGCCATGTCGCGCTGCCGGATCCCCTGCAGCAGCGACGCGTTGATGACCGCGTCGAACGCGACGTTGTGCCGCGGCGTCACCCGGGGGAACAGCCCCGTGTGCCCGAAGCTCACGTGCGACAGCTCGTGCAGGATGAGGAACGCGAGCGCGCGCGGCGTGGTGCAGTGGCGCGCCACGAAGTCGGGGTTGAGCAGCAGCCGCGGCACGGCGCGGCACTCCACGCACGCGCTCCCGATGTCGCGGCTCCATTCGATGGCCGACAGGCGCAGCAGCGCCTCGAACCCCAGCGCACGCGCGTGCATCAGCTCCAGCACGCCGGCCACCAGCGCGTCGGCCGACGGCAGCGGCGCCGTCGCGCCCGCCGTGTCCCCGTGGCCCTGCGCCGGCGCGCTCACAGCCGCCCTCCCAGCCCCAGCAGCGCCTTCCACCGGTGGCTCGCCTGGGCGGGGGCCTGCGCGGGGCGCAGCCAGCGCAGCGCCAGCCGGCGCGGGGCGCGCAGCCGCTCCAGCGCGGGCTCCGCCCCCCACAGCACCATGGTGCCGTGCAGCAGCGAGGCGGTCACCAGCGCCAGCGCCACCTCGTCGGCATCGGTGGGATGGTTCCAGTTGATCGGCGCCGTGTCCATCGCCGACGTGGTCTCGGTGAACACGATGCCCGCGGTCCACCCCAGCGCGTTCACGCGGTCGCGCAGCCGGGCCAGCTCCACCAGCGCGTCGGGGCGCTTTGGCATTGGCGCCGACGGGCCCACCGCCACCCCGGCCTCGCGCAGCGCGTGCGCGTGCCGCTGCTCCACCGCCGTGCGCGCCCGCGCCGCCACCTGCCCCAGCAGCGCCGCCGACAGCGGACGCGCCCCGGCCGCCGTTCGCGCCGCCCGAATCGCCGCCTGCAGCGCGGCGCGCTCGACCGCGGGGAGGTCGCTCCAGGCGCCCAGCAGCAGCGGAACATCCAGCAGCACCGCGTGCCCCAGCACGGGAGTGCGGTACTGCTCGGGGGGGCGCCCCCACCCGCTGTTGTGCAGGCGGTCCAGCGTGGCGGCGGGGGAGGGCGCGTCCACGGCGGCGTGACGCACGGGATGCCGGCGCGGGCTCATGCGGCGGCCCCGCGGCGCCCGCGGCCGCGCCCCGTTCCCGCCTTGATGGTCGGCGCGGGGGCGGCCGAGGGGGGCGCCGCCGCTGGCGTCCCCAGCGCGGCCGCGCAGGCGTGCCAGGCGGCGAGCGCCGGCCCCACGAGCTCCGCCTCAATGGCCTGCGGGCGGATCCCCGAGGAGTGCTGCGGCGGAATCGGGGTGAGGGTGCAGATGGCGTTGCACACGTACTCGGCGTCCTCGGGGAGGAGCGACGACCTGGCGATGGCGGCGCGCACCGCCGCCACCCAGTGGACCGCCACCCCCCAGCCGCGCACGGCGGCGCCGCCGCCGGCGATGGGGCCCACGATCGTCGCCACCGTCTCCACCGCAGTGGCCGGCACCGCGCGGTCGGCCGCCTGTAGCCGCGGCAGCAGCTGCCACGCCACGATGGCCGCATCCGTGGGCGACAGCTGCGCGAGCGCGCCGCACAGCGCCTCGCCGCGCGCGGGCGCCGCGACGCCGTGCAGCGTGAGCGCCAGGGCGGCGCGGCGGACGGGGTCACGCACCGCCAGCAGCTGCCGCTCCGGGGTCTCCTCGGGCACGGTCGCCTGCTCCCACGCCTGGCGGTGCGCGGCCAGCAGCTTGGTGCGCGGCACGGGGCGCCGCACCACCTCGGGGATGGACGCCTGTAGCGCCAGCAGGAACGCATCGCCGTCGCGGGGGCGCCCCAGCATCACGTGCGCCGCCCACACGGCGACCAGGTTGCGCGCCAGCGTGGCGGCGCGCCGCCCGCCCACCGTCACCTTCGCGTCGCGCAGCCGCGGTGCCACCGCCAGCACGTACTGCGCGGCGCACTCCCGCAGCGCGGGGGACGCCGCGGTGATCAGGTCGCGCGTCCCCTCCACCAGTGCGCGCACGATGGCGGGGGCGCCGGGGCTGGCGGCCTCCCCCACACCGCGCACGATGGCCAGCCGGTCGGCGTCGGCCAGCTGGTCGAAGCGCGGCAGCGCCACGATGTACGCGAAGCGGTCGGCCAACGCGGGGTCGAGGCGCTCCACCCCCTCGTAGGCATCGTCCTCCGGGTCGGCCTCGTGCGCCTCGGGGGGCGGGTTGGTGGCGGCCCACCGGTACCGGAGCCGCTCCAGCGCGATCCCCTGGATGCGGCGTTCGTGCACGATGGGGAACAGCTTGTTGGCCACCTCGGGGCGGCAGCGGCCGATCTCGTCCAGGAACACCGCCTCGGCGTCCCAGATGGCGCCGGGGGGCGCGGCGTAGCGGATGGCGCCGGTGCGCTCGTCGGGGATGGGGAAGCCGGCGAGGTCGTCGAACTGCAGCAGCGACGCGTTGTAGTGGCGGTGCGCCAGCCCGAGCGCGTGGGCGAGGCGCAGGAGGAGGAGCGTCTTGGCGGCGCCGTGGTCGGAGACGAGGAGGAGTGGCTCCTCGGTGGCGAGCGCGGCCAGAAGGGCGGGCTCGAGGGCGTCGTAGCCGACGACGCCGAGGGGGCGCAGGAGCCCCGGGGCGGTGGAAGCCATGGGTGCCATGATCCTTTCGTGTGAGCAAGCCGTCTCACTCGCACATGGATCCGGCACCCGGGGCGGGTCCGGTCGGCTGGGCCACCGTGAGGATCACGGCGTGGCAGGCGGGTCAACGAGCCGAATCTCTCGCCGCCTTCTTCATGCTGGCCGCCGAGACGGAGGCGGCCTGTGTCCGAAAGATACTGCTGATGGATGAGGGTGGAGGGGGGGGTCTGACAGTGGCGCCCTGAATTCCTGTTTGCGGAATAAAGCCCCGATGACGACCGGTGCCCAACCTGCCCCGCCTCCCCGGACGCCTCACTCTCGCCTTGTATCTTATGCATCAAACATCCATACTCGTACATATGAAGACCACCATGAACCTCGATGACACCCTGCTCGCCGAAGCGCAGCGGCTCACGGGGATCACGGAGAAAACCGCGCTGGTGCATGCCGGCCTGACCGCGCTGGTGTCCCGGGAGCGAGCCCGGCGACTGGCGGCACTCGGCGGCAGCGAACCGGACCTGGAAGCGATCCCTCGGCGACGCCCCGCCACCGGGGACTCAGCGTGATCCTGGTGGATGCCTCGGTCTGGATTGACCATCTCCGGCATGGCAACCCCGACCTCGTCCAGCTGCTGGAAGGCGGCAGGGCCGCGTGTCATCCGCTGGTCATCGGCGAACTGGCCTGCGGCCGGCTGGCCAACCGGGCGGAGGTCCTGGAGCTCATGGCGTCGCTGCCACGTCCGCCCGAGCCCTCGCATGACGAGGTGCTGCACGTCGTCGACCGGTGGGCGCTGATGGGGCGAGGGCTCGGGATCGTGGATGTCCACCTGCTCGCCGCGGCACGCCTGGGGGGCATCCCGTTGTGGAGCCTGGACCGGCGGCTGGCCGCCGTGGCCGCGGAGGTGGGGAGGGGATGAGTGCGGCGGGGGCGAGGCTCACGGACATCGCCCTCACCCTCTCCCGGGCACCTACCGCCCGATCAGCGACACCGGCCCCAGGGTGATGCCCGCCTCGGCGGCGTTCACGTCGCGCCCGCACAGCTGCCCCTCGGACTTCCCTGCGGAATCGGGGACGTCGATGTTCCTCGTGGAGAGGAACGACACCGCGCACCGCGAGCTCTTCCCCTCCGAGGTCACCACGAAGGCGCCGGTGTACGACACGTCCATCGAGCGCTCCCCCGACTGGCGATCCAGCATCCGCAGCCCCATCCGGGTCCGCAGCTCCGGGTCGCTGTCAAAGGTGTAGCTGCGCCCGTCGGCGCTCACGGTGCACTTGGTGAACTGCTCGCGCAGCTCGTACATCGGACTCGTGTTCGCCTCCGGGGCGCTCGACCACCCGCCGTTGGTCCCGTTGATCTGGTAGGTGCCGCCCCCGGGGCAGGTGGTGGAGAAGGTGATCGGGCTCCCCGCCGCCACGACGGAGGCCTGCATCCCGCCCGCCGCCACGTCGGACGTGCGCGGGGCCGGTGCCGCCACCTGCTGCAGGGCGCGGAGCGCCGCGATGGTCTCCTCCATGGTCAGGGTCCCCTCGGGGGCCACCGCCGGCGTGTCACACGCCACCAGCGCCAGCGGAAGGACCAGCAGGAGACGGCGCGCCGCGGCGCGGGGCATCAGGGCAATGGCAGGCATGGGCACTCCGGGTGGGGTCGTGTGGATGCAACGTGGTGGTCGCCGCCGATCCGCGGCAAGGCGGCACGAGGTGCCGACGCGGGTGAATACACCGGTGGCGTCGCCCACCCTTACACCAGGGCCGATCGCGTCCGCGGCATCCCGCGCGACAGGCGCCGCGTCACCGCCGGAACGGCGCCAGTCGCGCGCGCAGCACCTTGAGCGCCCGCCCCATCTGCGTCTCCACCGTCTTCACCGACACCCCCAGCGTGCGCGCGATCTCGGTGTAGGTGAGCCCCCGCTGGCGGCTCAGCAGGAACACCTCCCGCGCCCCCGGCGCCACCGCGTGCAGCGCCTCGGCCAGCGCCTGCCGCACCTCGGCGGCCAGCAGCGCCTCGTCCGCGCCGGCGCCGGCGGCCGGCACGTCGGGGACCGGGGTGCCATCGGTCATCACCACGCGCGCCCGGGTGCGGCGGTCGCGCAGGTGGTTGATGGCGCGATTCCGGCACGCGCGAAACAGGTAGTTGGGGAGCTCGCTGGCCGACGTGATGGCGTCGCGGTTGCGCCACGCCGCCAGCAGCACCTCCTGCACGATGTCCTCGGCGGCCTGGGGGTCCCGCACCACCACGAACACGGCCGTGGCCAGCGCCGGATGCAGGCGCTCCACGATCGTGTCGAAAGCGCGCGCCACGGCGTCGTCATCCCCCGCTCCCCACGGTGCCGGCACCTCCCCGGGGCTGCTCATGGCGGGATAAGCTATGGTGTCAGGGTCTCGCGGCACACGCGGGTATTCATGGGTGCGCGGCCTCCCGCTTGGCCCGCGCGCCCCGTCGCACCCGTCCCCGTTCCGCCCATGACCGATTCCCGTTCCGCATCCGACGACCTCGCGTGGATCCACGCGGCGCGCCTCGTGGCCGACGACCTGCCGGCCGAGGAGGCCGCTCGGCTGCGCGCGTGGCTGGAGGGGTCCGCGGACGGCCGCCGCGCGCTGCAGGACGCCGACGCGGCGTGGCGCACCGCCGGTCCGCTGGCCGCACCCCCGGCCATGGCGTGGGACACGGCGGCAGCCATGCAGCGCTTCCGGGCGGCCCGTGCGCGGGATCTCTCGCCCCACAGGCCACCGGCGCCATCGCCCTCGCGGTGGGGCGCGCCATGGCATGCGCCACGGTGGGTGCGCCCTGCCGTTGGCGTTGCCGCGGCGGCCGCCCTGGTGGCGGTGACCGTGCGGGGACCGTGGCGTGCGCGCACCGCGGCCGGCACCGCGTCGGTCGCCGTGGTGGCCATGGCCAACCCCGGGGGAGCGGCGCCGCGTACCGCGCGTCTCCCCGACGGTTCGTCGGTCACGCTGGCCCCGGGGAGTGCGCTGGAGAGCGCGGGCGGTTTTGGGGAGACGCATCGCGACCTGCGCCTGACCGGGGAGGGGGCGTTCACCGTGGCCCCGGGGGCGCGGCCCTTCCGTGTGCGCCTGCAGGGGACCGTGGTGGAGGACCTGAGCACGGCCTTCCTGGTCCGTCCCGATGGCGACGGCGCCGTGGTGACCGTCACCGAGGGGGCGGTGGTGGTGGGCGCGCCACGCGATACGCTGCGCCAGGGGGTGGCGGCGCAGGTGGGCGCGGATGGGGCCGTTCACCGCCTGGGCGCCGACGCGGTGGCGCGCGAGACCGCGTGGATGCGCGGCCTGCTGGTGTTCGCCGATGCGCCGCTTGGGGAGGTGGTGGCGCGAATTGCCCGCTGGAGCGGACGCCCCGTGACGGTGGCACCGGCGCTGGCCGCGCGCCGGGTCACCGTGACGTTTGCGGGGGAGCGGGTGGACGCCATGGTGCAGGTGCTGGCCACCACCGTGGGGGCGCGCGCGGAGGCTGTGGGTGGCGGGTGGCGAGTGGTGGCTGCGGCGCGGTGAGGTGCCGATGATGGGGAGGCGGTGCGCCGCCCTGCTCTTGGGAGCGTGCGCCCCCTGGGCGGTGGCCGCGCAGCCGTCGCCCGGTGGAACGACGACGGGTGACGGCTGTGCCGTGGGCGGAGCGGCACCCGGATGGCGATGGGCGCTGGATGGCGTCCCGGTGCCCGACGCGGTGCGGCGCATCGCCGCGCAGGCCGGATGGCGGCTGGCGTACAGCGAAGAAGCGCTCCCGACGCGTCGGGTGTCGGTGCGCTGCCGCGTGTTTGATCCGCGCGCCGCGTTGTCGCTGGTGCTGCGCGGGACGGCGGTGCGCGCCGAGTTCCGGGGGGCGCTGGTGGTCCTCGTGCCGGAGGGCGACCGCGCGGACGGTGGCCGTGGCCCCGAGACCAGCACACGGTCCCGTGCGCAGGCGCTGCCTCTGACCCTGGTGGAGGCAACGCGCGAGGGCGGTCCCGGATGGGAGCTGGCTGTGCCGGCGGCGCCGGCGGGCGCCGCGGTGCAGCGGCTCCGGCTGGACGCGCTGCACGCGCGCGGCGTCGTCACGCTGGGAGAGGCGCTGCGCGGCACGATCCCGGGGCTGTCCGCGTGGGACCGGGGAGGCGGCAGCGTGCGGTTGGCCAGCGTGCGCGGACGGGGCACCGACGGTGGCCCCGGCATCAAGGTGTTCGTGGACGGGCTGGAGGTGGCCGATCCTTCGGCGCTGCTGGCCGGGGATGCGCGCACGGTGGCCAGCGTGGAGTGGCTGCCGGGGCCGGCAGGGGCCGCGTTGTACGGCGGGGACGCGCTGGACGGGGTGCTGCATCTGCGCACCCGCGCCCATGAAGGGGCGCGCGAGGCGGCGGTGCCGGCGCCATGGACGGCGTCCGTCCGCGCGGGGCACGGGGCGGCGCGCTATCGCCCGGGAGGTGTCCGCACGGGTGATGCGGCAGCCACGGCCGGGTGGCGCGGCGGACGACGCGCCGTGAGCGGTACGGTGTCCGCCCAGTATGGCGACGTGCCACTGCCCGCCGATCCCGGGGGGACAGCCAGTGCCGCGGTGACGGCAGCGCTGGACGGGGACCGATGGCAGGTCGCGGTGTCGGCGCTGGGGGGCGGTGGGCGGCAGCGCCTGGCCTTTGCCCCGCGGGTGCCAGAGACCGCCAGCACACGGTCCCCCACCGCGTCGAACGCGGCACTGCTGGACGACGAACGCCTCCGGGACGCGCAGGTGGGGGTGTCCGGTTGGCACCGCACGGCGCGGGTCCGGCAGGCGTGGTCGCTGACGTCGGCGTATGCCTCGCGAACGGCCTGGACCACCGGACCGCGCGCCTCGGTGCTGGACAGCCTGCGCGGAGCGTGGCAGGGCCCCGTGGCCCGGCACGCCGCGCGGTACGCCACCACCCTGGCGTTCGGCGACCGCGCGGGGACGGTGGCGGACGCCGACGCCGGCAGGCGCGGGTCGCCACCTGGTGCTCCGTCGTCCGCTCCGCCGGTAGCCCTGCAGCTGTCTGCAGACGGCACCCACCTGCGTCGCGCGGGCCCCGACTCCGTGGGCTTCGCCAATTCGCTGGGAGATTCCACCGTGGTGCAGGTGGCGGCGGGGGTGGGGGCGCTGCTGTCCGGTTCGCTGGGGCCGGCGCAGTGGTCTGCGGGGCTGCGGGGGGAATGGAACAGTGCGTTCGGGACGACGACGCGGCTGGCGTGGCTGCCCACGGTGGGTGCCACCATACGCCGACCGTGGGGGGATGGCGGCACGTGGATCGTGCGGGCCGCGTTTGGCGCGAGCCTGCGCGCCCCGCTCGCCGCCATGACTGCGGCGCGGACCACGTCGGTGTTCGTGCAGCGGGCCAACCCCGCGCTGGCGGGGGAACGCCTGCGCGGGGGCGAGGTGGGGGGCGCGTTGGAAGGACGCCGCTGGCTGCTGGACCTCACCGCCTTCCGGCAGCGCACCGACGGCTTCACGCAGCTGGTGTCCACCGGATCGGTCCCGTGGCCGGATGGCGGCGTGCGTCGGGAGGTCCAGTACCGCACCGTCGGAGTCCTGCAGGCCCAGGGGGTGGAGCTGCGGGCACGCGGGTCCGGGTGGTGGGGAAGCTGGGAGGGATCCGGCTCGGCCGTGCGGTCGCGGCTTCTGGCCCTGTCCCCCGACTATGTGGGGCCGCTGGTGGCGGGGGACGCGCCGCTGGAGGCGCCGCAGGGGACGGCGGCGGCCTCATGGACCGGCAGCTGGCGGGGGGGGCGCGTGTCGGTGGGCATCAGCCGGCTGGGGGCGTGGCAGACGCGCCTCCCGCCGTGCGGCCTTCCCGGAGAACCCGCGTGCGGCAGCGACCGCGTGCAGCGCGTGGCGGCGCTCACTCGCTGGCAGGCCAGCTATGGCCGCGCACTCCCGGGCGGGTGGCAGTGGCGCCTGCGGGCCGAGAACCTGACCAACACCCAACGGGCCGATGGCAGCGCCGTACTGGTGGCCCCCGGTCGCACCGTGCTGGTGGAGGTGGGGCGCTGGTAGGTCGAGGGACCCACGGGGATGCGAGGGGCTGGTTCGGGTGGGTGGCCCCGAGTGACGCCTCGCTGACGCAGGCGCGCCGGTTGCACGGCAGGGGCCGGAAGCAGCTGGTGTTGTTGCGCATCGACGGCGACGTGCTGGCCGCCGGGGTGCCCGACCAGACCATGGATGCCGACGCGGTCGCGCAGGAGTTGGAGGCGCTGGCCCGGCGGGCCGCCGCGTGGGCGCGCACGATCGGGAAGGGGGAGGGTCGGTGGCCCCGCCACCCCTTCCGCGCAGGCGGCAACCCGCGCACGGGGGGGGAGACGCCGGCGCCCCCGCACTGCTAGCATTCCCCCATGGGCATCATCCAGGCCGCCATTCCGCTGTTCTTCCTGCTCCTGACGGCGGAAATCGTCTGGAGCCAGGTCACCGGGCACCGCGTCCTTCGCCTCAACGACGCGCTCTCCGACATCGGCTGCGGGATCATGAGCCAGATGGCCGGGATCTTCGACAAGGCGCTCACGCTGGGCGTGTTCATCTGGATCAGCACCAACGCGTCGGTGCAGCAGCTGCTCCCGGCGGTGCCCGGGTGGCCGGAGCGGCCGCCTTTCCCGGCCGGGGGCGGGGTGGACCTGGCGGCAGTGGCCGGCTGGAGCGCGGTGTTCATGCTGGTCGACCTCTGCTACTACTGGTCGCACCGTCTGTCGCACGAGGTGAACGTGCTCTGGGCCGGCCACGTGGTGCACCACCAGAGCGAGGAGTACAACCTGGCGGTGGCGCTGCGCCAGGCCACCATCGGCAAGCTGATGACGTGGGTGTTCTACGTGCCGCTGGCGCTGCTGGGGGTGCCGTGGCGGATGTTCGTCACCGCGTACGGAATCAACCTGGTGTACCAGTTCGTCCTGCACACGCGGGCGGTGGGGAAGCTGTGGGGGCCGGTGGAGCGGGTGATGAACACCCCCAGCCACCACCGGGTCCACCACGGGGTCAACCCCAAGTACCAGGACCGCAACTACGGCGGCGTGTTCATCGTCTTCGACCGCCTCTTCGGCACCTTCCAGGTGGAGGAAGAGGCGGTGGTGTACGGGACCACCAAGCCGCTGCAGCGATGGAACCCCGTGTCCGCCAACCTGCAGGTGTTCGCCCAGATCTGGCATTACGCGCGCCGCGCGACCCGGTGGCGCGACCGCCTGCGGATCGTCTTCGGGCGCCCCGGGTGGCGCCCCCCGGAGCTTGGTGCCCCCGAGGTGCCCCGTGCGGTGTCCCCGGACACCTTCGAGAAGTTCGATCCGCCACTCCCCGCGGCGCTGGCCACCTACGGGGTCGTGCAGTTCACCGTGGCGCTGGTGGCGGCGGTGCTGCTGCTGCGCCGCGCGTCCACGCTCCCCGTGGGGCAGGCGGCAGCGGTGGCGTTCTTCGTGGTGGTGGCGCTGGCGGGCGTGGGGGGCATCTTCGAGCGCGCCAAGTGGGCGCGCCCGCTGGAAACCGCGCGGCTGCTGGCGCTGGGTATCGCCTGCGCCGTCATCGCCGTGGTGGCGCCCGCCCTGGCCCCCGTGGCCTGGGGGGGCGTGGCGCTGGCGACCGTGTCACTGCTCGTGCTGTGGCGTCACCGGCACGCCCTAACGGAGCTGGCGCTCTCGCCGGTGATGTAGCCAGCGTCGCCAGCCTGCGCGTCCCGCCCCGCGCGCACGCGCGGGGCGGGACGATCCCCTACCGCACCTCGTGCCGGGCGATGACGCTGAAGTCGCTGTGCCCGTACCCGGCGGCCAGCAGCGTGTCCATGCGCGCCGCGAACCCGGGGAGCATCGCCAGCGGCAGGTCGCCCGCGGTCTCGATCATCAGCCGCACATCCTTGCGCGCCATGGGGAGCTCAAAGCTGGCCGCGTAATCCCCGGCGGCGATCTTCCGCCCCCGATTGGCCGCCACGTTGGCGGCGTTGAACATGGCCAGCACCGACAGCGCCTGCTCGGGCGCCAGCCCGGCCCCCTTGGCCACCGCGAAGATGTCCGCCACCAGCCCGGTGATCCCCAGCAGGTACGCGTTGCCGATGAGCTTGAGCCCGGCCGCGGTCCCCGGAGCCTCCCCGGTGAACTCCACCCGCTGCGCCATCCGCGCCAGGTGCTCGGCCGCCTCGTCATGCCACGCGCGCGGTCCCGCCACCAGAATGCTCCCCTCGCCGTTGCGCGCCGCCGCCGGCCCGATGAACACGGGGCAGTGCAGGTAGCGCACCCCCGCCGCCGCCAGCCGCTCGGCGCGCGCCGCGGTCAGGTCGGGGCGCGTGGTGGTGTGGTCCAGGATGAGCGCGTCGGCGGCCAGCCCCGGGCGCAGCGCCTCCACCACCCCCTCCACCGACGCGTCGTCCTGCAGCACCAGGTGCACGAACCGCTGGCCGCGCACGGCGTCGGCGGGCGTGTCGGCCACGCGCGCGCCCACGGAGGCCAGCGCCTGCGCCTTGGCGGCGGTGCGGTTCCACACGGTGACCGTGTCGCCGCGGCGCAGGGCGCCTTCGGCCAGGCCGGCGCCCAGGAGGCCGGTGCCCAGGAAGCAGAGGGAGGACATGGGAGAGACGGGGTGCGGGGTGGTGAGGACGACGGGCGCGGATCACCGAATCTGCACGGACCAGGAAGGCGGTGGTACTGCGGCCGGTCGTGCGGGCGGTCGCGCGCCGCGGCGGACACGGCGGCGCGGGGCACCCCCCGGGGGTGATTAGCTTGCAGGCGCACGCCGTCCCGACTCCTCCCGCCGCTCCCGTACCGCCCCCGTGACGCTCCTTTCCTGCTCCAACATCGGCATCTCCTTCGGCGCCACCGAACTGCTCAAGGACATCACCTTCACCGTGGGGGAAGGCGAGCGCTGGGGGATCATCGGCCGCAACGGCGCCGGCAAGACCTCCATCTTCAGCGTCATCACCGGTGACCGGCAGCCCACCACCGGCAGCGTGGCGCGCAAGCCCGGCATGCGGCACGCCCTGCTGGACCAGCACCGCGCCTTCGAGCACGCCACCACGGTGTGGCAGGCGGGGGCGGCCGCGTGGCGCGAGGTCATCGCCCTGGAGGAGCGCATCGCCGAGCAGGCCATGCAGCTGGGGGAACTGGGGGACAAGGTCACCGAGGAGATGCTGGACCGCTTCGGGCGCGACCAGGAGCGCTTCGCCGACCTGGGCGGCTACGTGTACCACGCGCGCGTGGACGCGGTGCTGCAGGGGCTGGGGTTTGACGCCGAGGAGTCGAAGACCCGGCTGGTGTCCACCCTCTCGGGGGGCGAGCGCGGGCGCGTGGGGCTGGCCGCACAGCTCATCGCCCCGGCCGACCTGCTCATGCTGGACGAGCCCACCAACCACCTGGACCTCGAGACCATCACCTGGCTGCAGGACTGGCTCAAGGAGTGCGACGAGACCGTGCTGGTGGTGTCGCATGACCGCGCCTTCCTGGACGCGATCTGCACGCACATCCTGCACATCGAGGCCAAGACCAGCGAGTGGTACAAGGGGAACTACAGCCAGTTCGTCCCCCAGCGCGCCGAGCGCCGCCTCACGCGGGAGCGCGAGCTGGAGAAGCAGCGGGCGTACGTGAAGAAGGAGGAGGAGTACATCCGTCGCAACATCGCCGGCGTGAACTCCTTCCAGGCCAAGGGGAAGCGCAAGCGGCTGGAGCGGCTGCCACGGTTGGCGCCTCCGCCCGGGGACCCGGCCGCCATGTCGCTGGAGTTCACGGTGGACGAGCGCGGCGGCGACCAGGTGATCGCCGTCAAGGACCTCCGCGTGGAGGTGCCCGGGCGCGTGCTGGTGGACGACTTCACCGCCGTGCTGCGCCGCAACGACTTCGTGGCGCTGGTGGGCCCCAACGGCGCGGGGAAGTCCAGCGTGATCCACACCATCCTGGGCGACCGGCCCGCCGCGCGCGGCGAGGCCCGGGTGGGCGTCTCCATCTCGCCGGCCTGGTTCCGGCAGGACCTGGCCGACCTGCCGCTGGACAAGTCGATGTACGACGCGATCCAGGACCTGCGGCCGCTGTGGACGCGCGGGCACATCCAGAACCACCTGGGCGCCTTCGGCTTCACGGGGGACGAGGTGCAGCGCCCCATCCGCTCGCTCAGCGGCGGCGAGCGCGCCCGCATGGCGATGGCCATCATGACGCTCTCGGGCGCCAACCTGCTGGTGCTGGACGAGCCCACCAACCACCTGGACGTCGAGAACATCGAGGTCCTCGAGGACGCGCTGGGGGACTACGAGGGGACCGTGCTCCTCGTGAGCCACGACCGCGCGTTCCTGCGCGAGGTGGCCACGCGCGTGTGGTGGTTTGACGGGAACCAGCTGAAGGACTTCGACGGGCCGTTCCACGAGTGGGAGGCCGCCGTGGAGAAGCGCCGGCTGGCCGGCCGCTGAGGGCGGGGGGGCCGCAGCCGGCCCCCGCCGCTACCCGCCAATCCGCAGCGCGGAGTCGAAGCGCAGCTGCACCACCGGCAGCGGGGCGGTCGGCCCGCCGTCGGCGAGGGTGATGGTGAGCCCCTCGGGGGCCCGCTCCCACTCCACCGCCACCCCCTCGGCCCCCAGCACGCGCACCGAGCGGGGGGGCTGCCGCACGTCGGGGAGCACCAGCGCCCCGCCGCGCCAGCGGTCCAGCATCAGGTGCAGCGTGCGGGCATCGCGCCCGCCCTGGGTGGCGCGCACCAGCGGGGGCGTGGCCTCACCCGGCCGATACGGGGCGCGGTCGAACAGCACCCCCTGCGTGCCGTAGATGGCCGCGCCGTTGGTGCGCAGCCACGCCCCCATCTCCCCCAGCGCCTCCACGCACGGACGCGGAAAGCGGCCGCTGCCGTCGGGGCCCACGTTGAGCAGCAGGTTGCCGCCCTTGGAGGCGGTCTCCGCCAGCAGCCGCAGCAGCGCCGGCGCCGGCTTGTACGCCAGGTCGTCCTTGGCGTACCCCCAGTTGCCGTTCATGGTCATGCACGACTCCCAGTCCTGCCCCGGGAGGCCGCGGTCGGGGACCGTGAGCTCGGGCGTGACATAGTCCCCGGCGCGGCGGTACCCCGCGGGCGGCTCCTTGGGGACGGCCACGTCGATGCGGTCGTTGATGACGACGTTGGGCATGAGCCCGCGGCAGAACGCCTCCAGCTCCAGCGCGGCGGCGTGCGTCCAGGTGCTCTCCCACTGCCCGTCAAACCACAGCACCGCGATGTCGCCGTAGTTGGTGAGCAGCTCGTGCAGCTGCGCCTTCATGAACGCCACGTAGCGCCCGAAGTCGGCACCGGTGGCGTCGCGCTGCTCCCAGTCGCGCCGCGGCAGGTAGTCGGGGTGGTGCCAGTCCATGATGGAGTAGTACCACCCCAGCTTCAGGTCGTGCTTCCGGCAGGCGCGCGCCAGCTCGGCGCACAGGTCGCGCTTGAACGGCGTGTGCATGGCCGTGTAGCGCGACACCGCGCTGTCGAACAGCGCGAACCCCTCGTGGTGCTTGGTGGTGAACACCACGTACCTCTGGCCGGCCGCCTTGGCGGTGCGCACCCACGCGTCGGCATCGAAGGCCGTCGGGTTGAAGGCGTCGGCCAGCCGCACGTAGTCCTCGTGCGGAATCTTCGCGTTGTGGCGCATCCACTCGTGCGAGCCGGTGGCCTTGCCGTTCCACTCGCCGCCGGGCTCGGAGTAGAGCCCGAAGTGGATGAACATCCCGAACCGCGCCTCGCGCCACCACGCCATCCGGTCGGGAGCGGGGAAGGGGCTGGCACACACGGCCGGTGCGGCGCGTCCGTCGGCGCGCGCGGGGCGGGCGCCCAGCGCCAGGGCGGCGGCGGCGCTGGTGCCGTGCAGCAGGAAGTCGCGGCGGTCCATGAGGCGGAGGCTATCGCGCGGCGAGCGCGCCGGCAATCAGCCTGGGGCGCGCGAGGGGGGCGTGGCGCCGGTCCCCTGCAGCAGGTCGCGCCGCGGCTCCCGCCAGGGGGGCACCCACCGCCCCGCCAGTCCGCAGCCGCCGGTCGGTGGTGGCAGGCGCAGGGTGTTGAAGCCGCCCCCCATGCCGTAGCGGGCGTCCACCAGCAGCAGCGCGCCGTCGGGGCCCTGCTGCCACACGGGGGTGCGCATGAAGCGCAGCGCGGCCGCCACCTCGCAGCGCTTGGCGGCCAGCGCCGCCAACGCGGCCACCGGCGCCTGCCACGTGCTGCGCCACGCCACCTGGGGGGTGGAGGCGAATGGCGGGTCCAGCGAGGCGCCGGCCAAGCCGGAGAGCACGTCGCCCCCCGCGCGGCCGCGCGGCGCCGCCTGCCGGCAGCGCGCGGCATCGCGCCCCGCCAGCACCGCCGCCGCGGCGCTGGTCACGCGATACGCCCCCCCGTCGGCGCTGCGCGTCGCCACCAGCGCCGTCCAGCAGGTCGGGTCCCCGGGCGCCGGATTGAGCACCACGTCCAGCACCGCCGCCCCGCTCGCGGCGGCGGTGCGCGTGACCGTGCCCCGCACCACAGTGCGTCCGGCCACGAACGCGACCGTCACCACCCCCCACATCGCCACCCCGCCCCACGCGCGGGCGCGGGGCGGCACCACCCACTGCGCCGACATCCACACCGCGGTGAAGGCGGCCAGCGCCACCGTCACGTCGCGCGCCACCTCCCCCGTCCAGACGCTGGCGGCGAGGATGAGGAGCGCCAGCGCCCCGAGCACCACGCGCCCCCCCCGCGACCGCGGGGCGAACAGCAGCGGCGGGATCGCCACCAGCCACAGCCACGGCTCCACGATGAACACCGCGTCGCCGTACCACCACCGGTTGTCGAACGGCCAGAACGGATGCACGCCGTAGCTGTTGGTCCAGTCCAGCAGCAGGTGCGACCAGGTCCCCGCCACCGCCAGCCACAGCGGCGGCGTGACGCCGTCGGCCGCGTGGGCCCCGTCGCCGTCACCGCGGCGGACCCACCAGCGCGCCACCAGCCACAGCGCCACCGCGCCCAGCGTGGCCCACACCAGCGTGTGGGTGTGGCCGCGATGGTGCAGCAGGTAGCCCAACGGCCCCATGCGCACCAGCGGCCCCGAGTAGACCAGGTCGCTGTCGGGGAATTCCGCCGCCACGACGCCCAGCAGCACCGTGGCGCGCCTGACGCGCGGCGACACGGGGCGCCCCGACCGGGCGCCCATCGCCTGCAGGGCCACGTCGGCCATGAGCAGGCCGGCGAGCGCGTGCGTCACGTTGTCCATGGGCGCAGTCCGCGTGGGTCGCGGGGGGGGGACGTCCCCCTACCGCACCACCCCGCGCACCCGTGGCGCCCCGGCCACCTCCAGCGTGGCCGTGCGCGGCGCGCCCGTCACGTGCGGATCGGCGTCCTCCACCGTCAGCGTGAACGCGCGCGGCGCCGTCTCTCCCGCGCGCCGCACGGTCCCCGTCACGCTGGCCCACCCGCGCATCTGCTGCACCACGCCGTACGTCACCCCGGTCCACGTGGCGCCCGATGCCAGTTCGGTCACGGTGAGCGTCCCCGCCGCCCCGCGGCGCCCGGCCCCCTGCGTGAGCGTCACGGCCAGCCGGTGCGTGGGCGCGCCTCCCTCCACGGGGGCCACCGCGCCGGCCACCCGCAGCGTGCGCGCCGCCCCCGCCGCGTCCTGGGGGCGCGTGGGCATCCAGCTGCCGCGGAGCAGCGCGCGCCCGCCGCGCGCGCCGGTGGCCGCGCCGTCGCGCAGCGCCACGGTGCCGTTCACCACCACGTGCCGCACGCCGGTGGAGCGCAGCGCCGGCTGCTCATACGTGGCGTGGTCCATGATGGTGGCCGAGTCGAACACCGCCAGGTCGGCGGCCATGCCGGCGGCCACGTAGCCGCGGTCCACCAGCCCGGCGATGGTGGCCGGCAGCCCGCTCATCTTGCGCACCGCCTCCTCCCAGGTGAGCACGCGCTGCTCGCGCACGTACCGCCCCAGCACCCGCGGGAAGGTGCCGGCGTTGCGCGGATGCCCCGTGGCCGACGCCGTCGCCCCGCAGTCGCAGCTCACCACCGACGTGGGGAACTGCAGCAGCTTCTTCAGGTCGGCCTCGTCGCCAAAGCCCAGGATGGCCGCGGGCGTCGCGGTCTCCATGATCTTCACGATGGCCGCCGTGGGAGAGTCGGTGCCGAACTCCCGCATGAACTCCGGCAGGCGGCGCGTCGGCGTGCCGGGGGTGAGCACGAGGATCCCCTCGGCCCCCGTGAAGCGCGCCGCGATCGTCGCGTCCCCCTCGGCGATGATGCGCGCCCGCTGCACCGGGTCGGCGAAGCGCGCGCGCATCGCCTCCAGCCCGCCGTCCTGCGCCCACCCGGGGATGATGAGCGCCCCCAGCCCCGTCATCCCCGACAGGTACGGGTACACGTCGGCCGAGGTGTACACGCCGCGGCGCGTGAGCGCCGCCATCTCCCCCAGGATCACGTCGGCCTGGCCGCGCTCGCGCCCGGTGACCTTCATGTGGGTGATCACCGGCGACAGCCCCGCGCGCTCGCCGATGCGCATCGTCTCGCGCACCCCCTCGCGCGCGCTGAACTGCAGCTCGGGGCGCAGGCGGTCGTGGTTGGGGAAGTTCGTGCGCCACACCTTGGCGGGCGAGACCACCTGCACCACCTCGTCCTCGGTGGCGAAGTACCCCGGCTTGTAGTCCAGCCCCGACGACACGGCAAAGGCCCCCGCCGCCAGGTTGTCGGTGACCAGCCGCTGCATCCGCCCGATCTCCTCGGCGGAGGGGCGCCGGTCGCTGCGTCCCACCACCGACTGCCACACGCTGTTGAAGCCGATCGCCGCGCCCGCGTTCACCGCCAGCCCGGCCTCCTGCAGCGTGCGCAGCTGTGCGGCGATGTCCAGCGGGCCGCCGCCGTCGGCGTTGAGGATCTCGGTGGTGACCCCCTGGCTCAGCATGTTGTCGGCCGTGGGGAGCCCCCACGGCTCGGCGTGGCTGTGCAGGTTGATGAATCCCGGCGCCACGAACAGCCCGCGCGCGTCCAGCGTGTCGCGGGCCACGGCCCCCGGCTGCGCCCCCACCGCGGCGATGTGCCCGCCGCGCACCCACACGTCGGCGGCAACGCGCGGGCGCCCGCTGCCGTCCAGCACCGTCCCCCCGCGCACCAGCAGGTCGTGCGGCGGGGCCGGCTGCGCGGCCAGGGGGGCGGCGACGGCGGCCAGCAGCAGGGCAACGCGCAGGCTGGAGCGCGAAGGCACGCGGAGGGGAGAACGAGGCATCGGGCGCGGGATGGGGGTGAGGACGGGCATGCGGGAAGCTGCACCCCGCGGCGCCGTCGCACTACCCTGATCCGGGCCGGCGCCACGGCTAGCCGCGCCCCACCCCGCGCGCCAACTTCGGGCACCCTTCACCCCCTACCCTGCCCATGCGCCGCACCCTCCTCCCCGTTCTGCTGCTCGCCGCCGCCGCCTCGGCCGCGCTGGCCACTCCCGTCGCCGCGCAGTACGCCATCGGCCCGCGCGACGCGCAAGCGCGCCGCGCCGACAGCGTCTTCCGCGCCTTCGACCGCACCGACGTGCCCGGATGCGCCCTGGGGGTCTACCAGGACGGCGCCATCCGCTACGCGCGCGGCTACGGCATGGCCAGCCTGGAGCACGGCGTCCCGCTCACCCCGCGCACCGTGCTGGACGTGGGCTCCATCTCCAAGCAGTTCACCGCCATGGCCATGCTGCTGCTGGCGCAGGAGGGGAAGCTCTCGCTGGACGACCCCATCCGGAAACTGTTCCCCGAGCTGCCCCCCTACGCCGACCGCGTCACCTGGCGGCGCGCCCTGAGCCAGACCAGCGGGCTGCGCGACCTGTGGACCATGTGGGGGCAGACGGGGCGCACCTTTGCCGGCGACACGGTGGACGCGCTCAACGTCATCGTGCGCGCCGCCGAGCCCAACTACGAGCCCGGCGCGCGCTACCTGTACACCAACACCGGGTGGATCCTGGCCGCCCAGGCGGTCTACCGCCTCACCGGGAAGACGCTGGCGCAGTTCGCCCAGGAGCGGATGTTCGCGCCGCTGGGGATGCGCGACACCCGCTACCTGGCCGACCGTGCGGCGATCATCCCGCACCTGGCCGAGAGCTACAGCGCGCGCGGCGACGGCTTCCGGGTGCAGCGCAACCCGTACGACGGCGCCATCGTGGGCGCCGGCGGCATCCACACCACCGTGGAGGACTTCGGCCGCTGGCTCCACAACTACGACGCGGCCACGGTGGGCGGGCGCGCCCTGCTGGACACCATGACCACCGCCACGCGGCTCACCGACGGCACCCCGGCGGTGTCGTCGCCGGGGATGGCGTACGCCATCGGCGTGAACGTGGGGACCATGCGCGGGCTGCGCGTGGTGTCGCACGGCGGCAGCTGGGGCGGGTTCCGCGGCCACTTCCTCCGCTTCCCCGACCAGCGCATGGCGGTGGCCACCTTCTGCAACGTGGCCAACGCGGGCCCCGATTCGCTGGCGCGCAAGGTGGCGGCGGTGTACCTGGCGGACCGCATGGGCCCCGACACCGTCGGCGCGTGGAGCGACGCGCTGGCCGCCGAGCCGCGCGTGACCGTGCCGGTCGCGGAGCTGCGGGCGCTGGCCGGGGTGTGGCGCAACGTGGCGCGCGGCGAGGTGCGGCGCACGCGCGTGGCGGGGGACTCGCTGGTGTCCGACGGGGAGACGCCGGTCACGTATGTGCCCCTGGGGGGAGGCCGCTTCCGCAGCGCCGGATCGGCGGAGGTGCGGTTCGCGGGCAGCGGCGCCGCCACGCGCATGGTGGTGCGCACGCCAAGCGACACGGTCACCTTCGAGCGGGCCGAGGCGGTTTCTCCCGACGCCGCGGCGCTGGCCGAGTATGCGGGGAACTACCGCAGCGACGAGGCGGAGGTGACGCACACGCTGCGCGTGGAGAAGGGGGAGCTGGTGGCGTACGCGGGGTACCGGCGGCTGGGGGTGCTGGAGCCCAGCTACCGCGACGGCTTCACGCGCGGTGGGAGCGTGATCGACATGGTGCGCGACGCCAAGGGGCGCATCGCCGGCTTCCGCGTGGAATCCGGGCGGGTGCGCGGGCTGCGCTTCACGCGGGTGCGGTAGGGGCGGCGCGCCCCCGGGGGCGGGCTCTCCGGGGGCGGGCGGGCTGTTCCGCCCCCGCCCGCCGGGGTGTAAGCTAGGGCGCACACGGCGTGCGCGGCGGCCATGCGGGTCGCCCTCCGGCGCCGCCCCCCTTGCTCTCAGGCGCATGCGTACTCGACAGCTGGCTGCGGTGATCGCGGCCGGGTTCCTCCTGGCAGACCCGGCCGTGGCGCAGGGCCCCGCCCCCGCCGCCACGCTCCCGCTCAAGACGGCGCGCACGCACCGCTTCACCACCACCACCGGCACCTGGCTCTCCCTCGACGTCTCCCCCGACGGGCAGACGATCGTCTTCGACCTGCTGGGCGACCTGTACACGCTCCCCATCGCCGGCGGCACCGCCACGCGCCTCACCAGCGGCATGGCCCACGACGCGATGCCGCGCTTCTCCCCCGACGGCCGGCGCGTGGTGTTCGTCTCCGACCGCTCCGGCGGCGACAACGTGTGGATCCTGTCGCTGGACGGCAAGGACACCGTGCAGGTGACCAAGGGGAACGGCGCCGAGTACATCTCCCCCGAGTGGACCCCCGACGGCCAGTATGTCGTGGTGTCGCGCTCGAGCGGGCTCTTTGCCACCGCCAAGCTGTGGATGTACCACGTGGACGGCGGCAACGGCGTCCCGCTGGGCGCCGCGCCGCGCGACGTGAAGCAGCTGGGCGCGGCCTTCGGCAAGGACCCGCGCTACGTGTGGTATGCCGACCGGCAGGGCGACTGGTCGTACAACGCCATCGGCGCGCAGTACCAGCTGGGGGTGTACGACCGCGTCACCGGCAAGACGGCGCGCATGTCCACCCGCCTGGGCTCCGCCTTCCGTCCCGCGCTCTCGGCCGACGGCCGCTGGCTGGCGTTCGCGTCGCGCCATGAGACGCAGACCGGGCTGCGCCTGCGCAACCTGGACACGCAGGAGGAGCGATGGCTGGCGTACCCGGTGCAGCGCGATGACATCGAGTCGCGCGCCCCGCTGGACGCCTACCCCGGCTACGCCTTCACCCCGGATTCCCGCGCGGTGGTGGTGACCTACGGCGGCGAGATCTGGCGCGTGCCGGTGGATTCGGCGGCGAAGCCCGCCAAGGTCCCCTTCACGGCCGCCGTGGAGCTGGAGCTGGGCCCCGAGGTGAAGTTCGCGTACCGCGTGGACACCGCCGCCACGCTCACCGCCAAGCAGGTGCGCGACCTGCAGCCCTCCCCCGACGGCAAGCGGGTGGCGTTCTCGGCGCTGGACCGGGTGTACGTGATGGACTGGCCCGGCGGCACCCCGCAGCGCGTCTCCACGGCGCGCACCGGCGAGTTCGGCCCCGTCTGGTCCCCCGACGGCAAGTCGCTGGCCTGGACCACCTGGGACGACGTGCGCGGCGGCGACATCGTGCGCGCCACCTGGGACGACAAGCGGCGGCAGTGGGGCACGCAGGTGCTGACGCAGGCGCGCGGGCTGTACTCCGACCTGGCCTGGTCGCCGGCGGGGAACCGCCTCGTGGCCTCGCGCGCCGCGGCGCGCGAGCTGCAGGAGGCGGGCGCCGCCTTCTGGGGCCCGGCCGCGTCGGACCTGGTGTGGATCCCCGCCACCGGGGGCGCCGCCACGCTCATCATGCCGGCCGGCGGGCTGGGGAACGCGCACTTCACCGCCGACAGCACCCGCATCTACGCCTACGGCGGGGGCGACGGGCTGGTCTCCTTCCGGTGGGACGGCACCGACCTCAAGACGCACCTCAAGGTGGTGGGCCCCATCCCCCCGGGCGCGGGCGCGCAGCGCACGGTGGACGGGACGATGGTGGCCAGCATCGGGCGCAACCGGCTGGGGGGGCGCGCCGCGCGCCCCATGGTGGGCGACGAGAACCACCAGGGGCACCTGGGCGACGACCACACCGAGCCCTCCGCGCCCCAGCCGCCCCCGGCGGCGCTGGTACTGATGGCCCCCAAGGGGGACCAGGCGCTGGCGCTGGTCGGGATGGACGTCTACGCCATCACGGTGCCGCAGGTGGGCGCCGCCGCTCCCACGGTGTCGGTGGCCGCCCCCGGCGAGGCGGCGGTGCCGGTGCGCAAGCTCAACGAGATCGGCGGCGAGTTCCCCGCGTGGAGCGCCTCCGGGCGCGCGGTGCACTGGTCGCTGGGGAACGCGGTGTGGACGTACGACCTGGACCGCGCCAAGGTGGTGGAGGACTCGCTCAAGGCGGCCGCGAAGGCGGCGGGCGCCCCCGCGGCCCCCGCCGACAGCGCGGGGCGCGCCGCCGCCGCCCGGCGCGACTCGCTGGCCAAGGCCGCGGCCTACAAGCCCGCCGAGGTGCGGGTGGCCGTGAGCGCGGCGCGTGACATCCCGCGCGGCGTGGCGGTGCTCCGCGGCGGGCGCGCCATCACCATGAAGGGGCGCGAGATCATCGAGGACGCCGACATCGTGGTGCGCGACAACCGGATCGTCGCCGTCGGCGCGCGCGGCACCGTGGCCATCCCGACGGGCGCGCGCGAGATCGACGTGCGCGGCAAGACGGTCATCCCCGGGTTCGTGGACACGCACTACCACCCGCAGTGGCTCACGCCGCAGATCCACAACACGCAGACCTGGCAGTACCTCGCCACGCTGGCCTACGGCACCACCACCACCCGCGACCCGCAGACCGCCGTCACCGACTTCCTCACCTACGGCGACCGCGTGGAGACGGGGGACATGGTCGGGCCGCGCATCTACACCACCGGCCCCGGCGTCTTCTTCGGCGAGGCCATCCGCGACTCGGCGCACGCGGTGCAGGTGCTCAAGCGCTACAGCGACTACTACCGCACCGGCACCCTCAAGATGTACATGACCGGCAACCGGCAGCAGCGGCAGTGGGTCATCATGGCGGCGCGGCAGCTGGGGATCATGCCCACCACCGAGGGGGGGCTGGACCACAAGCTGGACATCACGCACGGCATCGACGGCTACCCGGGGATCGAGCACACGCTCCCCATCACCCCCAAGTACGACGACGTCTTCGAGTGGTACAAGGCCACGCAGACGCTCAACTCGCCCACGCTCATCGTGGCGTACGGCGGCCCCTTCGGCGAGAACTACTGGTACACCAACGAGAACCTCGTTGGGGACGCCAAGCTGCGGCGCTTCACGCACCCGGCGGACTTCGACGCCAAGATCCGCCGCCGCGGCTCGGGGGGCGGCGGCAGCCCGGGCCCCGGCGGGTGGTTCCTGAAGGAGGAGTACTCCTTCTTCCAGCACGCGCAGGACGTGGCCAAGACCGTGGCCAAGGGCGGGCGCATCGGCGTGGGGAGCCACGGCCAGCTGCAGGGGCTGGGGATGCACTGGGAGATCTGGATGCTGCAGAGCGGCGGGCTCTCCACGCATGACGCGCTGCGCGCCGCCACCATCGTGGGCGCCGAGGGGATCGGCATGGGCGCCGACCTGGGGTCGCTGGAGGCGGGGAAGATGGCCGACCTGCTGGTGCTGGACGGCGACCCGCTGGCCGACATCCGCAACACCAACACGATCCGCAAGGTGATGGTGAACGGCCGCCTCTTCGACGCCGGCACGCTGGACGAGGAGTGGCCGCGGCAGCGGGCGTTGCCCCCGATGCCGTGGGCGGGGAGCGCGCCGGCGGGGACCCCGGCGGCGGCACCGGGCGGGCGGTAGGAAGGAGGGACCCGGACGGCAGGCCTCCGCGGCGGGGCTGAATCCCGCCGCGGAGGCGCCCGTAAGGGGCGGGCGCACTCCACCCTCCCGCCCATGCCCGACGCCGCGCCATTCCTGCAGGTTGACGGCGTGCACAAGCGGTTCGCCCGCGTGCACGCCGTCAACGCCATTACCCTGGGGGTTCAGCCCGGGGAGATCGTTGCCCTCCTCGGCCCCAATGGCGCCGGGAAGTCCACCTTGCTCCGCATGCTGGTGGGGATCACGCGCCCCGACGAGGGGCGGATATCCTGGCAGGGCCCCGTGGACGCCCGCGGACACCTCCTCCCCACCGCCTCCGGCTACCTCCCCGAGGACCGGGGACTCTACCAGGACGTCCCCCTCGCCGACGTGGTGGCCTACTTCGGGCGCCTGCGCGGCATGCGCCGCGGTGACGCCGAGCGCGCCACCGCCGCCTGGCTGGAGCGGCTTGATCTGGGCGCCCGTGCGCGCGACAAGCTCGGCACCCTCTCCAAGGGGAACCAGCAGAAGGTGCAGTTCGCGGCGGCGGTGCTGCACCGCCCGGCGTTCGCCATCCTCGACGAGCCTTTCAGCGGGCTCGACCCCCTCAACCAGGAGCTGTTCCTCGCCCTGGTGCGCGAGCTCCGCGACGCGGGGACCACGATCCTCTTCAGCGCCCACCAGATGCAGCTGGTGGAGCGGCTCGCCGACCGCCTCTTCGTGATGGCGCACGGGCGCGAGCTGCTCCAGGGCACCGTCACCGGGATCCGCGAGCGCTGGGGGGGCGGCGACCGGCTTGTCCTGGAGGTGGACGGGGCCCCCGACCTGGCCCCGGTGGCCGCGCACCCCGCCGCCGCCCGGGTGGAACGGGACGCCGACGGCCACGTGGCCATCACCCTCGCCCCGGGGCACCTGGTGGGGGACCTGCTGGGCACCTGCGCCCACCACCTCGCCATCCGGAGCGTGCGCACCGAGCGCGCCTCCCTGCACGACGTGTACGTCGCCACCGTGAGCGCGGCCCGGCCGCCGGAGGCCGCATGACCCGCTGGGCACAGGTCCGCATGGTGGCGCAGTGGGAATTCGGCCGCTTCGTGAAGTGGAAGCAGCAATTCATCGGACTGGCCGTCATGGTGGCGGTCGCCGGGCTGGGGCAGGGATTCCTGGCGCTGAAGGCGCGCTCCACCCCTGACGCGGTGCGCGTGGTGGTGGTGGGCGCCGGCCGGCTGGGCTTCCCGCTGCCCGCGGTGGCGGAGGTGCGGTGGGACACGCTCGCCGCGGTGGACGCGGCGGGCGCGCGCGTGCTGGTGCGGGACGACTCGGCCGCCGGCGCGCTGCTGGTGCGCGACGGCAGCACCAGTGAGCTGGTGATCCGGCGCCGCGGCGCATGGACGCAGCCGCTGGAGGGGGCGCTGGCCGCCGCACGGCAGCAGCGGGCCTTTGCCGCGCTCCCGATCACCCCGGCCGATCGCGAACGGCTGGCCGGCGGCTTCACGGTCACCCTCACCACCGTCACCGCGTCCGGCGCGCAGGTCAGCCGCGGCGCGCGCATGGTGGCGCTGGCGATCCTGGCCTTCGGGCTCACGGTGCTCTTCACCGGCTTCGCGACCCTCTTCACCGGGATCACGGGGGAGAAGCAGCAGCGCATCACCGAGCAGATGATCGCCATGGTCTCCCCCCAGACGTGGATGGACGGGAAGATCCTGGGGCTCGCCGGCGCCGCCACGGTGGGAGCCGCCATCTTCTTCGGCGGCGGCTCCCTCGTCCTGCGCGCCGTGCCGCTGTTCGGCGACGGGGAACCGTTTGCCCTGCCGGCGGCGGCCTCCGATGTCCCGCTGCTCCTGCTGGTGCTGCTGGTCACGGCGCTGGGCGTCCTGATGTGGTTCAGCTTCATGGCCGCCGTGGCCGCCACCATCGACGACCCCAACAGCTCCTCGCGCTCCCTCCTCCTGTTCGTGCCCATGCTCCCCATGGGGATCGCGTTCTCGCTCCTCCCCAAGGCCGACAGCGTGCTGGCGCAGGTGCTGTCGGTGGTTCCGCTCACCTCCATGGGGATGCTCCCGGCGCGCCTCCTCACCACGCACGTCCCCTGGTGGGAGGTGGTGGCCAGCGTGGCGCTGCTGGCGGGGACGGCGTGGCTCTTCCGGCGGCTGGCGGGGACGATCTTCGCCACCGGGATGCTCCTCTACGGCAAGGAACCGTCGCTCGCCGAGGTGGTGCGCTGGGCGCGGGAGGGGTAGCGGGGGGGCGGGACGCGTGCCGGTGAACCGCCCCGGCGGCCTACAGGCGAACGCTCCGTCCCGCCCCCACCTCGCGCGCACGCCGATACACCAGATCGGCGACCACCAGGTCCTCCATCGCGTGCCCCATCGACTTGTAGGCCGTGATCGCCGTGTCGGAGCTACGCCCCGGCGCGCGTCCCGCAAGCAGCTCCCCCAGTTCGATCCCCAGCGCGGGGTCGCGCCCGGCCAGCTCGGCGCATCCGGCCGGCGGCGGCTCGAAGGACAGGCGGGACTCCACGGCGAGTAGCGCGTGCCGCACCACCTCGGGGGGCAGCTCGCCGCCCGGGGGGGCGTACCCCACCGAGGTGACGTGCGCCCCGGGGGACAGCCAGGCCCCCTCGATGACTGGCGTGGCCGAGGTCGTGCAGAGGCACACCACGTCGGCGCCGTGCACCGCGTCCTGGGCGGAGGCGACGGCGCGCGCCCGGGGGTCCTGGGCGGCCATCGCCTGGGCGTCGGCCGGGCGGCGGGACGTCACGCGGATCTCGGTGATTCCACGGACACGCGGCAGCAGCTGCAGGTGGGCCAGCCCCTGCACCCCCGCCCCGACGATGGCCAGCACGCGGGCATCGGCGCGGGCGAGGCACCGGGCGGAGAGCGCGGCGCCGGCGGCGGTCCGCATGGCGGTGATGTGCGACCCGTCCATGATCGCCACCGGCGTCCCGGTGACCGCATCCACCAGCGCAATCACCGCCTGGATGGTGGGCATCCCGCGGTCGCGGTTGCCGGGAAAGGTGGAGACGAGCTTCACCGCCATCGGATGACCGGCGATCCACGCCGGCTTCACCAGCAGGTGGCCGGTGTCCGCGGCGCCGACCGCGATCCGCGCGGGCGCCTGCACCGCCCCCGCGCTCAGGGCGATGAACCCGTCGGCCAGCGCCGCGAGCAGCTCGTCCGGATCGAGCAGCGCCTCCACCTCCTCCCGGCCCAGCAGCAGCAGCTCCATGGCGCTACCTCGTGTGCAAGGCCGGGGTCAGCACACCTTGAACCCCGAGCGGGTCCGTTCCCCCTCGCCCCGGGCCAGCGCGGCCTCGATGCGCTTGGCCGACGGCGTGATCGCCAGCCCGCCCAGGCCGGTGCAGCGGAGCGTGTTCGGGATGGCGTCCCCCACGCGCTTCATCGTCTCGATCACCTCGTCCAGCGGAATGAGCGCATCGTAGTCGGCAAGCGCCATGTTCGCGCAGGAGATGGCGGTGGTGGCCGCCATCACGTTCCGGTTGAGGCAGGGGGCCTCCACCCGGTCGGCGATCATGTCGCAGATGAGCCCCAGCGACGACTGCAGCGTCAGCGACGCCGCCGCGAGCGACTGGTCGAGCGTCCCCTGCGTGAGCTCCACCAGCGCCGCCGCGGCCATGCCGGAGCCCGAGCCGCACTCCGCCATGCACCCCCCCACCTCCGCGGCGAAGGTGGCGTGGGCGGCGATGAACACGCCGATGAGCCCCGCCGCCAGCATCGCCCGCACCATCGCGTCCTCCGACAGCCCCAGGGCCTCGCCAGCGCCAAGGACCGCGCCGGGGAGCGCGCCGCACGAGCCCGCCGTGGGCGCGGCCACGATCACGCCCATCGCGCTCTTCGCCTCCATCATGGCCGACGTCCGCAGCACGACCTGGTTCAGCAGCTCCCCCCCCAGCAGCGCCCCCTCCCGCAGCTGCTGCTGGTACCCCAGCGACTGCGCCCCGAGGATCCGGTCGGCATACGCCGTCCCCTTGAGCCCGAAGTCGATCGCGCGCGCCATGATCCGCACGATGGCCCGCATCCGCTCGACCACCTCATCGGCGGACAGCCCCCCGCGCATGCTCTCGTACGCCACCGCCAACTCCCACAGCCGCAGGTCGCGCCCGCGGTTGTAGTCCAGCATCTCGGCGCAGGTGATGAAGGGCACCGCCACGTCCTTGCGCGAGAGCACCGGCAGGACGGGGTGGATCCGCCGGATGGCCAGCACGTCGTCACAGGCCGCGAGCGCGGCACACACGTCGTCGGGGAGGAACCGGGACGCGCAGACCTCGATGAAGGTCGACGTGCCCTGCCGCACCGTGATCCCGTCACAGGGCATGGCACGGGCGATCAGGTCGGGGAGGTCGCCGGGCGACCGCACGTACACCAGCGTCACGAAGAAGTCGCCGGCCATGGAGACGGCCGCGCCGTCGATCTCCAGCACCTCGATCATGCCGCCGCCGGTGGAGATGGCGGTCAGCGTGCGCGTCTCCCGGGCGTTGCGCAGCGTGAGCTTGTAGGTGTTGGGGTGCGTGGCCCCGATGGGATGGATGTCGATGGCGGTGGTCAGCCCGGCGTCGGAAAGCCCCTGCCGGTAGCCGGGGAGGCGCTCGTCGTCCGCCTCCCAGCCCAGGAAGCCGCTGAAGAGCCCCATGTCGGAGCCCTGCCCCGCGTGCGTGGTGGCCAGCGAGCCGTTGGGGTCGTATTCCACCCGGGCGTCGGTGATCTCGCCGTCCATGAGGTCGCGGCAGATGCGGCCGATGCGCAGCGAGGCCGCGCAGTGCGAGCTGGAGGGCCCCCGCATCACGGGGCCGATGACGTCGTTGAAGATGCTGGGATACGTGGTCATCGCGCGGCCTCGGGGTGGGGATGGCGCTGCGAGTATATCGTGCGGCGGCGGGCCGCGCGAGCGGCAGTCCCGGACTGGCCGGGCGGCTGGCGCAGAGGCAAGTTGGGGTTCCCTCCGCCCCCTCCGCATGCCCCGTCTCGTCCCCCGCCTGCCCTATCTCCTGGGCGCCGTCCCCGTGGCGGTGCTGCTGCTCACCGGACTGCGCGCGCCCGCGCCCGCGCAGCCGCCCTCCTTCGTCATCATCGGCGCGCAGGTGGCCGACGGCACCGGCGGTCCGCTGGTGGCGGCCAGCGTGCGCGTGCAGGGGGATGTCATCGCCGAGGTGGGGCGCCTCACCCCGCGCGCGGGAGAGACCGTGATTGACGGAACCGGGATGGTGCTGGCCCCCGGCTTCGTGGACACGCACAACCACTCCACGTCGGGGCTGGAAGTCGAGCCCGCGGCGGTCACGCAGGTCTCGCAGGGGATCACCACCGTGGCGGTGGGGCAGGACGGCAGCTCCCCATGGCCCATTGGCGAGTACCTGGGGCGCCTGCGCGCCACGCCCCCCACGGTGAACGCGGTGGTGTTTGCCGGCCACGCCACCATCCGGCGCGAGGTGGTGGGGTACGACTACAAGCGCGCCGCGCGCCCGGACGAGGTGGCGCGCATGGCCGCGCTGGTGTCGCAGGCCATGGACGAGGGGGCCTTCGGCCTCAGCTCGGGGCTGGAGTACGAGGTGGGGAGCTACTCCGAGACCGACGAGGTGGTCAGGATGGCGCGCGCCGCCGGCGCCAAGGGCGGGATGTACATCTCGCACATCCGCGACGAGGCCGACCGCTCGCTGGAGGCCATCCGCGAGGCCATCGCCATCGGCGAGCGGGGCACGCTCCCGGTGCAGATCACGCACATCAAGCTGGGCACGGTGGGCGTGTGGGGGCAGGCGGACACCGTGGTGGCGATGATCGCGGCGGCGCAGCGCCGCGGCGTGGACGTGACGGCCGACGCCTATCCGTATCTCGCGTGGCAGGCCGGCCCGCGCGTGCTGATCCCCAACCGGCGCTACACCGACTCGGCCAGCGTGCGCCGCGGGCTGGACGACATCGGCGGGGCGAAGAACGTGCAGATCACCCGCTGGGGGGCGCACCCGGAGTTCGTGGGGAAGCGGCTGGACCAGGCGGCGCGCGAGCTGGGCATCAGCGACATCGCGGCGTACATCGCCTTCCAGGGGGACGAGGAGTCGGGGATGATCGGCCACACCATGACCGAGGGGGACCTGCGCACCTTCCTGCGGCAGCCGTGGGTGATGGTGGCCAGCGACGGCGGCATCGCCAACAACCACCCGCGCGGCGCGGGCACCTTTCCGCGCGTGCTGGGGCGCTTCGTGCGCGAGCAGCGGTGGCTGTCGCTCCCCGAGGCGATCCACAAGATGACGGCGCAGCCGGCGGCGCGGCTGGGGCTGCGCGACCGCGGCACCGTGAAGGCGGGGATGAAGGCCGACCTGGTGCTGTTCGACCCGGCCACGGTGATCGACCGCGCCACCTTCGAGCAGCCGCGGGCGCTGTCGGCGGGGATCAGCCGCGTGTGGGTGAACGGCCAGGTGGTGTGGACGGGGAGCGCCGTGACGGAGGCGCGCCCGGGGCGGGTGCTGACGCGGGGGTAGGGGGACCTACACCACCGCCTCCGGCCCCCGCCGGAACGGGTTGCACACCACCACCCCGTCAAAGTCCTGCCCGTCCTGCAGGACTTCCGTGAGCAGGGTACGGCACCCGGCAGCCTGCGCGCTGGCCACGATGAGCGCATCCCACCACGACAGCTGATAGCGCGCCTCCAGGTGCCACGCGCGCTCCAGGATGGCCGGCGTCACCTCTACGGGCGACCAGGGGAGGAAGGCTCGCACCTCCCGCTGCGCATCGGCCGCAGACAGCCCGGGGCGGAGCTTGCGGGTGACCGTCACGTAGAACTCCTGCAGCACCTGGACGCTCAGCCGCCCGGCCTGGCGGGCCCACAGCGCGTCCATCCACGCGCGGGCCGCGACCTGCCGCTCCTCCGCCGCCAGGTCGATGGCGTACACCAGCACGTTGGTGTCAACGAAGACCGGAGCGATCATGGAGCGCGTCGCGGGTGGGATAGGGAGCGCCGGGGGTGCTGATCGGGCGCGGCTCGCGCAGGACGTACTGCTGCCGCTCCGTCTGGTACGCGAACTGACGCGCCATCTGCTCGCGCAGCAGCTCCCCCAGCATCCGCGACACGCTCACGTCCAGCTCGGCGGCGCGGATGCGCGCCCACCGCGCCACGTCCTCGTCTAGCGTGACGGTCACGTTTTTCATGACACGAGTATCGTGGAACACGAAGTTCGTGTCAACCGGCACGTCCCACGCGGAAACCAGCGGAACCGGCCGGGGCGGACAGCCATTCCGGCTGCATGCCCACCCCCGCCCCGCCCCCCCGCTGGACCGTCCCGCTGGGCGCCGTGGGGGTGCACCTGGGGATCGGCTCCGTGTACGCCTGGAGCACCCTCAACCGCCCCATCATCGAGGCGCTCCCCCCGCTGCCGTGGTGGGCGGCGCCCCCCTACCCCACCTTCACCACCGCGCTGGCGCTGCTGGGGCTGAGCGCCGCCACGCTGGGACCGTGGGTGGAACGGCGCGGGGCGCGCACCGCCGCCCGCGCCGCGGCGCTCTGCTTCAGCGCCGGGCTGGCGCTGGGCGGCCTCGCGCTGCTGCTGCGCCAGCCGCTGCTGCTGTTCCTGGGGCTCGGGGTGCTGTGCGGCATCGGCTGCGGCATCGGCTACATCGCGCCGGTGAGCACCCTCGTGAAGTGGTTCCCCGACCGCCGCGGCATGGCCACCGGCTTCGCCATCATGGGCTTTGGTGGCGGCGCCTTCATCGGCGGTTATGCCAACGCGGCGCTCATCGCGCGGGTGGGGGTGGCGTCCACGCTGTTCGTGCTGGCGGCGTGCTACCTGGCGCTCATGCTGGCCGGGGCGCAGCTGCTGCACCCGGCGCCGGCTGCGGCGGCGGGCGCCTCGGAGGCCCCCGCGGCGACGGGGCTGTCGCGCGCCCAGGCGGTGCGCCAGCCGCCGTTCGCGCTGCTGTGGGGGATGCTGTGCATCAACGTCACCGCGGGCATCGGCATCCTGGCGCAGGCGTCCCCCATGATGCAGGACCTCTTCGGCAAGACCCCCGCCGAGGCGGCCGCCGTGGTGGCGGTGATCAGCCTGTTCAATGCCGGCGGGCGCATCGCCTGGTCCAGCGCGTCGGACTTCCTGGGCCGACGCGCCACCTACCTCGTGTTCTTCGGCGTGCAGGCGGGGCTCTTCCTGCTCATCCCGCGCTTTGCCGCGCAGGGCGCGTGGTGGCCGTTCCTCGCGTGCCTGCTCACGGTGTTCACCATGTACGGCGGCGGCTTTGCCACCATCCCGGCGTATCTCGCCGACCTGTTCGGCACGCGTCAGGTGGGCGCCATCCACGGCGCGCTCCTCACCGCGTGGAGCGTGGCGGCCATCGCTGGTCCGGTGATCATCACGCAGCTCGCGGCGCGCGCGCGGGCGGCGCTCCCCCCCGGCGCCTCCCGGGTGCACATCTACGACCAGCCGCTGGCGCTCCTGGCCGGGTTGCTGGCGGTGGGGTTCCTGCTCACGCTGGCAGTGCGGCCGGTGCGGGGCGGCGCCGGGGGCTGATCCCGCGGCGAAACCGCGGGAGGTCTTTGGCGTAGGGGCTGCGCCATGAAGGCTCCAGGCTGTCTTCCCCAACGGTTCCCATCCATGCACCGCTTCCTCCGCGCGGCCACCGCCGCCCTCGTCCTCGGCACCGCCGCGCGCGCCGAGGCACAGCTCCCCACCGTTCAGCAGGTGTACGACCGCTTCGCCGAGGCCGTGGGTGGCGTGGCGGCGTGGAAGCCCGTCAGCGGGCGCACCGAGACCGGCACCGCCAACATCACCTTTGCGGGGATCACCGGCAGCTACGAGCGCTTCTCGGCGCTCCCCAACAAGAACCGCCTCATCATCGACCTGAGCGTGGTCCGCATCGACCAGGGCTTCGACGGCGAGAAGGGGTGGATGGACCAGGGGCAGGGTGCGCAGCCCATGCCCCCGGAGATGATGAAGTCGATGGCCGAGGTCTCCCCCGATGGCGCGCACTTCCTGAACCCGGCGCGCCACGCGTCGGCTGCCGTGACGGGGAAGGAGACCTTCGAGGGGGTCGAGGTCTACAAGGTCGAGACCACCGCCAAGACCGGCGAGCAGGGGGCGGAGTACTTCGACGTGGCCACGGGGCTGCGCATCGGCAGCCTCACCAAGGCCCCCGCCGGCGACCAGATCGGCATCTACAAGGACTACAAGACGTTCGACGGGAAGAAGGTCCCCACCACCATCATCCAGCGCAACGGGCAGGGGGACATCGTGCTCACCATCACCGCGGTGACCTTCGGCGCGCCGCCGGCGAGCGCGTTCAAGGCGCCGTTCTGACGCGGGGCGGGGGGGGCGGCGCCTAGCCGAGGTACTTCGCCGCCACCCCCCGATACCCCAGCGCCTCGGCCACCCGCCCCAGCGTGGCCGCCACCACCTTCTGCACCGCCACCGGCACCGCCGCATCGTAGCCGCCGTGCCGCCCCAGCGTGCGGACCGTGGCCGCCAGCTGCAGCGGGTTGGTGGGCTTCCCGTCGGCGCTCACCTTCCCCACCCGTGCCAGGTCGTTCACGGTGGCGAAGGCGCCCAGCACCTCGGCCACCGCCTCGGGGGTGCACGCCCCGAAGTCGTTCGACTGCCGGTACACCATCGTCCCGGACCCGGTGTTCCACGGGTGCTCATGTGGCACCCCGGCGGGAAACACGAGGCGGTCCCCCGCGCGCAAGGCGAGCACCTCGCCCCCCAGGCGGCAGGCCGCCGACCCCTGCACGATCTCGAAGGTCTCCGTCCACCGCTCGTGCAGGTGCGGCAGGATGGACGACCCCGCCCCCTCGGGGCAGTGCACCTCCAGCACCCACCCGCGCCCGCCCGTCTCCTCCGCGCCCGCGAGCACCACGGTGCGGGTGTTGGTGCGGACGTCGGTGTCGGCAAAGCCGGCGCGGATTCTGGGCATCGGGGTGGGTGGCGGGGAGGGGAACGGCTCATGGCATAACCGCGTCTCAGCCAGTTGATTGAATCAAGCTCCCGACACCCGAAACGCGCCACCTGACCGCTTCTCCTCTCACCCCCCGCATGCCCCCCCTCGACCAGCTCAACCAGCGCGCCGTGGGCTTCTTCCCCGGGCACCTGGGGATCCGCTTCGTGCACGCCGCCCCGGGGGAGCTGACCGCCGAGATGCCGGTGCGTGCGGAGTTTCTGGCGCCGAACGGCTACCTGCATGCCGGGGCGGTGGTGACGCTGGCCGACACGGCGGCGGGGTTCGGCTGCGTCAACGCCCTGCCGGCGCATGCGGTGGGCTTCACCACGGTGGAGCTCAAGAGCAACCACCTGGGCACCGCGCGCGACGGCACCCTCGCGTGCACCGCGCGCGCCGCCCACCTGGGGCGCACCACGCAGGTGTGGGACGCCGTGGTGACACACCGCGAGACCGGGAAGACGCTGGCGCTGTTCCGGTGCACGCAGATGCTGCTGGCGGGGCCGGCGGAAACATCGGAGGGGAAGCCGGAGACGCCCCCGGCGCAATGAACCGCCGCAACCTCTACCGCCTGCTGCATGTGCAGCCCGACGCCCCGCTGGAAGTGGTGAAGGCGGCGTATCGCGCGCTCATGGCCCGGCATCACCCCGACCACGGGGGGGACCATGAGCATGCGGCGCTGCTGACCGAGGCGTGGGGCGTGCTGGGCGATCCCGCGCGCCGCGCGGCGTACGATGCCAAGCGCTCGCGGGGGGGCCAGCGCCCGCGCACCGGCGCGGAAGGGCGCCATGCCGAGGGACGCCCCGCCGAAGATCGCCACCCGCCCGCCGCGTCGCCGCCGCGGGAGTCGCCCCCTGCCCCCCCTGTCGGCGCCCGCGGCTGCCCCTTCTGCGGCGCGACCAACGCCCCGAAGGAGCAGGCCTGCCAGCGGTGCACCGCCCCGCTCGCGCGCTTCCAGCGCGCCGCCCCCGGCGTGGCCGGCACCGGCGGCGTGGAGCGGCGCCGCCTGCCGCGCGTGTCACGCGCCGACTGGGGCACCATGAAGCTGCAGTGGCAGGGGGACGCCATCGACATCCGCCTGCGCAACCTCTCGCTGGACGGGGTGAGCTTCTACTCCGGTGCGGCGCTGGTGGCGGGGGGGCGCGTGCGCGTCACCGCCGCCGCCTTCGACGCCGTGGTCGACGTCATCCGCTGCGAGCGGTCCGGCGCCATCTTCGTGGTGCAAGGGGCGTTCGTCACCGTGCGCTTCGTGGCCAAGGGCGGCTTCGTGCACGCCACCGCCTGAGCACCCACGGGCGCCCTCGCCCACCCCTCGCCCACCCCTCGCCCACCCCTCGCCCACCCTTCCACCGCCCTCGCCATGACCGACTCCCGCCGTGACTTCCTGCGCCACGCAGCGCTCGCCGGCGCCGCGCTGGCCCTCCGCCCCGACCGCGCGCTGGCCGCGCTCCCCGTCGCCGGCGCCGCGCCCGCGGCCCCGGAGGCGGCGCCCCCGGTCCGCGCGAAGAAGCTCCTCATCCTGGGGGGCACCGGCTTCATCGGCCCGCACACCGTGAAGTACGCCCTGGCCCGCGGCCACGAGGTCACCATCCTCACCCGCGGCCGCAGCGCCACCAAGGTGGACGGGGTGGAGCACCTCATCGCCGACCGCGAAGGGGACCTGGGGGTGCTGGCCAAGCGCCGGTGGGACGCGGTGCTGGACAACAACGCGCGCGACTACCGGTGGGTGCAGCGCAGCACGCGCGCGCTGCGCGACAGCACGGGGCACTACCTGTTCGTCTCCTCCATCTCCGCCTACCGCACCCCCGCCATGTCCTACGACTCGGCGAGGGACGTGCGGATGGCCCCCGTCACCGAGGACCACGAGCGGTTCACGCCGCCGCCCTCCTGGAAGGACGGCGACGAGGCGCCCTACGGACTCACCAAGGCGATCTCCGAGGATCTGGTAAACGCCGCCTTCCCCGGGCGCGCCACGATCGTGCGCCCCGGGCTCATCGTGGGCCCCACCGACCCCACCGACCGGTGGACCTACTGGCCTGTCCGGGTGGACGAGGGGGGCGAGGTGCTGGCCCCCGGCAACCCCGCGCACTCGTCGCAGGTGATCGACCAGCGCGACCTCACCGAATGGCTGGTGCGGCTGGCGGAAGGCGGGGTGACGGGGGCGTTCAACGCCACGGGCCCTGCCACGCGGATGACCGTGGCCGAGATGCTGGCCGGGTGCCGCGCGGCCACGTCGGCGGCGGTGGAGTTCACCTGGGTGCCCGAGACGTTCCTGGCCGAGCAGGGGATGAAGATCTGGAGCGACGTGCCGGCGTGGGCGCCGGGGGATCCGCTCATGTACGTGAGCGTGGCGCGCGCCGTGGCGGCGGGGCTCACCTATCGGCCGCTGGCGGTGACGGCCATGGACACCGTGGCGTGGGACAAGGCGCGCCCCGCGGCGGATCGCGCCAAGCGGGCGGCCGGCATGACCCGCGAGCGGGAGCGGGAGCTGCTGACGCTCTGGAAGCGGCGGGCGCGGTAGCGGCGGGCTGGCCGCGCTCGCCGCCTAGCGTCCCGGCGGCGCGGCGGCCGCCCGCGCGGCCGCCCGCG
>JBILED010000253.1:0-3882 GCA_044352305.1 Gemmatimonas sp.
ATGGCCTCGCGCGCCGCGCGGTCGTACACGCGGCCGTTGGCCACCACCAGGTGCACGCGCCCCACGTTGCCGATGTCGGCCAGGGGGTCGGCGTCCAGCACCACCAGGTCGGCCACCGCGCGCGGTGCCACCACCCCGACCGAATCGGTCGCCAGGTAGCGCGCGGGCTCGGTGGTCACCGTGCGCAGCGCCTCGCGCGGCGACAGCCCGGCCTGCACGAGGTAGCGCAGCTCCCCCACCAGCGACTTCCCCGGTCCTCCGGCCGCCAGCGGCGCGTCGGTCCCCCCCAGCAGCGGTACCCCGGCGGCGTGCAACCCGCGCACCACCTCCAACCGCTTGCGCAGCAGCACCGCGCCGGCGGCCACGCCGACGGCAGGAGGCGGGTCGGGGAGCTCCATCTCCACCGCGATCCGCCGCATCAGCGCGGGGGGATACAGCTGTCCGGTGCTGTCGTCGGCCGCAATGGTGGGACGCAGCGTGGCCAGCAGCTCCTGCACGATGAGCGTGGGGGTCACCCACGTGCGGTGCCGCGCCAGTGCGGCGTACTCGGCGTCCTGCGACGCCGACGTACAGGCGCCCATGACGAACTGCTGGATGGGGAGCCCCGCGGCCACGGTGGCCGAGTCGGCGGGGGAGCAGCGGTTGGCGAAGGCGTACAGGTGCTCCTGCGAGCGCTGGCCGGCCGCCGCCGCCTGCACGACCGTGGTGGGCGGGGCCACGTGCCCCGCAAACACCAGCCCGCGCCGCGTGGCCTCCGCGGCGAGCACGCGGTGCGCCACGGGGGGGATGAAGTTGTGCACCTTGATGAAGTCGGCTCCCGATGCGGCCACGGCGGCCACCGCCGCCACCGCGCTGGCCGAGTCGTTCACCACGTAGTGGGGCATCCCCAGCGACGGGGGGAGCGCACGTCCCATCAGGGGCGGCCCCGACACCACCATGCGCGGCCCCACCAGCGTCCCCGCCGCCACGTCGCGCTGGAAGCGACGCAGGGTGTCGAGGTGTCCGTTCATGTCGCGCACCCCGGTCACGCCGTGGGCCACGTACAGCGGCAGCAGCGCCCGCCCCCCGGGGGCGTCGGCGTGCACGTGCATGTCCCACAGGCCGGGGATCACGTACTTCCCCGTGGCGTCCACCACGCGCGCGCCGCGCGGCACCGGGGTGGACGCGCTGGGCCCCACCGCCTCGATGCGCGCGCCACGCACCACGATGGTCTGGTCGCGGCGGGGCCGCGCCGCATCGGGGTCCACCACGGTGGCGTGGGTGATGGCCACCAGCTGCAGCGCCAGGGCAACGACAGGCATGGGCAGGAACGGGAAGAGGGAAGAGGCGCGGCGGCTTACTGCGGGCGGCGGAACAGCCCCACGTAGACCGCCTTCCCTAGCACATGGCCCTGCATGGCCTGCATCACCGCGGCGCGCGTCTCCAGCGCGGCGGGGACCAGCTGCGGGTTGGTGGAGGCGGTCACGTCGATGGTGGTGTCCAGCGCGTACAGCTCGAAGGTGTAGTGGTGCATGGGGCCCGTGGCCGCGGCGCCCGGGCCGCGATACTGCAACCCGGAGGCGCTGATCTGCCGCGCGCCGTTCGCCAGCTGCGCGCCCGCGGGGATCCCCTCGGGGAGCCCGGTGGCAGACCCGGGGATGTTCCACACGATCCAGTGCGGCTGCGTCTGGGTGCCGCGCTGGATGGCCACATCGGGGTCGATCATGTTGAGCACGAAGCTCACCGTCCCCGCGGGGACGTTGCTCCAGCTGAGCGCGGGGGAGAGCTGCTCGCCGGCCTGCGAGAACTTGACGGGGATCACCCCCCCGTCGGGCCACGCGGTGGTGGTGAGGGTGAGCGGCGCGGGGCGCGGCGGCTGGGCGGCGGGGGGCTGCGCGCGCAGCGGCGCGGCCAGGACCAGCGTGGCGCCCAGCAGGGCGGCGGCAGCAGCGGGAACGCGCAAGCGCGGCATCGACGGCATGGCAGGTCGGGTTGGAGAGACGGATGCGTCCCCTATCCTACAGCCCGCGCGTGCCGCGACAAGCGCGGCCGGAGGCCGGTCAGTCCCCCGGCAGCATCGCCCACAGCACGGGGCGCCCCACATTGCAGTGCACCAGCCGCGACAGGGGCGACAGCGTCCCCCACCCCAGCCACAGCGCATGCCGCGCGAGGTGATGCGCCATGAGGTGCGCCGGCCGCGCCACGGGCGCGCCGCCGCCCGCGCCGAGACGCGCCAGGCGCACCCCCACCGCCGGAACGGGGTGGAACACCGCCTCCACCCCGGGCGACCGGTGCGGCTCGTCATCCTGCCACCGATCCAGCGGGGAGAGCGCCTCCGCCAACGGCGCCGCGGCGCCGTCGCGCGCGGCCAGCGCATCCACGGCGAAGACTGCGGCGCGAGACGGGGTGGGGAGCAGCAGGACGCCGGCAAACGCCCACAGCGTCATCCCGGCCGCCACGGTCAGCACCCCCGCCGCCGACTCCACGCGGGCGCCGGTAAGCGCGATCACCACCGCCGCCCCCAGCGTGTTCCACGCCACCGCCCCCAGCACGCCGCGCAGGTGCGCCCCGGAAGCGGCGATCAGCTGCCGCCGTCGGAGGATCGCCAGCAACGCGGCGTCGGGAAGCGACAGCCACTGGGCGGGAACCACCAGTGTGCGCGGACGAATCCCGGACCATCCGCCCACGAACCCCTCGTCATCCGCTTCCACGAGCCGCAGGCGCTCCGGCGCGATCCCCGCCTGCTGGGCCAGCTGGCGGACACGCGGGGGCACCGGCACCCACGGGAGCCGGGCGATCAGCCGCGCCATGGGCACACGCCCCTCGGCCAGCGCCAGCTGCAGCAGCAGCACCGCCCCGAGGGCCGCCATGGCGCCGCCGGCGCGCGCGGCCACCAGCAGCAGGGCGGCCGCCAGCAGCCACACCGCCAGCTGCACCGCCACGCCGCGCACCCAGCGCACCAGCACGCCGCCCAGCGGCGCGCGATGGCGCACGATCACGGCGCCCCCCAGCAGGTCGAACGGCAGCCCCAGCCCCACCACCGCCAGCAGCGGCAGCACCAGGGCGCCCAGCGCCTCCGCAAGCGGCTGCGACGCGGCGTCGGACAGCAGGCGGGCCGGGAGGCCGACCCCCAGCGTCGCGGTGGCCGCGACCACGGCGGTCCCCACCCCGGTGATCCCCAGCCAGAGGCGCTTGCGGGCGTAGGTCACCCCCGACGAGGTTGCGAGAGAACGTTCCGAGGACGACGGTGCCGTGGAGGTCATGCGGGGCCAACGCCGGATGCCACCACGGGGTGCCCACGCCGCCGCCCCCCACCGCCGTCATGACTTTCGACGCCTCCCCATGAGCGCCCCCCTCCCCCTCACCCTCCCCAACCGCTACCCGGGGGAGCACCTCGTGCGCTCGCGGGCCAACCTGCTGCGCTCCATCGAGCTGCTGGGCGACTCGGCGCCCGACCTGGCCGCCATGCGCACCATCGCCGGACGCACCGTGGTGCTGGCCAAGCACCCCGCGCTGGCGCGCGAGGTGCTCACCGGCCACCCGCGCAGCCTCCGCAAGGGGCTGGGGCTGCAACGCACGCGGCGCATCCTGGGGAACGGGCTGCTCACCAGCGAGGGGGAGTTCCACCTGCGGCAGCGGCGCCTGGCGCAGCCGGCGTTCCATCGCGAGCGGATCGCCCGCCACGCCGACATCATGGTGGCGTGCACCCAGGCGCTGGCGGCGCGCTGGCGCGAGGGGGAGCGCTTCGACATGGCGCGCGCCATGCACCACCTCACGCTGGACATCGTGGGGCGCACGCTCTTCGGCGTGGAGCTGCAGGGGCAGGCCGCCGCCATGGGACGCGCCCTCACCGCCGTGCTGGACTCGTTCTCGGTGTGGCTCCTCCTCATCGGCGACCGCCTG
>JBILED010000084.1:0-10478 GCA_044352305.1 Gemmatimonas sp.
ACCCCTTGCAGGTCTGCACGTTCTTCACCAGCCGCGGCGCCTTGGGGTTGCTCACGTCGAAGATGCGCACGCCGGCCATGTGGTCCTTGGGGTCCTGCACGCCGCCGTCGCCGCAGTCGTTGCGGTTGCCCGCGCCCTCGGCCGACAGGAACAGCAGGGTGCCCCAGATGGTGGGGTCCCCCTGCGAGGTGATGCAGCGGGTGGCCGACGCCAGCACCGGCTTGGCGGGGTCGGTGATGTCCCAGATGGTGAAGCCGGCGAAGTTGGCCTGGTAGATGTAGTGCGTGCCGAAGGCCAGGTCGGAGTTGACGAAGGTGAGCCCGCGCGCCGTGTCGAATGCCGGCGGCTTGGGGGTGGTGGACACCATCCGCATGTTGCTGATGGCCACGCCCGCGTCGAAGCGCCCGGGCTTGAGGGTGGTGCGGGGGTCCTTGTTGGTGGGGTACGTCTGGGCGTGCGCCGCCAGGGGCGCGAGCGCCGCGGCGGCCAGGAGGGTCAGGGCGCGCAGGGCACGCATGGGGTCAGGCTCCGGTGAGGGGAAGGGGGAACGCGGGACGGGGGAGCGCGGGGCTCACCCCGGAGGGAGCTGCGCGAGCAGGCGCCGCATGATGCCGATCTCGGCGGTCTGCGTGGTGGCGACGTCGTTGGCAAAGACATTGGCGTCCACTTCCTGCCCGGCGCCCGGGGTCTTGAACAGCTCGTCCACCATCTTGATGGCGCCGGCGTGGTGCTTGATCATCCCCACGAGGAAGAGGCGGTCGAAGGCGGTGCCGCGCGCGGCGGTCAGCGCGGCCATCTCCGCGTCGTCCAGCATGCCGTCCATGCGCATGCCGCGCCACGAGCTGGTGTCGGGGGCGAACTGGTCGTGGCGGCGCAGCCAGTCCTGCATGATGAGGATCTCGGGGATCTGCGACTGGTCGATCTTGCGCGACAGCTTGAGCACCTGCGGGTTGGCGCCGTTGGACTCGGCCAGGCGCGACATGACGATGGCCTGCGCGTGGTGCGCGATCATCCCCTGCATGAACTGCACGTCGGCCTTGGTGTAGCGGGCGCCCGGGGGGATGACGATCTCGGGGCCCATGGCGTGGTGCGCGTGGTCACCGTGCTGGGCGGCCGCGGGGACGGCGGCGCCGGCCAGCAGGGCCAGGAGTGGGAGGGCGAGGCGGGGGAGGCGGGGGCTCATGTGATGGGGGCTTCGGATGCGGGGCGCCCGGCCGGTCGGTCGGGGGGGCCATCGAGGGCGCGGGGATCTTCAGACGTTACGGTGCCGGGGGCTGGTGCACCAGCGTGCGTTGGCGGCTTGCCCCCCTCCGCCCGGCGGCGCAGGTTGGTCGCGGCGGTCGCCTGGTGGCGGCCTGTGCCGTCCCCATCCATGCCGAGGTTGCGATGCGCCGCATGTTCCTGGTCCACCGGGGGATGCCCCCGGCCATCACGCTGGCGGCGCTGCTGGTCACCGGCGGGCCGCTGTCGGCGCAGCCCGCCGCTGCCGTCCCTGCCGCGTCGCTTGACTCGCTCTTTGCCCCGTATGCCGACGGCACCTCCCCGGGGTGCGCCGTGGGGGCGTCGCGGGGCGGGGCCACGCTGCTGACGCGCGCCTACGGGCACGCCGACCTGGAGCGGGTGACGCCGCTCTCCCCGCGCTCGGTGTTCTACGCGGCGTCGGTGTCCAAGCAGTTCCAGGCGCTGGCGGTGCTGCTGCTGGAGCAGGACGGGCGGCTGCGGCTGGACGACCCGGTGCGCCGGTACGTGCCCGAGCTCCCCGCGCACGCCGCGGCGATCACGCTGCGGCAGCTGCTCAACCACACCGGCGGGCTGCGCGACTACCTCATGCTGGCCAGCCTGGCGGGACGTCCCTCGGATTTCGTGATCACCGAGCGCGCCGTGCTGGAGGCGCTGGCGCGGCAGCGGCAGCTCAACTTCGCCCCCGGCAGCGAGCACCTGTACTCCAACTCGGGGTACGTGCTGCTGTCGCTGGTGGTGCAGCGGGTGTCGGGGCAGCGGCTGGACGACTTTGCGCGGGCGCGGATCTTCACGCCGCTGGGGATGGGGCAGACGCGCTTCCAGCACGACCACACCGCGCTGGTCCCAGGCCGCGCCAACGGGCATGCGCGCGAGGGGGGCGCGTGGCACCTGGCCAACAGCCTGCTGGACGTGGTGGGGGACGGCGGGTTGTACACCTCGGTGGAGGACCTGCTGCGGTGGGGCGCCGCGTTCGACCACCCGGCCTACGCGCCGCTGTTGCGCCGCATGGGGACGCCCGATTCGCTGGCCGACGGGCGCCCCATCGCCAACGGCTACGGCATGGGGCTGTCGCGCAGCACCCACCGCGGGGTGACGGTGGTGGCCCATGGCGGGGCGCTGGCGGGGTATCGCACGCACTTCCTGCACCTCCCGGGGGAGGGGTTGGCGGTGGCGGTACTGTGCAACACGGCCACCGCCAACCCGTCGCGCCTGGCGACGCAGGTGATGGAGCGGCTGACCACGCAGGCGCTGGCGCCCCAGGCGCCGCCCGCGGCGGCCACGCTGGCGGTGGCTGCCCCGGTGCCCCCGGTTCCTGCCGCGTGGGCGCGCGCCGTGGCCGGCACGTACCACAGCGACGAGCTGGATGCGCGCTACCGGCTGGCGCTGGCGGGGGACACGCTCACGCTGACGGTGGGGGAGACGCCCCCGTTTGCGCTGGCCCTGCTGGGGGAGGACCGGGTGGGCGCCCGCGGCTTGGAGCTGACCCCGGTGCGTGACGGGGCGGGGCGGGTCACGGGGCTGCTGCTGGCGGCCGGGCGGGTGCGGGGGTTGGTGCTGGGGCGGGAGCCCGACGCCGCGGGGCGGTGAGGATAGCTTTCGCCGGGTGGCTGTGCCCCTGATCCCCTCTTTCCCTTCCCCTCCCCCATGCGCCTCAAGGACACCCCCGACTACCACGACGCCGACCTCGTCCTCCGCCTGTACGACCTGCGCCGCGAGGCGGTCATGCGCGAGGCGCGCAAGGCGCTCATTGCCGGGTGGAACCCGGTCACGCTGGAGGAGTGTCTGGCCGTCACCGCGCCGGACCACCCGCTGAACGCGGCGTTCCGCCAGTGCTCCACCTACTGGGAGATGGCGTACGGGATGATCAAGCACGGCATCGTGCACGGCGACTACATGATGGAGAGCAACGGCGAGGGGCTGCTCATCTACTCGCGCGTGGAGCCGTGGCTGGCCCAGCTGCGGGAGAAGGCGGGGCCGTTCGCCTTCGCCAACGCCGAGTGGGTGGCCACGCACTGCGAGCGCGGGAAGGTGGTGGCCGCACGGTTCCGCGCGCGCCAGCAGGCGGCGATGGCCAAGGCGGGGGCGTAGCCGCCGCGGGGCGCCGACCATGACGCCGCAGGAGGTGGCCGAGGCGTGCCGCGACGCCATGTGGCAGGGTGACTTGGCCTCGCAGGGGCTGGGGATGGCGGTGGTGGCGGTGGGCCCCGGCACCGCCACCGTGACCATGCCCGTGCGCGCGGAGATGCTGAACGGGCACGGCATGGCCCACGGGGGGCTGGTGGCCACGCTGGCCGACAGCGCCTTCGCCTTTGCCTGCAATGCCTACAACGAGGTGACCGTGGCCTCGGGGTTTGACGTGCACCTGCTGGCCGCGGCGCGGCTGGGGGATGTGCTCACCGCGCAGGCGGTGGAGGTGCACAAGGGGGGGCGCAGCGGCGTGTACGACGTGACCGTGACCAACCAGCGCGGCGAGCGGGTGGCGGCGTTTCGCGGACGGTCGCGCACCATGAAGGGGACGCCGCTGGTGCCTGGGGTGCCGATGGGGGTGCAGGGGGCGGCGGGAGCATGACGGGGGGATCGCCGGTGGCGCTGGAGCCCATCGAGCGGGCCAGCCGCGACGAGCTGGCCGCGCTGCAGCTCGCGCGCCTGCGCGAGTCGCTGCAGCGCGCGTACGACCGCGTGCCGCACTACCGGCGCGCCTTCGACGCCGCCGGCGTGCATCCGTCCGAGTGCCGCACGCTGGCGGACCTCGCGCGCTTCCCCTTCACCACCAAAGCCGACTTGCGCGAGGGGTATCCGTTCGGGTTCCTGGCGGTGCCGCGCCCGCAGCTGGCGCGGGTGCACGCGTCGTCGGGGACCACGGGGCGTCCCACCGTGGTGGGGTACACCGAGGGGGACATCGACCGGTGGGCCGACCTGGTGGCGCGCAGCCTCCGCGCGGCGGGGGCGCGGGCGGGGGACCTGGTGCACGTGGCATACGGCTACGGGCTGTTCACCGGGGGGCTGGGGGCGCACTATGGCGCTGAGCGGCTGGGGTGCACCGTGGTGCCCATGGGGGGCGGGCAGACGGAGAAGCAGGTGCAGCTCATCGAGGACTTCCGTCCCGACCTCATCATGGTGACCCCCAGCTACATGCAGGTGCTCATCGAGGAGGTGCGCCGGCAGGGGAAGGACCCGGCGGCGCTGTCGCTGCGCACGGGGGTGTTTGGCGCCGAGCCGTGGACCGAGGCGATGCGCCGGGACATCGAGCAGGCCGCGGGGATTGATGCGGTGGACATCTACGGGCTGTCGGAGGTGATGGGCCCCGGGGTGGCGTGCGAATGCGTGGAGACCAAGGACGGCCCCGTGGTGTGGGAGGACCACTTCTATCCGGAGATCATCGATCCCGAGACCGGGGCGGTGCTCCCCGACGGGAGCGACGGGGAGCTGGTGTTCACCACGCTCACGCGCGAGGCGATGCCGCTGGTGCGCTACCGCACGCGCGACCTCACGCGGCTGCTCCCCCCCACGGCGCGGAGCATGCGGCGGCTGGGGCGCATCGGCGGGCGCAGCGACGACATGCTGATCATCCGCGGCGTGAACCTGTTTCCGTCGCAGGTGGAGGAGCTGGTGCTGCAGGTGCCGGCGCTGTCGGGGCAGTACCAGCTGGAGGTGTCGCGCGAGGGGCTGCTGGACCAGCTGCTGGTGCGGTGCGAGCTGCGGCCGGAGGCGGGCGGGGCCGATCGCGACGCGGTGGGCGCCGCGCTGCAGGGGCGGATCAAGACGCTGTGCGGCGTGACCGCGCGGGTGGAGGTGCTGCACCCCGGGGCGCTGGAGCGCTCGCAGGGGAAGGCGCGGCGGGTGGTGGACCGGCGCCCGCGGTAGCGCGTCGCCGTCACGATTGACTTCCCCCGGCGTCGGCGGGAGGTTGGACGCATGCGCCCCCTCGTCTTGCCGTGGCTGTGCGGTGCCCTGATCGCGGGCGCCGGGTGCGCCCCCCGCGCCGAGTCGCCCGCGCCGGCCAAGGGACCGCCGCCGGCGACCGCCACGCTGCAGGGGTGGTGCGGCAAGATCCCGCGCCCCGCGAACACGGCGCTCCCGCGGGCCCCCATTGCCAGCGACTGGTTTGACATCGTCGAGGCCGCGCCGGGGGTGTACGCCTTCCTCGAGCCGCAGCAGTTCCAGGAGGCGGTCTCGTACCTCATCGTGGGGACGCGCCAGGCGCTGCTCTTCGACACCGGGCTGGGGATGGTGCCGCTGCGCCCGCTGGTGGAGCGGCTCACCCGCCTTCCCGTCACGGTGCTCAATTCGCACACCCACTACGACCACGTGGGGGGCAACTGGGAGTTCGACCGCATCCTGGCGGTGGAGACGCCGTACACGCGGGCCAACATGGCCGGGTTCCCGCATGGCGAGTTGGCCACCGAGGTGGCGGCGGACGCCTTCTGCCGCGGCGCCCCCGCGGGGTTGGACACGGCGGCGTACCGCACGCGCCCGTGGAGCGCCACGGCGACCGTGCGCGACGGCGACCGCATCGACCTGGGGGGGCGCACCCTTGAGGTGCTGCACGTCCCCGGGCACACCCCCGACGCCACCGCGCTGCTGGACCGCGCCAACGGCCTCCTGTTCACCGGCGACTCGTACTACGACGGCCCCATCTGGCTGTTCGTGCCGGAGACCGACCTGGACGCGTACGACCGCTCCCTGGACCGCCTGGCCGCGCTGGCCCCCGCGCTGCGCCAGCTGCTCCCCGCGCACAACTCCGCGCGCGTGGCGCCCGACCGCCTGGCGTCGGCGCTGGACGCGGTGCGCACCGTGCGCGCGGGCCGCGTGGCCCCCGCGGTGCGCGAGTCGGGGGGACGGCTGACGTTCACCATCGGTGGCGTGTCGATCCTCACCGCACAGCCGCTGCTGGACGGCCGCACTGGCGACCGTGCGCGCGGCGGGTCGGGGCTCACGGCGTGGCCCTGACCGCATTCGTTGACGCGTGGTCGCCCAACCGCGCTCCTTGATCCCCCGCCACCCCGTGCCTCCCATGCCCCGGATGTGTCTCCCCGCCCTGGCCACGGCATTGCTGCTCGTGGCGCCCGTCCTGCCTGCGCAGCCGTCCGCGCCCCGCTTCGACCTGCTCATCCGCGGCGGCCGCGTCTTCGACGGCACGGGGAACCCCGCCTTCCCCGCCGACGTGGGCATCCGCGACGGGCGCATCGTGGCGGTGGGGCGGCTGGCGGGCGCCACCGCCACGCGGGTGGTGGAGGCCGCCGGCAAGCACGTGGCCCCCGGCTTCATCGACATCCACTCGCACGCCGACGACGGCGCCAGCATCCAGGGCGGGTTCCGCGACCAGGACCCGCGCTATCGGGCCGCCCCCAACCTGGTGACGCAAGGGGTCACCACCGTGGTGGTGAACCACGACGGCCGCTCCCCCTGGCCGATCTCCGAGCAGCGCGGGCTGCTGGAGCAGCGGGGGATCGGCCCCAACGCGCTGCTCATGGTGGGGCACGGCACCGTTCGGCAGCGGGTGATGGGGAACGACTTCCGCCGCCCCGCCCGCCCCGACGAGGTGGCGCGCATGCAGGAGCTGGTGCGCCAGGGGCTGCGCGAGGGGGCCATCGGGCTGTCGGCGGGGCTGGAGTACGTCCCGGGGCGGTGGAGCACCACCGACGAGGTGGCCGCGCTGGCGCGGGAGCTCGTCCCCGTTGACGGCGTGTACATCGCGCACCAGCGCGCCGAGGGGGGCGACCCCATGTGGTTCTGGCCCAGCCAGGACGCGCCCGGCGCGCCCACGCTGATGGATGCGGTGCAGGAGACCATCGACATCGGCGAGCGCACCGGCGCGCGCGTGGTGGCCTCGCACATCAAGGCCAAGGGGGAGCACTGGCGCGGCACCAGCCAGGCGATCGTGCAGCTCATCGAGCGCGCGCGCGCCCGCGGCGTGGACGTCTGGGCCGACCAGTACACCTACAACACCAGCGGCACCGACGGCAACACGGTGCTGATCCCGGAGTGGGCCACGGCCTCCCCCACCGATGCGCGCGCGCCGCGCGGCACGCCGGCGAACCACACGGCCATGCTGCGGGCCACGCTGGCCGACAGCGCGCGCGGGGGGATGCTGCGCCGCGACATCGCGCACGAGATCCGGCGGCGCGGCGGCCCCGGGAGCGTGATGGTGTTCGACCACCCCGACACCACCTTCGTGGGGCGCACCCTCGAGGAGCTGGCCGCGCGGCGCGGCGTGCCGCCGGTCGAGATGGCGATCCTGCTGCAGCTGGAGGGGAACCCGGCCCGGCGCGGCGGCGGGCGGGTGCGCGGGTTCTCCATGGACGAGCAGGACATGGACCGCTTCGCGGCGCAGCCGTGGGTGGCCACCGCCAGCGACGCGGGCATTGCGCTGCCGCAGGACGGGCCCGCCACGCACGCGCGCTTCTACGGCACCTTTCCGCGCAAGCTCCGGCTGTATGCCATGGAGCGCGGCGCGCTGAGCGTGGAAAGTGCCATCCGCAGCATGACCTCGCTGCCGGCGCAGATCCTGGGGCTCAAGGACCGCGGGCAGCTGCGCGAGGGGATGGTGGCCGACGTGGTGGTGTTCGACCTGGGGACGATCCGCGACAAGGCCACCTTCTTTGCGCCGCACCAGTACGCCGAGGGGGTGGAGCTGGTGCTGGTGAACGGGGTGCCGGTGGCCGAGCGCGGGCAGCCCACCTGGGCGCTGCCGGGGAAGGTGCTGACGCGACTGGCGACGCCGTAGCGGGCTACCGGGCCGGGGCCGCCGCCACCAGCAGCTTGAGGACCTCCACGTACTCCTGGTGGGAGACGCTCTTGCCGGGGCGCGGCGCGGTCTTGTGCGCCACCACGAGGTCCAGCGCCGGCAGCACGGTGATGTGCTGTCCCACCGCCCCCAGCCCGGAGTACGCGCCCGCGAAGGCGCCCGTGTTGTCCTTTCCGTCCCACACCCACCACAGGTAGCCGTATCCCCACGGCCCGTCGCGCCGACGCGCGGGGTTCATCTCCCCCACCGGCGTGAGCGCCCGCGTGCTCTCGCGCACCCAGTCGGCGGGGACCAGCTGCCGGCCGTTCCACCGCCCCTCGCGCAGCATGAGATAGCCGATGCGCGCCATGTCGCGGGTGGACAGGTTGAAGTGGTAGGCGGGGTAGCGGGACTTCTTCAGGTCCCCCGACTTGCGGTGGGCACTGCGGACGAAGTCGCGCATCCCCAGCGGGGCGGCCAGCCGCTCGGCGAAGGCGTCATAGAGGTCCACCCCCGTCTGCCGCTCGAAGGCGGCCCCCGCCGCGTTGAAGTCCCAGTTGCTGTACAGGTAGTACGCGCCGCGGGGCTGCGAGCCGCGCGGCGGCGCGCTGGCCAGGTCGTCGCCGTCGTTGGCGGCCGGGTGGTACACGCCGCTGCGCGCCATGATCAGGTCGCGCGTGGTGGCCTGCCGCTCGGCGGCGGTGAGCCCCAGATGATCGTCCATCCCCATCTGCGCGAGCGTCCGCGAAAGGTCCACCTTCCCCTCGGCCGCGTAGATGCCGTAGAGCATCGAGAGGAGGCTCTTGCGCACCGACGCGAGGTAGCTCACGGTGTCCACGTTGCCGTACTGATAGAGCACGCGCCCTCCCACCACGGCCATGAAGCCGGTGCTCGCCAGCGTGGAGAGCTTCCGCTCCACCGCCTGCAGCCCCTCGCGCGACCACCCCACGCTGGCCGGGTCCGCGATGCGCGCCCAGGCGGTGTCGGGGTAGGTGGTAGGGGCAGGCGCGACGGCGGTGACCGGGGCCGGGGGCGTTGCGCCCCGGGGCCTGGAGGCGCAGCCGACGGCTGTGAGGGCCAGCAGGAGCGCGAGGGGGAGGGGGCGGGCGAGGCGGGTCATGGCCGAAAAGCTACCGGTTGTCCCCGGGGATCGCCGTCACCCCCCGGCAGCGGGCACTTTCGGCGGGCTCCCGCCGTTCCCTTGCGTCCCCATTCCGGGACCCCCTTTCCCGAATTCCGAGTGTCCGACCCGTGCTGTCTTCCGTTTCCCGCCTGTTCGCGCTGTCCCTGCTGGCTGCGGCCCCCCTCCTGGCGCAGGGGGGTGGCCCCCCGACGGGGCGCCCGCCGATGGGGGGTCCCCCCATGGGTGGCCCCCCGGCCGCGCAGCTCCGCCCCGACTCGGCCACGCTGCAGGCGCAGGCCATCCGCGTCTTCCTGGACTGCCAGGGGCGCATCCGCGGCTGCGACCGCGACTTCATCGTGACCGAGGTGAACTTCGTCAACTGGATGCGCGACCGCTTCGACGCGGACGTGCAGGTGCTGGTGTCGGGGCTCACCAACGGCGGCGGGGGGACGGAGAACACCATCACCTTCATCGGGCGCCGCGCCTTCGAGGGGATGGCCGACACGCTGGTGCTCAACACCCTCCCCAACGATCCCGAGGACCGCATCCGCCGCGAGTTCGCGCGGGTGTTCAAGCTGGGGCTCACGCGCTACGTGGCGCGGTCCCCCATCGCCTCGCGGGTGCAGGTGGCGTACGTGGCCCCCTTCGGGCAGCAGCGGCAGCAGCCGTCGGCGGCCAGCCTGAAGGACAAGTGGAACCTCTGGACGTACTCCACCAACACCAACGCCTTCATCCGGGCCGAGGAGCGGCAGCAGTCGGTGAACGGCTCGCTGTCGCTGTCGGCCAACCGCGCCACCGAGCAGTGGAAGATCAACGTCTCGCTGAGCGGCAACATCAACACCCAGCGCTTCGAGATCAACGCCACCCCCACGCGCCCGGCGTTCACGGTCACCAACGACCAGCGCACCTACAACGCCAACGCGCTCGTCGTGCGGTCGCTGTCGTCGCACTGGTCGGCGGGGCTCAAGCTGGGGGCGGGGTACTCGGACTTCCTCAACCAGGACGCGGCGCTGCGGGCGCAGCCGGCGATCGAGTACAACGTGTTCCCGTGGAGCGAGCAGACGCGCCGGCAGCTGACGTTCCTGTACAACGTGGGCCCCAACCACTACGACTACCAGCGCACCACGGTGTTCAACAAGGACCGCGAGACGCGCTGGAGCCAGCAGGCCACGGCGTCGTACGTGGCCCGCCAGTCGTGGGGGTCCAGCAACGTGTCGCTGGACTGGATCAACTACCTGCACGACTTCAACCGGCACGCGCTCACGCTGAGCGGCAACGTGGACCTGCGGCTGGGGCGCGGCTTCTCGCTGAACGTGGGCGGCTCGGCGGCGCGGGTGAACGACCAGATCTACCTGCCGCGCGCGGGGAACACCGAGGAGGAGATCC
>JBILED010000311.1:0-2871 GCA_044352305.1 Gemmatimonas sp.
GAGGCCGAGCGGTGCGGCGCGATGTTCGTCACCGAGCGCTGGCTTGGCGGCATGCTCACCAACTTCCAGACGGTCAAGAAGCAGGTCAAGAAGCTCAAGGAGCTTGAGGCCGGCAGCGAGGAAGGGGGCGAGTTCGCCAACTACACCAAGAAGGAACAGCTCCTGATGTCCCGGCAGCGCGACAAGCTCGCGAAGTACCTGTCGGGGATCAAGCCGATGCACCGGCTCCCCGGGCTGCTGTTCATCATCGACTCCAAGAAGGAGCGCATTGCGGTCGCCGAGGCCAACAAGCTCGGGGTCCCGATCGTGGCCATCGTCGACACGAATGCCGACCCGGACCTGATCACGGTCCCGATCGCCGGCAACGACGATGCGATCCGCTCGGTCGAGCTCATCACGAAGGCGGTGGCCGAGACGATCACGGAGGCGCGGCGCGAGGCGCCGGTGCGCCCCGTCGAGGAAGAGGCCGAGAGCTACACCTTCTCCAGCGACCGCGGTGCCGAGCCCGCCGGGCGCGGGGATCGCGGCGACCGGGGCGGTGACCGCGGCAACCGGGGCGGGGGCGCGGGCGATGGTGGCCGCGGCGGGCGTCCGCGCCGTCGGCGCGCGAAGCCGGAGGCCATTGCGGCCCGGCTCAAGGGCCCCGACGGGGCCCCCGAAACGGGCGCCCAGCCCGCCGGCGGCGAGTAACCCGCCCACTCGGCGGTCGGTCGTTTGTCCCTCGCAACGCCGCCGGCCTTCCGGCGGCGTTTGCGCAGGATCCCGGGGGCTCCCCGGACCACCTCCGCGCCCCCTGGGGCCGCGGAGGATCCGTTTCACGGCGCGCGGGCTGGTCGCGCCGCTCCACGCTGTATCCACCACGACGCCCAATTCCTATGAGCACCCCCATCACGACCAAGGCCATTTCGGAGCTCCGCGCCCGCAGCGGCGCGGGGATCGGCGACTGCAAGAAGGCGCTGGAAGAGACCGGTGGCGACATGGACGCCGCCATGGCCCTCCTCCGCAAGAAGGGCATCGCCAAGGCCGAGAAGCGCGCCGACCGCTCCACCACCGAGGGGATCGTCGGTGGCGCGGCGTTCAATGACGGCGCCTCCGCCGCACTCGTCGAGGTGGCGTGCGAGACCGACTTCGTCGCCCGCAATGAGCAGTTCGGGGCCGTGGTCGCCGCGCTCGTCGCCCAGCGCGTGCATTCCACCGCCGGCGACGTCGAGGCATGGCTCGCCGAGCCGATGGCCGGCGGGGCCGGCGAAAGCGTGGACGAGTACGTCAAGGCGGCCTCGGCGCGCACCGGCGAGGCGGTGAACGTCAAGCGGGCGGCGCGCTTCGACGCCGGCGAGTCGGGGCAGGTGGGGATGTACCTGCACCACAACGGCAAGCTGGCGGCGCTGGTGCAGGTTACGGCGTCGTCGCCCGAGGTGGCGCGGCACGAGGCCACCCGCGAACTCGCCAAGTTCCTGGCCGAGCACGTGGCGGCGGCGGCCCCCATCGCGGTGGACCGCTCCGGCGTCTCCGCCGAGACGCTCGAGTCCGAGCGGCGCATCGCCGAGGAGCAGGCCCGGCAGGCCGGGAAGCCCGAGGCCATGGTCGAGAAGATTGCCACCGGCAAGGTGGAGGCGTACCTCAAGGACGTCACCCTCCTCCCGCAGCCCTGGGTGCGCGACGGCGGCGTCACCATTCAGGCGCTCGTGGCCGACCATGCCAAGCGGGCCGGCGGGACGATCACCGTCGACCGCTTCGTCCGCCTGCAGCTGGGCGTGGAGTAGTCCGGGTGCGCTACGCGCGCGTCCTCCTCAAGCTCTCCGGTGAGGCCCTCGCCGGAGAGCGCGGGGTGGGGTTCGACTTCGAACGCATCGGCTTCTTTGCCGACCAGATCGTCGAGGTGGCCTCCTCCGGGGTCCAGCTGGGGATGGTCATCGGCGGTGGCAACCTGGTGCGCGGCACGCAGCTGTCCCAGCGGGGGATGGACCGGGTCAGCGCCGACTACATGGGCATGCTCGGGACCGTGATCAACGCCCTCGCGCTCCAGGACGTCCTGGAGAAGAAGGGGCTCGACACCCGGGTCATGACCGCGATCCGGATGGAGGAGCTGGCGGAGCCGTACATCCGGCGCCGGGCGCTGCGCCACTTCGAGAAGGGGCGCACCGTCATCTTTGCCGGCGGCACCGGGAACCCGTATTTTTCCACGGACACGGCCGCGGTGCTGCGTGCCATCCAGATGAAGGCCGACGTCATCATCAAGGCCACCAGCGTGGACGGGATCTACTCGGCCGACCCCAAGAAGGATCCGACGGCCACCCGGTACGACGCCATCAGCTACCGTGACGTCATGCTCGGCGACCTCAAGGTGATGGACCAGACCGCCATCACGCTGTGCCGGGAGAACGGCCTCCCGATTGTCGTCCTGAACCTCCACAACCCGGGCGCGATTGCGCGCGCCATTCGGGGTGAACCCGAAGGAACCCTCGTCTCATGAGCACCACGGCCCAGATCCTGAAGGACACCCGCAGCGGCATGGAGAAGGCGGTGGAGAACTCCAAGCGCGAGTTCTCCGGGATTCGCTCCGGCAAGGCGTCCCCCAACATGCTCGACGTGGTGAAGGTCGAGGCCTACGGGTCGATGCTGCCGCTCAACCAGGTCGCCTCGGTCTCCGCTCCCGAGCCCCGCATCCTCCTCGTCACACCCTTCGACAAGGGGATGGCCAAGGTCATCGAGAAGGCGATCCGCGAGTCGGAGCTGGGGCTCGACCCCGCGCACCAGGGGGGGATCATCCGGGTGCCGCTGCCGTCCATGACCGAACAGCGGCGCAAGGAGCTGGTGAAGGTGCTGCACAAGCTGGCGGAGGATGGGCGCATCGCGATCCGGCACGCGCGG
>JBILED010000017.1:0-27673 GCA_044352305.1 Gemmatimonas sp.
CAGGCACCATCTTCGCCTACGGATTGATCCGCTTCTGCCACAGCCTGCCCCGCCCCTGGCTGGCGCTGGTGGCTGCGGTGCCCTACCTGATCATCGTGCTGGGGATGGGGTACAGCCGGCAGGGGATTGCGCTGGGATGTCTCATGGCGGGGTTCGTGGCCCACGGCAAGGGGCGGGTGCGCTCGTTCGTGGCGTGGGCGCTGCTGGCCGCCACGTTCCACAAGTCGGCGGTGCTGGTGATCCCCATGGCCGCGCTGGGCGCCGCGCGCGGGCGCCTGTGGACGATGATCTGGGTGGGGGTGGTCACCGCGGCGGCGTTCGTGCTGCTGGTGCAGGACTCCACCGACGTGCTGGTGCAGGGGTACCTGGTGGCCGAATACCAGTCGGCGGGGGCGCTGGTGCGCCTGTGGATGAACGCCGTCCCCGGGCTGTTCCTGGTGGCCGCCTCGCAACGGTTTGACCTGCCGCTGGCGCAGGCGCGGCTGTGGTTCTGGTACGCCATGGCGGCCGTGGCCGCCTTGGGCGCCTTCTACTTCTCCCCCTCCAGCACCGCGGTGGACCGGTTGGCGCTGTACCTGCTGCCGCTGCAGCTGGTGGTGGCGTCGTACTTCCCCGACGTCGTGGGCGGCAAGGGGCGGGCCAACCAGACGTGGGTGGCGGCGGCGATTGCGCTGTATGCGGCGGTGCAGTTCGTGTGGTTCAACTTCGGCAACTACGCCTACACGTGGCTGCCGTACCAGTTCTACCCGTTCGTGATGCTGCGATGAGCGCCCTGATCACCCTGCTGGTGGCGCCGCTGGGGACCGCCCTGCTGCTGGCCCTCGCCTGGGGGGCGTTGCGTCGAGCCCCAGGCGCGGGGAGCGCCTGGCGGCGCCGCGCCGCCACCATGGCTGGCGCGGCGGCGGTGGGGTGGCCGCTGGTGTGGTCCACGCCGCTGGCCGGGGGCGCGTTGCGGGGGTGGATCGAGGGGCGCAGCGGTCCGCGCTTGGTGGAGGAGGTCGTGGGCGCGCCGGTGATGGTGGTGCTGGGGGGCGCCACCGCCGGCCCGCGCCCCCCTCGGCGGGCTTACCCTGACCTCACCGGCTCCGCTGATCGCCTCTGGCACGCCGCCCGCCTGTATCGGGCGGGGAAGGCGCCGCGCCTGCTGCTGGCCGGGGGCACGGTGGACACCGGCGACGGCACCGAGGCCGCCGCCATGCGGCTGTTCCTGCGCGACATGGGCGTCCCCGACTCGGCCATGGTGCTGGAGGCCGGGAGCACCAGCACCGCCGAGAACGCCCGGTTGGCGGCGGCCATGCTGCGAGCCCGTGGGGTGGACACCGTCATCCTGGTGACCTCCGCGCTGCACATGCCCCGCGCGCGCGCGCAGTTCCGGCGGGCCGGGCTGGTGGTGCATCCGGCGCCCACCGACGTGGAGATCATTGACGGGCCTTTCTCCCTGCGGTCGCTCCTCCCGTCGGCCACGGCGCTGGAGGGGAGCGGCCGGGCGTTCAAGGAACTGCTGGGGTGGGCGCTGGCGGCACGCCGCTGATGGCACACCGCTGATGGCCCGGGTGATGATTGCGCTCAACGCCGCGTGGAACCTGGCGAACTTCCGCGGCGGGCTGATCCGGGCGCTCCTGCGTCACGGCCATGAGGTGATCGCCGTGGCGCCCGCCGACGCGCATGTGCCCCGGGTGGAGGCGCTGGGATGCCGATACCTTCCACTTCCGATGGACAATCAGGGGACCCATCCGGGGCGCGACCTGCTGCTGTGGTGGCGCTTCGTGCGCCTGCTGCGGCGCGAGCGGCCGGACGTGCTGCTGGGGTATACCGTCAAGCCCAATGTCTATGGGTCGCTGGCGGCCCGCCTGCTGGGGATCCCGGTGATCAACAACGTGTCGGGGCTGGGGGCGGTGTTCATCTCCCCCGGATGGGTCACCCGGCTGGTCAAGGGCGCCTATCGGCTGGCGCTGGCCCGCTCGCGGGCGGTGTTCTTTCACAACCCGGACGACCGGGATCAGTTCGTGGCCGAAGGGTTGGTGCGGCCGGCGGTGGCGCGGCTCATGCCGGGGTCTGGGGTGGACCTCCGGCAGTTCGCCCCCGAACCCTATCCGCAGGACGCGCCCCTGCGCTTCCTGCTGATGGCACGCATGCTGTGGGACAAGGGGGTGGGGGAGTTCGTGGAGGCGGCGCGCCTGCTGCGGGCGCGGGGGCTCGCGGTGGAATGCGCGCTGCTGGGCTTCGTGGACGCCCCCAACCCGGCCGCCATCCCTGCGGCGCAGATCGACGCCTGGGTGGCAGAGGGGGTGGTCACCTTCCTGGGGGCGCGTGACGATGTGCGCCCGGAGGTGGCGCGTGCCCACTGCGTGGTGCTGCCGTCCTACCGGGAGGGGGCGCCACGCACCCTGCTGGAGGCGGCGGCGATGGCGCGCCCGCTCATTGCCACCGATGTGCCCGGCTGTCGGGAGGTGGTGCGCCACGGGGAGAACGGGTTGTTGTGCGCCCCCCGCGATGCGGCGGCGCTGGCCCGGCAGATGGAGGCCATGGCGGCTCTCTCCCCTGCGGAACGGGCCGCCATGGGACAGCGGGGGCGCGATTACATGGCCACTCACTTTGACGAACAGCGCGTGATCGACCTGTACCTGGACACCATCGCCCGCGCCGTGGCGGGCTCCCCATGCTGAAGGGCTGGCTCCTGCGCCGCCGCCTGCTCAAGCGGCTCCCCCCCCCGGAGGCGGTGCGCACGGTGCTGGTGATGTGCACCGCCAACCGCGTGCGCTCCCCCTTTGCCGAGGCGATGCTGCGGCGGGAACTCCCCTCCCGGGTGACCGTGCTGTCGCGGGGGATCCTGGAAGGGGGCGGGCGGTGCCCCGGGGAAGCCGTCGAGGCGGCGCGCCACTTTGACGTGGACCTGTCGGCGCACCGGGCGCGGCAGGTGACGGCCGGCGACCTGCTGCATGCCGACCTCGTGCTGACGATGGAGTTGCGCATGGCGCACGACCTCGCCGTGAAGTACCCGGCCCTCGTCCACAAGGTGGCGGTGCTGACTATATTCCAGCGCCAGTGGGGCGGCGTGCGGGACATCGACGATCCGTACATGCTCCCGCCGGCGGAGTACGAGTACGCGTATGACACCATTGCGGCCTGCTGCTCGGCGCTGGCCGCGCGCTACGCCCCCCCCTCACCACCTCGGCACGGACAGGAGTAGATGCGGCACGGTACCTTTGGCAGCGCGCGGCGCGGCGTGCGCGGGGCCCTGCTTCTCGCGGTGGTGCTGGCCACCGCCCTGCCCGCGCAGCAGCGCGGCGGCCCGCCGGCGCGCGGCGCGCGCGAGGCGGCCCTGGCGCCCGGCGACGGCATCCGCATGCGCATCTTCCGCGAGCCGGAGCTCAGCGGCGAGTTCATGGTGGACGAGCGCGGGATCGTGGTGATCCCCAAGGTGGGGGAGATGCAGGTGAACGGCATCCCGGCGGACTCGATTCGCGGGGCCATCGTGGCGGAGCTGCGCAAGTTCATCACCAGCAGCGCCATCGAGGTGATGCCCTACCGCCGGGTGGCCGTGACCGGCTCGGTCACGCGTCCGGGGCTGTACCCCATGGATCCGTCCATGACGGTGGCCGACGCGCTCATCCTGGCGGGCGGACCGGCCACCGACGCCAAGGCGCGGCAGGTGGAGATCCGTGTGGCCGGGGCCTCGGCGGGGGAGCGGCTCTCCATGGAGGCGCGCGTGTGGGAGACGGCGGCCGGGGGGACGGCGCAGCTGTTCGTGCCCCGGCAGCGGTGGCTCCGGCGCAACGGCTTCTTCCTCTTCTCGCTCGGCCTGCCGTCGGTGCTGTCCACCATCGCGCTCATCCGCTCCTTCCGTTAGCCCCCGGTTGGCCGCCTTCGGGTTCCCCCTGGCACGTTTCTGATGCCCGATACTCCTCCCGGGTCCCCCGGGTCGTCTCCGTCGTCCCTGCCGGTGCCGCACGTACCCCACGCCGCGGCCGAAGTGGTGCCGCACGCCCCGGGGCGGGCTCCTGCGTTCCCTTCGGCCCCCGCCGCGCCGCCCCCCCCCGTGGGGGAGGAGCCCGGCGACGAAGGGCTGACCGTGATGTCGGCGCTGCAGATCCTGCGGCGGCGCTGGCTGGTGGCGCTGCCGGTGTTCCTGGCGGCGCTGGCCGCCACCGCCGTGCGCTACACGCAGGTGGTGCCGCAGTACGAGGCCTCCACCTCCATCCGGCTGGACAAGAAGTCGCCGGTGGTGGCCGGGATCAGCCAGACGGGGATCCAGGAGCGCAACCCGCTGTCCACCGAGATCCTGGTGATCAAGAGCCGGGGGGTGGCGCAAAAGGTGGTGGCGCGCACCGGTTACGCGGTGCGGGTGGTGGGGAAGCGGGTGGCGCGCACGGCGCTGTTCGACTCGGTGCGGGTGCCGCCGTCGGCGCTGCGGGGCACCTACGAGGTTTCCGCAGCCCCCGACGGCGCGGTGACGGTCACCGCGCCCGACGGGCGTCGCACCATCGGCCGCGTGGCGACCTGGGTGGAGGCGGGGGGGCTGCGGCTGTTCCCCACGCCGCGGCTGCTGCGCGAGCGGGAGGTGCAGCTGGCGGTGTTGTCGGACGCACAGGCCACCGCCCAGCTGCAGGGGCTGCTGGGGGTCACCCAGATCGTGCGTGATGCGCAGCTGCTAAGGCTGGCCATCCGCGACCCCGATCCCCGGCTGGCCGCCAGCGTGACCGATGCCGTGGCCGAGGTGTTCATCGGCAACTCGTCGGAGCGTCGGCAGTCGGGGGGGAGCGCCACGGTGGCGTTCATCCGCAGCCAGCTGGACACGCTGGACCGGCAGCTGCTGGAAGCGGAGACGGCGCTGCGCGACTGGCGCGCGCAGCAGCAGGTGGTGGAGCCGGCAGCTGCGGCGGGCGCCGCGGTGAACCGGCGCGCCGACTACGAGGCCCGGCTGGCCGACCGGCGGATGCAGGTGGACAACGTGGAGAGCATCCTGCGCGCCTCGGGGAGGGGGGGGGCGGACACCGCGTACGCCTGGGCCCGGTATCGTCGGGTGCTCGCGCTCCCGACGCTGGCGCAAGGGAATGCCGGCGGCGGGAGCGTGCTGACCACCATCCGCGACCTGGAGACGCAGCGCGCCCAGCTGCTGGCCCGCCGCACCGGGGACGACCCCGACGTGCGGCTGCTGGACCAGACCATCGCCGACTTCGAGCAGCGCGGGCGGCAGCAGGTGGAGAGCTACCTGGAGGGGTTGCGCAGCGAGATCAACGGCTACGAGCGCATCCTGGCCACCGTGGGGCGCACGCTGGAGACGCTGCCGGGGCAGGAGCTCACGCTGGCCACGCTCACGCGCAACACCCAGCTGCTGTCCGAGCTGCAGACCACCTTGCGCACCCGCCTCAAGGAGGCGGAGATCACCAACGCGGCCGACGTGGCCACCGTGGAGATCGTCGATCGGGCGGAGGTGCCGGGGGCGCCCGTGGCACCGGTGCTGCAGCGCTACCTGATGGTGGGGCTGGCGGCCGGCGCCCTGCTGGCGTTGCTGGCCGCGCTGGGGATCGACCGGATGGACCGCACCATCCACAGCCGCGAGGACATCGAGAACGCCACCCGGGTGCCGCTGGTGGGGCTGATCCCCGCCTTCCAGCCGGGGCGCGCGGGGCTGTTGGGGCGCGGGGCCCCCGGGGCGGCGGCACTCAAATCGACGGCGCGCCCTGCCGCCGGGACCGCCCTGGCCACTGCCAACGGCAAGACCGTGCTGCCCATGGGCGACACCACCGAGGTGGTGGCGGTCACGGCGCCGCGCCATGTGTCGGCCGAGGCGTACCGCATGCTGCGCACCAACCTGCGCTTTGCCCCGGCCGACCGTCCCAACAAGGTGCTGGCCGTCAGCTCCCCCAGCCCGGGGGACGGCAAGAGCACCACCGTGGTCAACTTCGCCGCCACCGTGGCCGTGCAGGGGAAGCGCGTGCTCATCGTGGACGGGGACATGCGCAAGGGCACGCTGCACCAGAAGCTGGGCATCTCCCGCAACCCCGGGCTCAGCGCCGTGCTGTCGGGCGCCCTCCCCATCGACGGGGCGGTGCGCACGGTGCAACTCACGGACGGGGTGCTGCTGGACGTGATCACCGCCGGAGACGCCCCTCCCAACCCCACGGAGCTGCTGGGCGGGAGCGCCCTCAACGCGCTGGTGGCCTGGGCGCGCGCGCACTACGACCAGGTGGTCATGGACACGCCGCCGGTGAACATGTTCGCCGACGGGCTGCTGGTGGCCGCCGCCAGCGATTCCATGCTGCTGGTGGGGCGCGCCGGCAAGAGCCACCGGGAGGAGCTGCAGGTGGCGGCCGAACAGCTGCGCGCCCTGGAGGTCCGCATGGCAGGGGTGGTGCTGAACGACTTCGACGCCCGGCGCGACGGCCGCTTTGGCGGCTACTACTACTACGAGCGGTACCAGTACAAGTACTACGCGGCGTACGCCGATGACCAGCAGCCGGAGAAGGGCTGACATGGCGCCGGACCAGGCCGGACACCCCTCCGCGCGCCTGGTGCGCCGTCGGGTGCGCTCCCGCGGGCGCTCCGGCGCCCATCCGGTCATCAAGTTGCAGGGCAAGGCGTATCGCCGGGCCAAGTTGACGCTGCTCACGGTGCTGGCCGTGGTGCTCACGGTTGGGGCCAGCTGGTGGGTGGCGGGTCGCTTCATTGGGGATGCGTCGCTGACCGGCGCCCCGGCCGTTCTGGACTAGCCTTTTCTCGTTCCCAGGTGCCGCATCCCCGCGGCGCCATCGACTCTGCCGTCCTTCCCGTGCGACTGCCCGCCTTCGACCCGTTGTCCAAACCTGCCACCCTCGACGCAAGCTCTGACGCGCGTCGGGAGACGGCGGGCGCCCCTGCCGGTGGCGCGGATGTGGTGGTGGTGGGGAACGAGGGGGAGCTGCCGCAGCTGCTGCAGGGGCCGCTGCTGGCGGGCGATGGCCCTCTGGTGGTGCGCGCCGTCGTGCCACTCCCCACCCCCGGGGACGACGACAATCCGGACGATCCCACGCGCGTTCCGGTGGCCGCCATTCGGGAGGCGGTACAGCGTCATGCCGCCACCGCCCTCCTGATGGCCGGCACCCACGGGCCGCGGGTGATGGCCGCCTTGGGGGAGTTGGGGGTGGCCCTGGGGTGCCGCCTGCTGGTCCCCGCGCCAGGTGCGAGCGCGGGTCAGCTGTCCCCCGTGGTCACCTGGGTGCGCGACGTGCCGGTGCTGGAGATGGTCCCCTTTGCCCCGTCGCCGCAGTCGGGGCGGGTGAAGCGCGGGGTGGATGTGGCGGTGGCGGTGGTGGGGCTGCTGGCGGTGGCACCGCTGCTGGCGCTGCTGGCGGGCGTCATCCGCGCCGAGTCGGCGGGGAACCCCTTCTTCGGGCACCAGCGGGTGGGAGCTGGCGGGCGCCGGTTCCGCTGCTGGAAGCTCCGCACCATGTACGCCAACGCCGAGGAGCGGCTGGAGCGCGACCCGGTGCTCCGGCAGGCCTACGAGGCCAACGACTTCAAGCTCCCCGAGGCGCAGGATCCCCGCATCACGCAGGTGGGACGCTGGCTGCGCCGCAGCAGCCTGGACGAGCTCCCCCAGCTGTGGAACGTATTGGTGGGGGAGATGTCGCTGGTGGGCCCCCGGCCGGTGGTGGCCAACGAACTGGCCCACTACCGCGGGACCATGCTGGAGCTGCTGAGCGTGCGTCCCGGCATCACCGGCGCCTGGGTGGCCAATGGGCGCCACGGGGTGGCGTACCCCCAGCGCGCCGCCCTCGAGCTGGACTACGTGCGCCATCACTCCCTCCGTGGCGACCTGGCCATTGTGCTGGGGACGGTCAAGGCGGTGCTGCGCCCAGGGGGCAGCTAGCGCCTCGGGCGTGCCCTCACCAGCCGCCGGTCCACGCCACCATGGCGTGCAGGTTGACCAGGGTGGGCGCGTTGCCGGCACCCACCCGGCTCCCCATCCCCACCCGCCAGCTCAGGTCGCGGGCGCCTCGGAACCGCACCCCGGCAACCTGTAGCTGGTGCGTGGCCCCGAATCCCACGCCGCCCTCCGAGAGCGTGGCCAGCCCCGTGCGGGACCACTCCAGTGAAAGGCGGCCAGACGTCGTGTACCGGTGCACGCCCAGCGCGGCGCCGCTGCCTCCGCGGACCATCGGGTTGCCCAGCAGCTGGCCGCGCACCGTGTGGCCGTCGCGCAGCTGAAAATGCTCGTAGAACAGCCCGGCGGAGCGCACCCGGGCCAGGTGGGTGGGGCGGGCATTGACCAGGTCGCTGCGCACCGACCACCAGGTGGCGCCGGCGCGGCGCACGATCACCTGCCATCCCACCGCCACGAACGACAGGTGATCCGGCTCGTACACCAGGTCGTCCATGTTCCATGCATGGTCCTCCCGGCCCACCTCCGCGTAGACCTCCGCCCCGTGGCGAGGCAGACGCAGGCGTCCGAACAGGGAGGCCAATTGGTTGTCCGGGGCCCCCAGCGCCGAGGTGGCGGTGTCCTTGCCGGCAATTCCCTGTTTGAGGAACGGCTCAAAAAGCGGGCGTAACGTTCCCAGCCTAATCCCCTCCGCGGGCCATTCCCGGTGGAAGAAGCGGGTGGCCCCCACCTCAAGCCCTGGCAGCCCCCGCGGGGAAAAGGTGCCCACGGTTCCCAGCGCCAACCGGTGCGGGAAGGGCGCGTTGGGAGTTGGGGTGTAGGCGCTGCGCGGCACCCGGCCGGCGATGGTGCGCAGCTGTACGCGCCCGATCCCCACGGGGATGGGGTGGGCGGTGCCCAGGAAGGCCCGGGGAAACCCACCCCCCTGATTCCCCAGGATGTTGCCGCCAGACTGCCCGGGGCCCCACCATTCGGCCGCCGTGGTCACCCCGGTCGTGACGCCCTTGGCCGTGAGGCTCACCCAGCTCTCACCGGGGTCCACGCGACCGCTGGCCCCATTGCCGAAGCGCTGCGGGAGATCGATGCCGGTGGTGGCAAAGTCCCGAGTGCCGCTGGCGCCGGCCAACGCAGCGGGGAGCGTGGCATAGGCGGCATTTTGGGTCCACCAGGCAACCGGGGCCACCTGCGCGCTCAGGCCGCGCCACTGCGCCGCCACTCCCCCGCTTCCTACCGCGGTCACCCCGCGCCCCGACCACACGGGCCCGTCGGCCACCCCCCAGGGGTACCCGCTGTTCCCCACCAGCGCGGCCCCGGGGCGCACCACCCACCATCCGCGCGCCACCGGCGTGGAGAGCCTGCCACTCCACGGGTGGAGCTCGTCGCCCCCGGGCAGCAGGCGCGCCAGCTGGGTCGGCCCGAACGCGCGCAGGGTCCACATGCCGGTGGCGCGCTCGCTGGTGTCGCGCAGCCCCACCATCCGGAGATAGGTCTCGACCTCGCCCCCCGGGGCGAGCTCGGTCCACCGGCGGGCCCAGCGCGCTGGTGAGTCCTGGGCGCGCGCTTCCGCCGCCGCCCCTCCCGTGACCTGCAGGATCAGCGCCGCCAAGGCCACGCCTTGGCGGCTGCTCGTGTTCCCCCCCCGGCGCCCGCGTGGCATCTTCAAGGCGTGCCCTTCCCCGGATTGTCCCTCGCGGCTCCACGCGTCCTTCTGGCAACGCTGCTCTCGGCCGCGGCCGCCGGGGCGCTCGGGGCGCAGCCCACGGTGCTGACGATTGCCTCGCCAGAGGAGGAGGCGCGTCGCCTGGCCCAACTGCGCGGCCACCCCACGGCCGGTACCCTGCTGCGTGACGGCGCCACCCTCCTGCGCGCGCCGGACGACACCATCTCCCCCCCCACCCCGCCCGGCGCATCATGGCGCACGTGGCTGCGCACCACGGGGCAGCCCCAGTGGCTCCGTCCCCAACTCCGCGTGGTGCACAACAGCGCACTGGCCACGTCGCTCAACGAGGGCGCATTGTGGACCGGTCGGGGAACCAGCGCCCTGGTGCGTAGCGGAGTGGCCTTTCGGCAGGGGCGGGTGGACGTCACGCTGATGCCGGAGCTGGTGGTCAGCGAGAACCGGCCGGTGGAAGTGCGTGCCGGACAGACCCCGGGGTGGAGCGCCTGGAGCTCGCCGTGGCGCACCAGCGAGATGCCCGCCGACCTGCCCCTCCGCTTTGGCAACGCGCCCGTCCGGGCGGTGTCTCCCGGGCAAAGCCGCGTGGAAGTGGCGCTGGGTGCGCTGGCAGTGGGCATATCCTCGGCAAATCTCTGGTGGGGCCCCGGGGTGCGCAATGCGCTGGTGCTGGGCAACCATGCGGACGGCATGCCCCATGCCCTGGTGCGCACCAGGCGCCCCGTGACCACCCCGGTGGGCGCCTTCGAGGCCCGCTGGATGGCCGGTCGGCTGACCGAGTCGTTGTACTTCGACCAGGATCCCGCCAATGATCACCGCGCGATGGGCGGCATGGCGGTCAGCTGGGTGCCCACGTGGATCCCCGGCGCCACGCTGGGACTGACGCGCCTGGTCGTCCGCCGGGTGGATGGCGGGGGGCTGGCGAGCACCGCCGTGGGGGGCGCCGCCGCGGCCATCCGGGCCGTGCTGCCGGTGGGCGGGCCCTCCCGCACCGACCAGATGCAGGGGGCCTTTCTCCGCTGGGTGTTTCCCGAGGACGGGTTCGAGTTCTGGGGTGAATACGCCACCACGCGGCTGCCCTCCCTGCGCCAGTGGCTGGTGGCCCCCAACGCCGATGCCGGATGGACGCTAGGGGCGCAATGGCTGCTCCCCCGTCCCCGCCCGACCGACGGGACCTGGCGGTTGCAGCTGGAAATCACCGAGGTGGCGCAGTCGCGGGCGCTGGCGGGGCGCGCCCCACGGGACTGGGGGACGGGCACCGCGGTGGCGCAGGGGTTCACCCATCGCGGACGGATGCTGGGGGTGAGCACGGGCCCCGGCAGCTCGCACTGGTGGGGGGCGATGGATCGGTGGCACCCGCGCTGGAGCGCGGGCGGCTATGTGGCGCGGACCCGGTGGGAAAACGATGCGCTGTACCGCCAGCCTACGCCCAACCAGTTTGCCCATGACGTGTCGGTGTCCGGGGGCGTGCGCGCCTCGGCCACGGCGGCGGGGTGGTGGCAGCAGATGGTGCTGGGCGTGGAGCGTCGCTTCAACTATCAGTTCGAGAGCGGGTATCTGGCTCCTCTGGGTCGGGGGCAACGCACGGTCACCAACCTGCGCCTGGAGCTTACGCTGGCCCCCACCGCGCCGCGCGCCCCGCACCCCTGAGCCACCAGGCGGCCGCCGCCGCCATCCCCCACCCCGCCGCCAGCGCGACGACCGGCGATCCGGCGCGTGCCACCAGCAGCGTCACCAGCAGCGCCCCCGTGCTCCCGCCTGCCAGCAGCACCATCTGGCCACGAACACCACGCGCGGCGGGAACGGCGCGTTCTGCCGCCATCAGCAGCCACCCCGCGTCGGCGGCCATGCGGGCGGCCCACACCACCGCCGCCCCTTCGGCTCCGTGGCGCGGCACCGCCCACAGCAGGCCGCCCACGAACAGCGGCAGCTGCACCAGGTGCCCCCACGCCGCATAGGCCGGGCGCCCCGCCGCCTGGACCAACGCCAGGTGCAGCTGCGCCGACACCAGGTTGGAGGCCAGCCCCACCGCCAGCCACTGCAGCGCCCGGGCGGCCTCCGGCGCCAGCGGCGGGCCAATCCACCAGCGGAGCGCCGGATCCGCCAGCGCCACCATCACGACCAGCGCCGGCAGGGCCAGCGCGGCCAGCAGCCTGGCTCCCTGCGCCAACTGGCGCGCCGCCTGCTCAGGCAGGAGGGGGAGCGCCTGCGCAAAGCGCGGATAGTATACGGGCACCACGCTGGCCGTGAGCAACCAGGCCTTGGTGGCCAGCTCCGTGGCCACGGCGTAGGGCGCCAGGAGCGCCACCGGCACCATGGCCCCGATCCCCACCCGGTCCACCGTGTTCATGAGCGGGCTGACCACGTTGCTGACCGTGTTCCACCCGCCAAAGGCCAACAGCGCCCGGCGCTCTGCCGGGGAGGCCAGCACCGGTTGGCGCAGCGCCGGGAGGAGATGCATCGCCACGGCCGCGTGCGCACCCCAGCCCACCAGCCGCACCAGGGCAATCGCCTGGATGGCCCCCACCAGCCCGAGGCCCCGGCTGGCGGCCAGCCAGGGCGCCACGGCGAAGGCCGCGCCCAGCGGGACGCGCAGCATCGCCGAGGCGCGGAAGGCGCGGCACCCCTCCAGCACGCCGCGCCATGCGAGCATCCCCACCGTGGGGGGCAGCGCCAGCGCCGTCCATTGCATGGCTCGCGCCGCCTCCCCCGCACGAGCGGCGGGGACCGTCAGGAGCGCCACCACCCAGGGCGCGGCCAGCCACAGGGCGGAGGCCGCGACCAGCGAGGCCACCGACATGTAGGCCATCGCCGACCACGTGTGCGCCGCCGCCCGGGGGGCATCCCCCTCGGCCAGCGCCCGTGCCACTCCCTGGGTGACAGCCCGGGACAGTCCCAGGTCGGCCACGGAGAACCACCCCACCAGCGCCCACGCGATGGCCAGCAGCGCAAAACCGTCGGCGCCCAGCGTGCGCACCAGCCCTGGCACCACCGCGACGGCCGCCAGCGCTGGAAGCAGCGCGCCGGCGCCGTTCCAGAGCGCGTCCCGCCGCACGCTCACCGCGGTCGTACGAAGAAGGTGGGGCCCGGTCGCGTGTCGTCGGTGGTGAAGGTGGCCAGGCGCACCCCGGCAAAGGTGGTGTCCGCGTAGGGCGCCGGGAGGCGCAACGTGAGGGTGCCCTCCACCTCGCCATCCTCCAGCGGCGTGGGCGCGATGCGGAACAGCCCGTCCGTGGTGATGGCCCAGGTGAACACCGCTTCCCGCACGGCAATGCCTCCGGTGCGGCGGAATTCGGCGACACCCCCGGTGACCACGGCGTTGGTGCCCGCGTCGCGGACCAGCCCCAGGTACAGGAGGCTTGGCCCCACGCCGTAGCTCCCCGCGAACCGCACGCTGTCATCCTCGAAGGCCCGCACCCGCAGGCGTCGCCGCTCCGGCGCCCTGGGCGCGTTCCAGCGTACGAGCAGGTCGCCGACCACGTCACCCGCAGCCGTGGCCGGTCCGGTGATCCCCGCGACCCCATCCGCGCCGGTGCGCCCGCGGGCAAGGGAGGGGAGCGGCCCCGAGTCGGGGAGGAACTCCACCGCCACCTCGGCGGGGAGCGGGCGCAGGCTGCCACGCTCGAACAGCCGCACCGCGTACCGCAGTTGCGCGCCCAACCCCACGTTGGCCACCTGGCGCAGCGAATCGCTGAGCACCGCCTCCAGGCGGAGGTTGCGCACCGTGAGGGGAGCCAGCGGTGCCGGCGGCACCAGCTCGAGGTCTCCCACCACCTCCCCCGTGGCCAGCGGGGCCAGTTGCAGGGAGAGCAACCCCTCGGGCGTGGAGACGGAGGCCAACGTGTCCGCCGCCGTGGCCACGCCGCTGCGGCGGCGGAAGACGCCGCGGACCCCGGCCATGGCGCTGTCCGTGCCGCGTCGGTAGAGACGCACCGCATACGGCAGCCACGGACCCGCGGCCACCGCCCCCGCGCTGCGCAGGACGTCGTCATCCACCGTGGTCAGGCGCAGGTTGCGCACCACCTCCGGGACGAAGGGCGCCGGCGGGCGAATCTCGAGATCCCCGACCACCAGGCCCGCAGCCAGCGGCTCCAGGCGCAGCGAGACAAGCCCGTCGGCCGTGGACACCGACCGGAGGCTGTCGGTGGCCACGGGGACGCCCCCGGTGCGGCGGAAGGTCACCGACACACCACCCCACGGGGTGCGCAGTCCCCGGCGCTCGATGCGCAGCGCGTAGGGGAGCGCCGTGCCCACGAAATACGAGCCCTGCACCGGCGGCGGGGTGTCCAGGTAGGTGGACCGCACCACCACGTTTTCCTGCACGAAGGCGCGCGGGAGCTTGGGGCCGGTCACCCGCAACCGCACCCGCTCGGCGCGCACCTCGGTGGCGGGCGCCTCCACGTAGAACCGGTTGTCGGCCGACACGGCCGCGCGCAAGGGCGTGGCGGCGCCCGTGGCGTCCTCCAGCCGGTCCACCTCCACCGTGGCGCCCTCCATGGACAGACCGCGCTGGGGGCGCAGTTCGCCGGTGAACCGGAGCTGCGGGACGGCCAGCCATCGGCCCACATCCACCCCGTCGCCTCGCCGTGTGGTGACGCGCAGCGGCACGGCGTCCACCGTGTAGCCGGTGCGCGCCTGCGGGGCGCGGATCGTGATGCGCGCCTTCGGCTCGGGCGCGTCGCCCGCGGGGGCGGCAAGGACCACCTGCCAGAAGCCGTCCCGGTCGGTCCCCACCACGGTGTCGCGCCCGGCTACCGCCACGGTCACCGCCACGCCGGGCGCGCCCGCCCCGCTGGGGTACTCGACCACGCGGCCGGAGACGCCGAGGCGCGGCGCCGTGGCGCAGCCCACCACCCCCGTGCACGGATCACAGGCCGCCGCCAGGGGGGCGGCCAGTGCACCCACCCCCAGCCACCGGGCCACCGCGCCCCGCGGGACGACCGGCCCGCACCGCCCCTGTGCCATCATGCCGGGTGCGCGCGGCCGATCGCCGGCTCCCGGGGACGGCGACGCAGCGCGCGCGGCAGCGCCCACAGGAGCCAGCAGGGCGCCAGCAACAACGACAGCAGCAGGGTGTTAGTGAAGCAGGCATGCACCGTCACCGCCGCCACGCTGGCCGCGGCGGCGTAGGCCACCCCGCGGTGTGCCGCCGGGGTGTCGGCGTCGCGCCAGGAACGTCGCGCCGACCGCATGACGGCCGCCAGCATCCCCACGAAGGCCGCCAGCCCGGCCAGCCCCGAGAGTGCCGCGATGAACAGCAGCCCGCCATCCAGCCCGAACCCACCGGCGCCGCGCAACGTCCACCCCATCCGGGACGCCACAAACCCCATGGTGTTGAAGCCGATCCCCAGCACCGGATGTTCCGTCACCAGCTGCAGCGCCCGTTGCCAGGCAATCAGGCGCAGGAGCGCCGAGGCATCCACCGTGAGCTTGCCCAGTGCGCCGGCGTACTCCAACAGCACCGGGACCAGGGCCACCCCCAGGAAGGTGGCGCCAATGCCAACCCCCACAATGCGGGCATTGACCCCGCGAATGAGCACCAGCGTGCCTCCCGCCACCAGGGCGGCCAGCAGCGACGAGCGCGAGAAGGTGAGCAGCAGCGCCAACCCCAGCACCACTCCCTCCCATGCCGGGGCCCGGTCGGCCGCGAGAAAGGCCCCCAGCCACAGGCACCCCCCAATCACGATCAGGATCCCGGCGAAGTTGGGATCGAGGAACGTGGACACCAGGCGGTGTCCCTGCGGATCCCAGTCCAGGTACACCTGCGCGTCGGGATAGACCATTTGCGCAAAGCCGGGGAGGGCGATGGACTGCACGATGCCGAACAGCGCAAAGGCGACGATGCCGAGACGCAGCAGGCGCGCCAGCCGCTCGGCGTCGCGGACCGGGACGAACTCGGCCACGCACACGTAGATGCCGAAATAGGCGAACCACCGCACCAGGTAGGCGGACGCAAAGGTCACCTCGGACAGCGCCAGCCCCACGCGCGCCGGGGCCGACGCCAGCGACACGGCCGCCACGGCGCCGAACAGCGCCGCCCATCGGGCCACGGGGTCCAGCGGCAGGCGCGCCGTGCGCCGCACCGCCAGCAGCCCCAACAGCAGCATCCCGGCCACCACCAGGTCCAGCGGCAGCAGCGGGGCGCTCTTGCCGCTGGCGGCAAAGAGCGGAATGCGCACGAGGTTGCCGGCGAGGTCGGCGAGAATCAGCAGGACGGCGGCCGCCCCGAGGGTGTTCACCCCTGGCGCTCCGCGGGCCGGTGCGGCGCCCCGATGAGCACCAGCCCCAGCCCCAGAAGGGCTCCCAGCAGCCCACCCCCGCCAAGGAACAGCGAAAGCGACGGACGGGCCGGCTTGCGGGTGGGCTCGGCGATGTCCACCTGCCGCGCCTGTCCGCCGTTCTCCACGGCCGCCACACGCAGCTGCAGCGCCTGCACCTCCAGGGTGACGAGCGCCTTGCCCATCAGCTCCGTGCCGCGGGAGAGCTGGTAGTACCGGCGCCCTTCCCCCGGCAGGCGCCGCAGCGCCCGGCGGATGGAATCGGCGGTGACCCCGAGCGCGCGCCGGTCGGCCAGCAGCACCTGCTGGTACGTGCGGGCCAGCGGTTCCAGCTGGGCCTCCAGCTGCCGGATGGTGCGCCCTTGGCTCTGCACCAGCGGATCGTTGGCGGTGCGGGTGGCCAGCAGCGTCTCGCGCTCCCCTTCCAGCGCGAGGAGCTGGGAGAGCAGGTCGTTGATGGCCGGACTGCGGAGAAACGCGGGGAAGGCGGGGAGCTGCCGGGCGGCCGCCGAGTCGCCGCGCGCCAGGCGATCGAGCAGCGCCCCCAGCGCCTCGGACTCCAGCGTCACTGCCCGGAGCCGCGTATCCAGCTCCACCGACCCTTCCAGCAGCATCTTGCCGGACAGCTCGGGCTCCACCTGGGAGGTGGATTCCAGAAAGCGGCGCAGCGAGTCCAGGGTGGCGTCCAGCTGGCGACGGACCGAGTCGGCCTGCCCCAGGACGAAGCGGAGGCGCCCCGACGATTCCCCCTGATCGTCGGCGAGGCGCCAGGCCAGGTAGCGAGCCACCAGCAGGTTGGGCACCCGGGCCGCGGTCAGCGAGTCGTCCCAGCGCAGGGTGACGCCGGCCAGCTCACCCCCCACGCGGGAGACGCTGAGGCGCTTGAGGGCGCGCCGCACCCCCTCCTCGCGGTCGTAGAGGGTGAGGGTGAACTGGTCTGGCGCCGTGGCGGCCACCGTCAGCGGCCCGGCAGGGGTGTCCACGGAACGCCCTACCGGCGTGCGGATGGGCGCCTCCCATCCGTCCAGCACCACGGTGTCGCCCTCGCGCCGCCCCCGGATGGTGACCGGGGCGAAGGCGCGGGTGGGTTGGTAGCGGGCCACGATGGCCTGCGCAGCGGTCCGCGCCGGGGCGCGCACGCGCACCCCCAAGGGGATGGAGTCGGCCACCTCCAGCATGAGCCGGCGGGAACGCAACAGCGCCAGTTCGGTGTCCATCGCGCCCCCCGCGTCCTTGCCCAGCAGCGACCCCGCCAGTCCATCGGGGATGGCCCCCGACAGCAGCGACATGGGGCTGGAGGAGCGGCGCACCACCAGGCTGGCCGATCCCTCCCACAGCGGCGGCACCACGAGCGCGGCCCCGAACCCCAGCGCCACGCCGGCGACGGCCCCGGTCAATGGCACCCACCACTGCCGGGCCAGCTTGCGCAGCAGCGGCACCAGGTCGAGATCCTCCTCCTCGGGGAGCCGGGGCACGCGCACGGGGGCGTCCATGTCAGCGGGTCAGGCCGACGACCAGGCTGCCCAGCACCCCGAGCGCCGAGAGCAGGGAGAGCGCGTTGCGCCGATACCAGGCCAGCTGCGGCACTTCCACCTGGTCCCCCGAGGCGAGGGCCACCGTGTCGGTGCCTGCCACCTGCCAGTGGCCGAACTCGCGCACGGTGCCCTCGCGCCGCAGCACCAGCCGCTGTCGGTTGCCCCCCTCCACCACGCCGCCGGCCAGCCCCACGGCCTCGGCGATCGACATCGTCGCGTCCACGTAGTACACGTCGGGGCGCTGCACGGCGCCGGTCACGATGACCCGTCGCTGGATGAGCACCGCCCCCAGCCCGGGACGCAGATAGGCGCCCAGCCGGGCCCGCACCGTGTCATGCGCGGCAGATGCGGGGAGGCCTCCCAGGCGGACCTGGCCGGCCATCGGCAGCTCCACCTGCCCGTTGGCGTCGATCGTGGCCAGATAGGTCCACGGCGTGCCGGACGACGGGCGGTCGAAGAGCCACACTGTCACCCGGTCGCCGGGACGCACGGGCACATGGGCCGATCCGCGCGCCACGGGTTGCGCCAACGCCGAGGTGCCCGTGGCCAGGAACAGCACAACCCACACGAGGGGAGCCATCCCGATAATATACCGGGACGCCGCACAGGCGGTCCACCACATGGCCCCGCGTGTGCCTTTCGTGTGTCGTTCGTGTGCCCTTCGGGCACGGCTTCGCCCCCTTTCCTGATGGCTCCCCGGCTTCTCATCGACGCCCGGCTCCCGCACGTGTCCGGTCTTGGCCGCTACGTCCGCGAATCGGCCGTGGCGTTGGCGCAGCTGGGGTGCTTTGCCGAGATCGTGCTGGTGGGGGATGGCGCCGCCTGGGCGCCCACCGCCCGTCAGATGGCGGGGCGCGCGTGGGTGCACCATGTGCCGTGGCGTCGCCACGACGTGCGGGCGCCGCTCGGGTGGCGCCGCACGGTGGCGCCGCTGGCGGCGGGGGCGGTGACCTGGTACCCGCACTGGGATGCGGCGTGGCGGGGGTCCTGGACCGGGGCGGCGCCGGACGACCCACGGCGCCCGGTGACCACGTTGCACGACCTCATCCTCGTGGATCGGGGCGGGGTGGGGGCGCGGGTGGTGGTGGCGTGGATGCGCCGGGTGCTGGCGGCCAGCCGCGGATTTGTCACCGGCACGCGCGCCTCGCACGACGCCTTCGTGACGCGCTTTCCGGAGGTGGCCGGGCGGGTGGCCATCGTGCCGCATGGCGTGGCGCCCGTCTGCTTTGCGGCCGGCGCCGCCGCGGAGGCGGCGGGCGGGCACCGGTCGTCAGGGGGCGCGCCATACCTGCTGGCGGTGGCCACCAAGCGTCCGCACAAGCGGTTGGAGGTGGCCATCGAGACGTTGGCGCAGCTGGCCGCCACCGACCCGGCGCTGCGCCTGGTGCTGGTGGGGGAGCCTACGCCGCACCTGACGGCGCTGCGGGCGCTGGCCGAGCGGCTGGGGGTGGCCCACCGCGTGGACGAGGAGGCGGGGCTGTCGGACGAGGCGCTGGCGGCGCGCTACGCGGGGGCCGAGGCGGTGCTGGTGTGCTCACAGGCGGAGGGCTTTGGCATGGTGCCGCTGGAGGCGATGGCTGCCGGGGCGCCCGTGGTGGCCGCCCGCCATGCCGCCACGGACGAGGTGGTGGGCGCGGCGGCGGCGCTGGTTCCGCCGGACGACCCCGCCGCCATGGCGGCGGTGGTGCGCCAGTGGCGCGGGGCGCCCGAGGCGCGCGCCGCGCAGGTGCGGGGTGGGCGGGCGCACGCGGCCCGCTTCACCTGGGCACGCTCCGCCGAGGCGCTGGCCGATCGCCTGCTGGCGGGGCGGGCGCCATGACGGCGCGGGCGGGGGAGCCCCGCAAGGTGGCCCTGGTCCACGACTGGCTGGTGGGGCTCGGTGGCGGCGAAAAGGTCCTGGACGAGATGCTGGCGCTGTTCCCGCACGCCGACCTGCACGCGCTGGTGTGCCACATGCCTGGCGAGCCGCCGCGACGCTACCGCGGGCGGCCGGTGCGCACCAGCTACATCCAGCGGCTCCCCGGGGGCATCTCCCATTACCGCCACTGGCTGCCGCTGTTCCCGCACGCCATCCGCTCCCTGGACCTCTCGGCGTACGATCTCATCATCAGCCTCAGCTCCTGCGTGGCCAAGGGGGTGCGGGTGCGCCCGCATCAGCGCCACGTGAGCTACTGCTTCACCCCCGTGCGCTACGCCTGGGACCTGCGCGAGCAGTACCTGGATGCGGCGGGGTTTCGCGGGGTGGCGCGCTGGGGGGCCACCCGGCTGCTGGAGCGGCTGCGCCGGTGGGACGCGGGCGCCAACGACGGCGTGCACCGGTTCGTGACGCTCTCGCACCATATCGTCGACCGCATCCGGCGCTGCTACGGCCGCGAGAGCACGCTGGTGTATCCGCCGGTGGACCTCGCCCGCTTCACCCCGGGGGAGGGGCCGCGGCACGGATTCGTGACCGCGTCCCGGCTGGTACCCTACAAGCTGGTGCCCATGATCGTGCGCGCCTTTGCCGCCATGCCCGACTGCCCGTTGACGGTCATTGGCGACGGCCCCGACCTGGCGGCGTGCCGGCGCGCGGCCCAGGGGCACCCGCACATCCGCGTGCTGGGGCAGCAGAGCGACGACGTGCTGCGCGAGGCGCTGCGGGGCGCGGAGGGGTTCGTGTTTGCCGCGCTGGAGGACTTCGGCATCGCGCCGGTGGAGGCGCAGGCGTGCGGCACCCCGGTGATCGCCTACGGCGTGGGGGGGGCCGCGGAGACGGTGGTGGACGGCGCCACGGGGCGTTTCTTCCACCGGCAGGATGAGGCGGCGGTGCGCGAGGCGGTGGCGGCGTTTCGGGCGGGGGCGCCTCTGTCGTCGGCCGCCTGCCGGGCGAACGCGGCGCGCTTTTCGTCGTCGGCGTTTCGCGCGGGGATGCTGGCGGCAGTGGAGGAGACGTTGGCGGCACCGGTGGGGACGCGGCCGTGACGCGGTGGGGCTGGGTGGTGCTGCCGGGGGCGAGCGGCTTCTGCGGGGCGCAGCCGGACGAGTGGCGGGTGCCCTGACGCGGGCTACCCGCCTGCGGTGGCTGGCAGGGGCACGGTCATCCCCCGCCACACCGCGGCGGCGCGGGCGCGGTCGCCCATGGCCAGGTAGCGGGCGACCAGCAGCAGCCGGGTGGGGTAGTACCACGCCCGGAACCGCGCGCGGGCGCCGCCCTGCAAATGCAGCCGGGCCAGCAACCGCCGGTTGCGGTCGCGCTGCGTGATGGCCCACGGGGATGGGGCGGGCTCAGGGAAGGGGAGGTGGTGGACGGCCACCGCCCCGGGCACCCACGCCATGTGCCACCCGCCGCGTGCCAGCCGCACCGACAGCTCCGTGTCTTCCGCATAGGCGAAGAACGCCTCGCGCAGCCCCCCCACCTCGCGCAGCGCCCGCGCCCGCAGCAGCACCACGCACCCGCACAGGGCCGACACGGGCACCGGGTCGTCGGCGGGCGGGAGGGTGGCCAGCGCGGCTCCCAGGTGACGGTGGGTCCCCACCGCCCGGTGCGCCACGAAGTCCCCGCCGGCCCACCACACCCGCGTGTCATGCGGGGGGGCGAAGACCAGCGTGGGGGCGCAGGCGCCCATGGCGGGGGCCGCCTCCATGGTTGCCCGCAGCGCCGCCAGGCACCCCGGCCGCAGCTCGGCGTCGTCGTTCATGAGCAGCACCGCGTCGGCGCCCCGCTCCAGCGCCCAGGCGATCGCCCGCTGGTTGCCCCCGGCATATCCCAGGTTGGCACCGGTCTGGAGGTAGGGGAGCTGGGGATGCCGGGACGCCAGCCTGGGGCCGCTCCCGTCGGGGGAGGCGTTGTCCACCAGCAGGACCGTGAGCCCCGGGGTGCTCTCTGCCAGCAGGGAGCCGATGGCGCGCGTGCTGTCCTCCTCCGCACACCAGTTGAGCACCACGGCGACCAGGGTGCGGAGCGGACGGTCGGGATCCCGGTCGTGGTTTCCGCGGGCAACGGCGGATGGCATGCCGGAAATCTAGCGCGGTGCTGCCACCGTCCCGCCCGCCGCCGTCGGGTGTCGTCCGCTTGCCATTCGTCCCCGCTACGGCTAGGGTCTAGGGTCCCTCTCCGCATTGCGCGTTGGCGCGCGCCCGTTGCCGGCGGCCCCGCGATTCCGTTCCCGCACCGCTACGCATGGCCTCGGACGTGCCGCAGGGCAGGATCCATCCCACACGGCCCGTCGGGGCCGTGGCCGCCGCGCCGTCCGCGTGCTCCTGACGCGGCCATGAGTGTGCTGCTCGAGTCGTTTGCGCGACAAGGGGCCGTGGTGGCGGCCGGGTACCTGTCCTGCCGCCTGCTGCTCCCCCAGGTGGTGGCCGTAGCCTCGCGCCGGGGATGGATGGATCATCCGGGGGAGCGTCGTGCGCACACGCAGGCGGTCCCGCGCCTGGGTGGGGTGGCAATCATGGCCAGCGTCGCGGTTTCGTTGGTGCTGGCGCTGCTGCTCTTCTCCGGCCACCCCGACGGGGCCATGGCGCCGCTCCCCTTCGGCGCCGCCACCCCGGCGCTGCTGCTGGGATGTGGCATCGTGTTCATCCTGGGGTTGGTGGACGACATGGTGGGGGTGTCCCCCGGGCACAAGCTCCTCGGCCAAGGCGCGGCCGCGCTGGTCGTCATCGCCGGCGGCTTTCTGCCGCACACGCTGGCCGTGTCCCCGGGGGGGTTCCCCCTCCCGCTCGGAATCGCGGCAGGGGCCCTGGTGACCGTCCTCTGGGTGGTGGGGGTCACCAACGCCTTCAACCTCATCGACGGCATCGACGGCCTGGCCGGCACCATGGCGCTGCTGGCGCTGGCCGCCTGCGTGGTGTCGGAGCAGGTCATCCGCCCCGGCACGCTGGACGTCCTGTCGCTGGCGTTTGCCGGGGCGCTGGTGGCCTTCCTGCGCAGCAACTGGCACCCGGCCAAGCTGTTCCTGGGGGACTCGGGGTCGATGACGCTGGGGTTCTTCCTGGCCGTGCGCACGGTGGAGGCGGCCACGGCGGCCCCGGGGGTGACCTACCCGGTGGTGCCGCTGGTGGCACTGGCCTATCCGCTGGTGGACACCCTGGTGGCGATGGCACGCCGGTGGGTGCGCGGGCACCCCTTCAGCCGGGCGGACGGCCGCCACATCCACCATCAGGTGCTGGCCCTGGGCTTCGGGCCGCCGCGCGCCGTGCAACTGCTGGGAAGCGTGTTCGGGGGGGTGATGGTGCTGGGGGTGGCCATCGTCTTCGCACCGGGGCGCCTGGCCGCCGCCTTGGCGCTGGCCGGGGGGGTGCTGCTGTTCGCGGTGGCGGTGTACGGCGTGCGGTGGCTGGGGTACGTGGAGTTCCTGGAGGTGGGGGCCTCGATCGCCTCGGTGGTGCGCAACGCCCGCACGGTGCTGAACGAGAAGCTGCGCGCCGCCGAGATCGCCGAGCGGATTCGCGACGCCGGTTCGCTGGAGGAGGTGCGGGCGCTCCTCGACCAACTGGCCCGGGAAACCCGCCTGCTGGATGTGGAACTGCTGGTACAGGACGGTCGGGAGCGACGGGTGGGCCCCCCCAGCCAGCAGCTCAGCCCACCGGACGCCCTGCCCGTGCGCCTGGAGTATCCCTTTCTTTGGCAGGACGGTGACGGGACGCGGGAGGTGTTGCTGCGGGTGTGGGCGCCGCGCCCGGCGTCCGGGGCGCATCCGGCCGCCGAGCGGGTGGCCAACCGCGTGGGCCCCGCGCTGGACGACTGGTTTCGCTCCCGCGGACGCCCGCAGGACGAGCTGGCGCCGGCCGTCCGGGCCACGGAGAAGTGATCGCCCGCGCGGCCGGCCTGTTGCTGGTCGTGTCGGCCGGATTCATGTCCTACGGCGTGCTGCGGCTGGGGAAGGCCGACTGGGTGCCCGGCGGGGCGCTGGTCGTGGTGGCGGTCATCTGGGTGGTGACCGCATTGGCCGTCCTCCCCCTCGCCGGTACTGGGCGTCGCATGGCGCCAGGGTGGCGGCTGCTGCTGGCGGTACCGGCTGTGGCCCTCAACGGCCGCTATTGGGCATTCCAGGTGCGTGCCGCCACGGCCGCGGCTCCGGTGCCGCTAACCGGGACGTACCTCACGGATGAGGCCGTCCGCGCCCAGGCTTTCCTGCGACTCCTGGCGTCGGCACAGGAGCAGCACCGCCTGGCCACCGGGCGCTACGCCGCGGTACTGGACCAGGTGCCGCCGCGTCTGCTGGGGGACGTCAGCGGAATCGAGGCCACGGTGACGGCCGACGGCGATCGATGGTGGCGCGGTCGCGCACGCGTTGGTGACGAGACCTGCGACATCGGGGTGGGGTTTCTGCCGAAGCAGCAGGCGGCCGACTCCCTGGACGGGGTCCCGCAGTGCAGCTCGGGGAGCCGGCGCCATCGCCAACAGCAGGTGCATGGCACGCGGTTCGTGCAGCAGCAGGCCGGGAACCCGTCGCGTCGGGTGGACGATGGCGTCTGGCTGCAGCACCGGGCGGACGCGGCGCGCTCCGGCATGGCGCCTTCCGGCATGGCGCCTTCCGGCATGGCGCCTTCCGGCATGGCGCCTTCCGGCATGGCGCCGGTGCGCTGGGACGCCCGCCTCAATGGGGAGATCCGCTCCTCGGCCAGCATTGCGGGGGGGCAGGTGTTCGTCGGCGCGCACGGCAATGGGGAGGTGGCCGCGTTCCGGCTGGCCGATGGCGCCCTGCAGTGGCGCGTGCGGGCTCCCAACTGGCTGCACCACGAGCCGGTCGTGGGGGACAGCGTGGTGGCGTACGGATTCGGCAACAACGAGAACTTCGGTCCCGAGGGGGCGGGCTTTGGATCCCCGCCCAGCGGATACGACGTGCTGGATCGGTCTACCGGCCGCCTGCTTCACCGGTGGATGACACCATCCACCGCCATGGGGGCCCCGGCCATCATCGGTTCCCTGCTGGTTGCCAAGGAGAACGCCGGGGTGGTGCATGCGTGGGATCTGCGCTCCGGCGCGGCCCGGTGGTCGGTTGCGCTTCCCGGACGCCCTGTTGGTCCCATGACCAATCCGCTGGTGGTGGACTCCCTCGTGGTGGTCACCTCAGAGCCCATGTCGTGGTGCCGGCTGGCCGTGGGCACGGGACGGCTCCTGGGGTGTGGCGCGGAACCCGACGGCAAGTGGGGCGGCCACGCGAGCCCCGCGTTGGCCGGTCCGCTGGTCCTGATGTCGTACCTCGAACCGCCGCCCCTCTTCCGCAAGAGTCTGTGGCGCCTGATGCTGGGGCGGGCCAATCCCAAGCTCGTGGGCACGCCCAACCCCAAGGTGAGCACCGTGGCGCTGGTGGCGGTGGATCGCGACGCGGACCGGGTGGTGTGGCGTCGTCGTCTCACCGGTGCCGCGCTTCCCGTGTCCGGGCATGTGGCGGGCACCCCCACCGTGGAGGGCGACGCCGCCTTCGTCCCCTTGCCCACCATCGGCGAGGTGGTGTCCGTACGCACACGGGATGGCGCGGTGCGCTGGCGGGCACCCGTGCGTCCCGCCCGCGGCTCCGTTTCCGTGGTGGGCGGGCGGGTCTTCGCCGCCACCACCAACTCGCGCATGGTGGTGCTGGACGCGGCCACCGGCCGCGAGCACTGCTCCGCCCCGCTGCCCGGCGCGGTGGACCGGGCCGGGCTGTCCATTGCCGGGCCAACGGGGGTCCTGACCTTCCTGGACGGACGGATCAGCGCGGCGCCGGTGGACCAGTGGTTCCGCTGTGCCGTCGTGTTTCCCCGCGAGACACCGGTTCCCGCCCAGGTGGTGTATCTGGGCGGACGCATCTCGACCGGCGAGCCCGGCGCCCCCGACGCGCAGGCGCTGGCCGTGCGCGACGGTCGGCTGGTGGCGGTGGGATCCGACAGCGCCATCCGGGCGCTGGTGGGCCCCGCCACGCGCGTGGTGCCGCTGGGGGGACGGCGCGTGGTCCCCGGGTTCAGCGACAGCCATTGGCACCTCCCCACGCAGGCGCGCGCCGACCTGGTGGACGCCGGCTCGCCGGCGGAGATCGTGCGCCGCCTTCAGGCGTGGGCCGCCACGCGTCCCCCCTCGGCGTGGATCACCGGGCGCGGGTGGACGCCGTCGGACTTCCCCGGCAACGCCCCGCACAAGCGGTACCTGGACGCGGCGTTCCCCACCCAGCCGGTGGTGATAGCCGATCGCGACGGGCACCAGTCGCTGGCCAACAGCGCCGCGTTGCGCCTGGCCAAGGTGACGGCGGCCACCCCCGACCCGCCACGCGGGGTGATCGAGCGGGAGCGCGACGGGTCCCCCACGGGGCTGCTCAAGGAATCGGCGGCGGGGCTGGTGTCGCGGCTGGTGCCGCCCCCCTCGGTCGCCGACATCGCGCGTCGCATCGACGAGGAGGCGCGCGCGGCGGCCAGCCACGGGATCACCCTGCTGCAGGAAGCCTCGGGGCGCGAGCCCGAGGGGGCGGTGTTCGAGGCGCTGCTGGCGGCGGCACGTGCCGACACGCTGCGGGTGCGGTGGCAGCTCTCGGTCCCCTTCTCCCCGGTGGCCACCGCAGCCACGGTGGCGCACTACCGCCGGCTGCGCGATTCGCTCACCGGCCCGTGGCTGCGGCTGGGCTTCGCCAAGGGGATGCTGGACGGCACGGTGGACGCGCGCACCGCGGCCATGCTGCAGGCGTACGACGGCACCGACGACCGCGGCCGCCCCTTCTGGCCCGCCGCCACGCTCAACCCCGCGGTGGCCCGCTACGACTCGGCGGGGCTGCAGGTGGCGCTGCACGCCATCGGCGACCGGGCCATCCGCATGGCGCTCGACGCCTTCGCCCACGCGCAGCGGGTGAACGGCCGCCGCGACAGCCGCCACCGGGTGGAGCATGTGGAGGTCCCCGACCCGGCCGACCTGCCGCGCTTCAAGGCGCTGGGGGTGGTGGCGTCCACCCAGGCGATCTTTGCCACGCCGGATGCGACCACGCTCACCAACTACGCGCCGCTGCTGGGGCCGGCGCGCGCGGCGCGCTCCAACAGCTTCCGGCAGTTTGACGACGCCGGCGCCGTGCAGGCGTTCGGGAGCGACTACCCGGTGTTCCCCATGGCGCCACTGGAGGGGATCCGCGTGGCGGTCACGCGCGAAACGGCGCAGGGGACGCCGCGCGGCGGGTGGTATCCGGCCGGGAAGCTCACCCCCGAGGCGGCGCTGCAACACTACACGCGCGACGCGGCATGGGCGGCGTTCCGGGATCAGGAGCTGGGGACCCTGGCCGCGGGGAATTGGGCGGATTTCGTGGTGATCGGGGGGGACGTGGCCGGCGGACGCGTGGAGATGACGGTGGTGGGGGGGAGGACGGCCTATGTCCGGGCTCGCGACTAGCCGGCTGCTGCCCGCCGGGGGGGGGCCATGATCCGCGTGCACGGCTTCTCGCTGTACGGACAGCAGGCGGCCAGCACGCGCTACCGCCTGACGCAGTACATCCCGGGGCTGCGCGAGCATGGCATTGACCTGCGGGTGTCGCCGCTGCTCACCGACACGTACCTGCGCAGCCGGTTCGCCGGGCGCAGCACGCTGTCCGCCGGGCTGGCGTGGTCGGCGCTGCGGCGGCTGGGGGAGCTGGCCACGCTGCATCGGGCCGATGCGGCGGTGCTGTACGCCGAGTTGCTGCCGCTCTGTCCGGGAGGCGTGGAGCGGGCGCTGCTGTCCCGGCCGTACGTGTACGACCTGGACGACGCCTTCTACCTGCGCTACCGCACGGGGCGGTTGGCGCGGCTGGCCCCGCTGCTGGGGGAGAAGTGCGACCGGGTGGTGGCGGGCGCCGCGGCCGTGACGGCGGGAAGCCCGGTGCTGCACGCGTACGCCCGCCAGTTCAATCCGCGCACCACGCTCATTCCCACGGTGGTGGACATCACGCGCTACGTCCCCGACCCGTCGCGCCGCACGGGCCCGTTCACGGTGGGGTGGGTGGGGTCGCCGTCGACGGCGAAGTACCTGGGTGAGGTGGTGGCGCCGTTGGAACGGCTGGGCCGGGAGGGACCGGTGCGGCTGGTGGTGATGGGCGGCACGGCGCCCGCGGTGTCGGGTGTGGAGGTGGTGCAGCTCCCGTGGAGCGAGGCGGCGGAGGTGCCGCTCATCAACAGCTTCGATGTGGGGATCATGCCGCTCACCGACGACGCGTGGTCGCGCGGGAAGTGCGCGTTCAAGCTGATCCAGTACATGGCGTGCGCGGTGCCGGTGGTGGCGTCGCCGGTGGGGGCGAACCGCGTGGTGGTGACCCCCGAGTGCGGGATGCTGGCGGCTGGCGACACCGAGTGGCTGGAGGCGCTGCGGATGCTGCGGGATGGGGCAGGGATACGGCGACAGATGGGCGAG
>JBILED010000312.1:0-2857 GCA_044352305.1 Gemmatimonas sp.
GCCGACGACCGCTACAAGGTCTACATCGTCGACGAGGCGCACATGCTCACCAAGGAGGCGTGGAACACCCTCCTCAAGGTGCTCGAGGAGCCGCCGCCACGCGTGGTGTTCGCCTTCGCCACCACCGAGCCGCAGAAGATCGCGCAGCTCGCCGCGCCCGTGCTCTCGCGCCTCCAGCGCTTCGACCTGCGCCGCATCGGCCCGCTGGAGATCCGCGAACGCCTGGCGATGGTGCTCGGCGAGGAGGGCGTGCCCTTTGCGCCCGACGCGCTCGCCCTCATCGCCCGCGCCGCCGACGGCGGGCTCCGCGACGCCCTCTCCCTCACCGACCAGGTGCTCTCCCTCGGCGAGGTCGCCGAGGTCACCGTGGAGCGGGTGCAGGAGGCGCTCGGGCTGGTCCCCGACGATGAGCTGGTGGGGCTGCTGGACCTGGTGACCGCGCGCGATGGCGCCGCCCTCTTTCCGGCGGTGCAGCGGCTGGCCGACGGCGGCGCGGACTTCGCGCTCCTGCTGGCAGGGCTGGGCACCATTCTCCGCGCGCAGCTGGCGCTGGAGATGGGCGGGGCGCTCCCCGACCTGTCCGGGGCGCTGCGGGAGGCGCTGGGCGTGCGGCGCGGGCGGGTCCCGGCGGGTGACCTCCTGCGCATGCTGCACGCGCTGGTGGAGACCGAACCGCTGTTCCGGCGCAGCGCCCAGCCGCAATTGCTCTTCGAGCTGCTGCTGGTCCGGTGGGCCTTCCTCGACCGCACCCTCCAGCTGGAGGAGGTGCTCAAGGGCTTCGGGGACGGTGCCGGCGACGACCCGCCGCCCCGCCGCGTGGCGCGCGAGGCACGCGTGGCGTCGGCCCATGCCCTGCCGCCGGCGCCTCCGCCGGCGGTGGCGCCGGCCATCCCCCAGGCCGCCCCCGCCACGGCCGCGGTGATTGCCGCTGCCATGGCCGCGCGGGCCGATGCCCCCGCGCCGCGCACGGCGCAGCCGCTCACGCTGGAGCGCGTGCACGCGCGCTGGGCCGATGTCGCCGAGGCGGTGCGACGCGGCGGGCGGGGCATGTTGGCCGAGGCGCTGCAACGGCTGGTGCCGCTGGCGGTCACCCCCGATGGGGCCGTCCGCGTTGGCTACGACCCCGCCAACGAGCCCTTCGCCACGGCCGTCGAGTCGGGGCGGACCGACGTCCTCGCCGCCTTTCGCACGGTCCTCCCCGGGGTCACCGCCTTCATGGTGGAACGCCGCACCGGCGCCGTCCCTCCGGGGGAGACCGCCCCCGCGCCCCGTCGCCTGACCACGCAGGACGTCCAGCAGCAGCGGCGCGACCAGCTGGCCCGCAAGGATCCGCTCCTCGACGCCGCCATCTCGGCGCTCGACCTCGAGCTGCTCCCCTGACCGTTCGCCCCGCCGCGTCGCGGCGGGTGCCCCCGTCCCCTCAGGAGTTTCCGATGGACCTGTTCAAGATGCTCGGGCAGTTCAAGGACATGCAGGCGCGCCTGCAGGCCACTCAGGCGGAGCTGGAGCAGCGCAGCTTCACCGCCCTGGCCGGCGGCGGGGCCGTCACGGCGGAGGTCAACGGCAAGCTGCAGCTGCGGTCGCTCCGCCTCGATCCCGGCGTGGTCGACCCCGCCGACATCGCGGGGCTGGAGGACCTCATCCTCGTGGCGGTCAACGACGCCCAGCGCAAGGCGGCCGAGGCCATGCAGCTGGAGCTTGGGAAGCTGACCGGCGGCATGGACCTGCCCTTCAAGCTCCCCTTCTGACCGCGCGGCGTGTCCGTCATTGACGACCTCGCCGGCGAGCTGGCCCGCCTCCCCGGGATCGGCCGCAAGACGGCGCTGCGCCTCACGCACCACCTGCTCCGCCAGCCCCCCGAGCAGTGCCGGCGCCTCGCCGAGGCGCTGGTGGCCGTCACCGAGCGCGTGCGCCGCTGCACGCGCTGCCGCACCTGGACCGAGACGCCGCTCTGCCCGCTGTGCGCCGATCCGCGCCGCGATCCCACCCTCGTGTGCGTCGTCGAGGAGCCGGGCGACATCGCGGCCATCGAGCGCGCGGGGGAGTTCCGGGGGCTGTACCACGTGCTGGGCGGGCGCCTCTCCCCGCTGGACGGGGTGGGCCCCGACGACCTGGCCATCGCCCCGCTGCTGGCGCGCGTGGCCCCCGACGGCGTGCGCGAGGTGATCCTCGCCACCAACCCGTCGCTCGAGGGCGAGGCCACCGCCCTCTACCTGCAGCGCCAGCTGGCGGGGCCGGGCGTGGTCATCACGCGCATCGCCCGCGGGCTCCCCGTGGGCGGCGACCTGGAGTACGCCGACGGCGTCACCATCGCGCAGGCGCTCGCCGCTCGGCGCGAAATGGCCTGAGCCGGTCGCGTCCCACGGGGGACGCGCCCCCGGCGCTCGGCGGTTACACTTCAGGGAGTATTCCGAGGCCCCCCCGCCCCCGGCGGGGCCGCCCCCCTCGCCCGCACTCCGCCATGCCTGTCGGCGCCGCCACCTGGTCGTTCACCGAGGATGATTTCGGGGCCATCACCATCACGCTGCAGCGCTTCCTGCACGACGCCAACGCCCGCTGTGCGCTGATCGTCGATCGCAGCGGACAGCTGGTGGCCACCGTGGGGGAGACGCCGGCGTTCGACGCCACCGCCTTCGCCACCCTCACCGCCGCGGACTTCAGCGCCAACGACCAGCTGGCCCGCCTCATCGGCGAGAGCGACTTCAGCGTGCTCTTCCACCAGGGGGAGCGCGAGTCGATGTATCTCGCCGACGTCGCGCGCCGCGTCATCCTCGTGGTGCTGTTCGACAACCGCACCACCCTCGGGCTCGTCCGCCTGCGCCTCAAGGTCGCGGTGGACGAGCTCGCCCGCATCTTC
>JBILED010000085.1:0-10382 GCA_044352305.1 Gemmatimonas sp.
CAGCGCCCCCAGCGCCAGCGCGCCGGCCGCCCCCATGAACGCCCGGCGGTTCAGGTACAGCGCCTCGGGGGTGATCTCGGAGGCGGGCAGGTCGTCGGGGCGTCGGATGAGCATGGGGGACGGAGGCGAGGGGGAACCCGGGGGCGGGGGGCACGAGGGCGGGGCGCAACGCCCGGACCTTGAATTGTATGCGGGGAACGCCGACCCGGTTCCCCGGGATTCGCCCGGGTCACCGCCCAGCCCCCATGTGCCTTGACCCGCCGCCCCGGGGCCCGCTTTGTTCGGGGATGGCCCCCGTCCCCTCGCCCGACGCCACCGACCCCGCACTCCCGCCGGTGCTGGCCCGCACCTTGCGCCAATTCCGGCTGCTGGGGCGCGAGGAGAAGATGCAGGCGCTCCTCGCCTGGTCGCGCAAGCTGGAACCGCTCCCCCCCGAGCTGGCCGCCCTCGACCGGGCCCCCTTCACGGTCCCCGAGTGCCAGACGCGCGTGGACCTCTTCCCGCGCCGCAACCCCGACGGCACGCTGCACTTCTACGCCGACGTGAACGCCCGGCAGTCGCCCACCATCGCCGCCGTGCTGGCCATTGCCTTTGCGGCCGTGAACGACCAGCCTCCGGCCGTGACGCTGGCGCTCCCGGGCGACCTGGTGCGGCAGCTCATGCAGGACATCGGGCTGGGCGCCCGCGAAAGCGGGCTGGCCGCCATGATCGCCCGGCTGCGCCGGCACGCCACCGACGCCCTCGCCCCCGCCTGACCGTTCCCCGTCCCCTCACCCTCGCCCGCCCCCTGCCATGCCCATCACCATCACGGTCCGCAAGAACGGCTCCCTTGGCCTCTCCGCGGAGGACGCCGCCCAGGTGGTCCTCGTGGACCACGAAGGGAACGTCATCCCCCCGCGCGCCGAGGGGCGCCCCATGTCGCTGTGCCGCTGCGGCGCGTCCGCGGTGAAGCCGTTCTGCGACGGCGCGCACAAGGCGGCCGGCTTCTGCGATCCCGTGGAATCCGCCCCCGCCGAACCGCCCGCCGCGTAAGGGCACCCGCCGTGCGTCGGATGGGGCGGACCCTGCTCAATTGGTGGGCCTGGGTGGAGACCGTGCTGGTCGTCATCCTGGGCACCCCGGTGGTGGCCCTCGTGTGGCTGTGCACCGCCCCCTTCGACCCGGGGCGCTACGCCGCCGGGCGCGCCTTCCGCCTGGTGGGCGTCACCGCCATGCGCCTCAACGGCCTGTGGCGCTTCCGCGCGCGCGGCACGCTCCCCGACCCGCGCCGCCCGTACATCGTGGTGGCCAACCACGAGTCGTGGGCCGACCCGTTCCTCATCAGCTGCTTCCCCTGGGAGATGAAGTGGCTCAGCAAGGACACCTTCTTCAAGGTGCCCTGCCTGGGGTGGATGATGCGCATGGCGGGGGACATCAAGCTCGTGCGCGGCGAGCGCGAGTCCACGCTGGCCGCGCTCGAGCAGTGCCGCGACCGGCTCCGCAAGCGCGTCTCGGTGATGATCTTCCCCGAGGGGACGCGCTCGCGCAGCTGGGAGATGCTCCCCTTCAAGGACGGCGCCTTCCGGCTGGCCATCGAGGCCGGCGTCCCCATCCTCCCCATCGCCGTCGCCGGCGCGCGCGAGGCGATGGCCAAGGGGACCTTCCAGTTCCGGCGGGCGCACGCGCTGGCGCAGCTGCTGGAGCCGGTGGACACCGCCGGGCTCACGCTGGCGGACCTCCCCGCGCTCAAGGCGCAGGTGCGCGCGCGCATCGACACGGCGCGCCGCGCGCTGGCCGCCGAGCTGGGGATCGCGATGCCGGCGGCGGACGCCGCCGCGTAACGGCACCCCGTCCATGCCGCACGCGCCGCTGGACGAGGGAGCGCTGGAGGCGGCGTTGTCCGCCCCCGACCCCGACACGGTGGCGGCGCTCGCGTCGCTCGCCGGGGACGTGGTCATCCTGGGCGCCGGCGGCAAGATGGGCCCCTCGCTGGCGCGCATGGCCCGCCGCGCCATCGCCGACCCGGCGCGCCGGGTGATCGCGGTGTCGCGCTTTGCCGACGCGCGCGTGGCCGACGCGCTCGCGGCCGGCGGCGTCACGGTGGTGCGCGCCGAGCTGGCCGACCCCGCGCAGGTGGCTGCGCTCCCCTGGGCGCCCAACGTGCTGTGGCTGGCGGGGCAGAAGTTCGGTACCGCCGGTGATCCGGTGGGCACCTGGACGCACAACGTGGTGGCGTCGGTGCATGCCGCCGAGCGCTATGCCGGCGCGCGGGTGGTGTGCTTCTCCACCGGCAACGTGTACGGGCGCACCCCCGTGGCCCACGGCGGCTCGCGCGAGGAGGACGCGCTCATCCCCGACGGCGAGTACGCCGCCAGCACCATCGGGCGCGAGCGGGTGTTTGCCGCGGTGGCGCGGCGCACCGGCTCGCCGCTGCTGCTGTACCGCCTGTTCTACGCCTGCGACCTGCGCTACGGCATCGTGACCGAGCTGGCGCGGCGGGTGCTGGCGCGCGAGCCCATCGACCTGGCCACCGGGTGGGTGAATGTCATCTGGCAGGGAGACGCCAACCGCCTCGCGTTGCGCGCGCTGGCCGCGACCGACACGCCGCCGGTGGCGCTCAACGTGACGGGGCCCATGGTGGCGGTGCGCGCGCTGGCCGAGCGGCTGGGCGCGGCCGCCGGCGAGGCGCCGGTGTTCGTGGGCACCGAGGCCCCCGACGCGCTGGTGGCCAACGTCAGCGCGCTGCAGGCGCGGCTGCCGCACGAGGCGTTGCCGCTGGACGCGCTGTGCGCGTGGGCGGTGGCATGGGTGCAGGGCGGCGGCCGCCTGCTGGACCGCCCCACCAAGTACGAGGTGCGCGATGGACGCTTCTGACCCGCTCCCGCCGTGGCGGCAGGCGCTGCTGGCCGGCCAGGTGATCCCCGCGCATCCGCTGGCGCTGGCGCCGGGTGACGGGGCGCCCGCCATCGACGAGCGGCACCAGCGCGCGCTCACCCGCTACTACGTGGCGGCGGGCGCCGGTGGCATGGCGGTGGGGGTGCACACCACCGGCTTTCGCATCCACGATCCCGCCGTGGGGTGGTACGCCCCCGTCCTGGAGCTGGCGGCGGACACCGCCACCGCAGCGCTGGCCGCATGCGGCGATGAACCCGCGCCCTTCGTGCGCGTGGCCGGACTGGTGGGGGACACCGCACAGGCGGTGCGCGAGGCGCAGGTGGCCTCGGCGCTGGGGTACCACGCCGGACTGCTGTCGCTGGGGGCGTGGCGCGACGCCCCCGAAGACGCCGTACTGGCGCACTGCCGCACCGTGGCGCAGGCCATCCCGCTGTTCGGCTTCTACCTGCAGCCGGCGGTGGGCGGGCGGCGCCTGTCGGCGCGCTTCTGGCGCGCCTTTGCGGAGATCCCGCAGCTGGTGGCCATCAAGGTGGCCCCCTTCGACCGCTATGCCACGCTGGACGTGGTGGAGGCCGTGGCCGCGGCGGGGCGCGACGACGTGGCGCTGTACACGGGCAACGACGACGCCATCGTGCACGACCTGCTCACGCGCATCCCCGTGGCCACGCCGCTCGGCGAGCGGTCGCGGCACTTCGTGGGAGGGCTGCTGGGACAGTGGGCCGTGTGGACGCGCCGCGCCGTGCAGGGATTGGACCGCATCCGCGCATGGCACGCCGCCCAGGAGGCCACGCTCCCCGCCGAGTGGCTGGCGTGGGGCGCAGCGCTCACCCGCGCCAATGCGGCCGTCTTTGACGCGGCGCACGGCTACGCCGGGTGCCTGCCGGGGATCCTGGAAGTGCTGCGTCGGCAGGGACTCGTGCGCAGCACGCGCACGCTCGATCCCGCCGAACGGCTGTCACCCGGGCAAGCCGAGGCGATCGCCGCCGTGGCGGCGCAGCACCCCGAACTGGTGGACGACGCCTTCGTGGCCGCGCACCGCGACGACTGGCTGCGATAGCCGCGGGCGCGGGCGCTACCGGCGCTGGGCGTCCAGCCACCCCTGCAGCATCAGCACGATCCACAGCTTCTGCTGCCAGTTGCGCGTTCCCGACTGGTGTTCATCCCACGCGCGACGCACCAGCCGCGCGTCCAGCAGCCCCTCCCGCGCCAGCCGCTCCTCGGAGAGCTGCGCCTCGGCCCAGTCGCGCAGCGGACCGCGCAGCCAATCGGCCACCGGCACGCTGAACCCCATCTTGGGGCGGTCCAGCAGCGCGCGCGGCACATGCCGGTAGGCCAGCTGCCGCAGCGGCCACTTGGTCTCGCCGTCGCGCCGCTTGAGCGCCAGCGGCAGCCGCCACGCGAACTCCACCACGCGATGGTCCAGCAGCGGCGCGCGCGTCTCCAGGCTGGCCGCCATCGCCGCCCGGTCCAGCTTCACCAGGTTGTCATCGGGGAGGTAGCTCACCAGGTCCATCGCCATCAGGTCGTGCGGCACGCTGTCCGTGCGCACCTGGCGAGCGGGATCGGTGAAGATGGTGAGCGGCTCCTCTCCCTCGTGCACCAGCGCCGCCGGGTGCTGCCAGGCGCTCAGCAGCCCGCGATACAGCTCGGTGGTGGTGTGCGAGGTCAGCAGGGCGGCGCCCTTGAGCAGCTGGTCGCCGACGCGCACCTGCGGCCCCCACCCGGCCGCCCGGCGCGCGAGGCGTCCCAGCACCCGGTCCCAGGCCGAGGCGGACACCCGCCCGATGGCCGCGGCCATCACCTGGCGCACCGGCTGCGGCACCGCCCGGAGCAACGCGGCCAGGCGGTCCCCCTGCCAATAGCGGTTGTAGCCGCCAAACAGCTCGTCGCCCCCGTCACCCGCCAGCGCCACGGTCACCGAGCGGCGCGCCAGCAGCGCCACCAGCGCCGTGGGCAGCTGGGAGGCGTCGGCAAAGGGCTCGCTGTAGATCGTCGCCAGCCGCGGGATCATCTCCAGCGCGGCGGCGGCCGTGATCATGAGCGTGGTGTGGTCGGTGCCCAGGTGGCGCGCCACCGCGGCGGCGTGGTCGGCCTCGTTGAAGGCCGGGACATCAAAGCCCACGGCGAACGTGGGAACCGGCGCCGCGGCCTGTCGCTGCATGAGCGCGGCCACGACGGTCGAATCGATCCCCCCCGACAGGAACGCCCCCACCGGCACGTCCGCCCGCATCTGCCCCCGCACCACATCGTCCAGCAGCGCCTCCAGCGCGTCCACCGCCGCCTCCGGCGTGCCCACCCACGGCTCCCGCTGCCCCGCGTCCACCACCCGCTGGGCGGACCAGTACGGCACCGGCTCCGCCGCCGCGTCCCCCGGGCGCACGGTCAGCATCGTCCCCGGGAGCAGCTTGCGCACCCCCCGGTAGATGGTCCACGGCGCAGGGATGTGGTTGAGGCGCAACAGGGCGGTCAGCGCCTGGCGGTCGATCTCGGCGCGAAAGGCGGGGTGCGCCCGCAAGGCCGGCAGCTCGGAGCCAAACAGGAAGTGCCCGTCCATCCAGGCGTAGTAGATGGGCTTCTCCCCGACCCGGTCGCGCACCAGCGTGAGCGCGCGGCGCTGGCGGTCCCACACCACGAACGCGAACATCCCCTGCAACCGGGGCAGGGTGTCGGCCATCCCCCAGGCGTCGATGGCGGCCAGCAGCGTCTCGGAGTCCGTGCCACTGCGCCATCCCTGGGCGGGGGCGGATCCGCTTCGCGCCAGCTCCGCGCGCAGCGCGGGGTGATTGTAGATCTCGCCGTTGAACACCAGGTCGTAGCGCCCGGCCGCCGAGGTCATGGGCTGGATGCCGGCGGAGGAGACGTCCTGGATGGAGAGCCGGGCGTGCGCCAATCCGACGGCGTGATCGGGATCCACCCACTGGCCCTGCCCGTCGGGGCCGCGATGGCGGATGGCCGCAATCATCTTGGCGAGGACCGCCCCGCCGTCGCGCTCCATGGGCATGGCGCCCGCCAGTCCGCACATCGTGCCGCACCTGCCAAGAAGGGTCTGCTGATGCCACCCGCCCCCGTCATCGGAGGAGCGCCGGACTGCCGCGTCGAGTCAGGAGGCGTCGCGGGGAGCTGTCCCGCCCCGACTCATTCCAGACGGACGGGGAATCCCGAGAGATTCACTCGCAGACGATTACCCGCGGTCCGCGGTCACGAGCCGCGCCCCAGCTCGAAGCGGAGCATCGATTCCAGGTTGGGGAACCGGAACCGAAAACCGTGCGCCGCCAGCACCCCTGGCACCACCCGCTGGCTGGCCAGCACGGTCTCCTCTGCCATCGCCCGCCCCATCACCAGCCGCATGGCCCACGCCGGCACCGCCGCTACCGCCGGACGCCGCAGCACCCGCGCCAGCGTCCGGGTGTACTGCGCGTTGGTCACCGGCTCAGGGCCCACCAGGTTCACCGCCCCGGCAATCCGCGCGTCCATCAGGCAGTGGTGGATGGCCCCCACTTCGTCGTCCAGCGCGATGGGGCTGAGCCACTGCCCCCCGTGACCGATACGCCCCCCCACCCCCAGCTGGAACAGCGGTGCCTGTACCGCCAGCGCCCCCCCGGCGGCCCCCTGCACGATCCCCGTGCGCAGCAGCACCACGCGAATCCCCGCCGCCGCCGCCGGCGCGGTGGCCGCCTCCCACTCGGCCCCCACCTCCGCCAGAAACCCCGTCCCAACCGGCGCCCGCTCGTCCAGCACCGCATCGCCCTGGCTGCCGTACACGCCAATGGCCGATCCGCTCAGCAGCGCCGCCGGGGGGCGGTCCATGCGGGCCAGCACGTCGGCCAGCAGGCGGGTCCCCTGCACCCGGCTGTCGCGGATGGCCGCGCGATGGGCCGCCGTCCACCGACGGGCGATCGGCGCCCCGGCCAGGTGCACCACGGCATCCACGCCTGCCAGCGCCGCCGGGTCCAACACGCCGCGCGCCGGGTCCCACGAGACGTCAACCGCGCCGGGGCGCACCGGACCGCGCCCGATGCGCACCACGGTGTGCCCGCCGGTGGACAGGACGGCCGCCAGCGCCGACCCCACGAAGCCGGTGGCCCCGGTGATCGCCACGCGCAGGCGAGGGCGGTCGGCGAAGGCCGCATGGCGCGCCAGGTCGCCGGCGGTCACGGCGTGCCGGTAGCGGAACACCCGCGCCAGCGTCCGCTCGGTGAAGCGCCCGCCCACGAGGGCGCCCAGCGCGCCGCCGGGGAGCCGGTAGTCGATGCGGTCCTCCAGCTCGCTCCCCAGCGGATGCGGCTGCATGGCGTGCACGTGGCGCCACGCCGCAAAGGGGCCGCGGCGCATCACGTCGCAGAACTGCCGCCCGGTGACGTACCCCTCGTGCTCGATCTCCCAGATGGTGCGCACCGGGCCGGTTTGCACCGACAGCCGCACCCGGGCCCCATCACGAATGCCCCCCTCGGCCAGCAGCACACGGGGGCGGTCCCACGGGGGGGACAGCCGTTCAAAGGCCCCGGGGCGCTCATGCCAGGCAAAGAGCTGCTCCACGGGGACGGGGACCACGAGGCGGCGGGAAAAGGTCACCGCGGAAAGCTAACCCAGGCCGCCCAGCGAGCAGCCGGCGGCGGTGTCCTACCGCAGCGCCCCGGCCGGCTCTTCGGTGAGGACCGGGAACAGCGTGTCGGACGCGGCCAGCCCCGGCAGCCGCAGCGCTTCCGGCACCTGGATGGTGAAGGTGGTGCCCACCCCCGGCACCGACTGGATGCTGATGTGCCCGTTGAGCGCCTCGATCCGCTCGCGCACCACGTCCATCCCCACCCCGCGCCCCGAGAGCGTGGTGAGCGCCGACGCCGTCGAGAAGCCGGGGGCGAAGATCAGCGCGTACGCGTCGGCGTCGGACAGGTCGTCGGGTGATGCCACCAGCCCGCGCCGAAGCCCCTCGGCCACCAGACGGTCCCGCTGCAACCCGCGCCCGTCGTCGCGCAGCACCACCGTGAGCACATCCCCCACCAGCGACGCCGACAGCCGCACCACCCCGGCGGCGGGCTTCCCGGCCACCACCCGCTCCGCGGCCGATTCGAGGCCGTGGTCGATGGCGTTGCGCATCATGTGCAGCAGCGGATCCCCCAGCTGCTCCACGACGGCGCGATCCACCTCCACGCCGCCGCCCTCGGTGTGGAACTCCACCGCCTTCCCCAGGTGGGTGGCCGTGTCGCGCGCCAGGCGCCCGAGCTTGCGGAACGTGCCGTGGAACGGGACCATGCGCATCCCCTGCGCCATCTGCTGCAGCTCGGCCACCACCACGCCGGCCTGCTCCAGGATCCACGCATCCATCACCTCCCCCCGCCCGTGCGCCTGCGCCAACCGGGCATGCAGGCGCCCCAGCAGCTCCACACGCCCCACCATGGCGTCCATGCGGTGCGTGGGGATGCGCAGCGTGAGTTCGGCAAAGCTGTCGGCCGGCAGCTGCGCATGCCCCGCCGGGTGCGGCGCCCCCACGGCGGGCGTGGCCGACGGCGGCGCCAGCAGCGCCTCGATGAGCGGGCGGTATCCCGCCGGGATGACCATCGGCGTGCCCTGATCCAGCGCGACCATCAGGGCGCCGAGCAGCCCGGCCAGCCCGTCCAACCCGGTGCGGAGCAGCAGTGCCAGCTGGGGGGTGCGGGCATGCCGCCCCTCCCGCACGCCGTCGCACACGGTCTCCAGCTCGTGGGCCAGCGTCACCACGTGCGGCAGTGACAGGAACGACGCGGTGCCCTTGATGGTGTGCAGGTCGCGCAGCAGCCCCTGCAGCGCCTCGACATCGGCAGCCGAGCCCATGGCGCGCCCCAGCAACCCGTCCAACCGCTCCAGCAGCTCCGTGGCCTCGGCCACGAACGACTGCAGGAGGTCGCGGTCGGCGTCCTCGGGCAGCGGGTGGTGGGTCAGCGCGTGGGCCATTGCGGGGCGGAGTCGGAATCCGGACGGGAGACCAGACGCAGCGCTCGGCGGTGCCCGAGCCCCGGCTGGGCGAACGGCCCGTCCCTGGCGGGCGCGGGCCGTCGGGGCGTCACGGGGCGACGGCGGGCGTCACGCCGCGGGGTGGGCATGCGCCGTGAAGAGCGCATCCGCCAGCTCCTGCCGTCCTTCCAGCACCTCGAAGGAGGCGTCGGGGTCGTAGCACCCTGGCAGCGGGCGGTGTCCGGGGGCCGGGGCGGGATACTCCTCGACGGCCAGGTCGAACAGCGCCGCCACCTCCTGCAGGCGATGCTCCATCTCGTCCAGGATGCCCACGCACTGGGCCAGCTGCTGCTTGGCGATGTCCTGGAACTGGAGCGCGCCGATCATGCGGTACAGCTCCTCGCGCAGGGCGCCGTGGGTGGCGGCGTCCTGCGGGGCGCCGGTCCCCTGCTCCAGCTGGTCCACCAACGACACCGCGCGCTCGCAGCCGCTCAGGATGTCGGCGGCCGCGAGTTCGGTGGCGGTGGAGAGCTGATGCAGCCGCTCCTGCGTGTCGGCCACGCGGCGCGGGGACACCCGCGCCAGCGCCGAGCGCCCGGCACGGAGCCGTTCAATGCACTGCTGGATCTGCGCGCCGGCCTGCTCCAGCGCGAGCGGGAGGTCGGGGATCGGGCGCGCCAGCTCGGGCGCCAGCTCCCGCGGATCGGCGGTGATCCCCAGGTCGTCCAGCTGCTGGTCGACCAGGCGAAGCGCCGCCTCCGACTCGTAGAGGATTGCCTCGGCGCGCTCGCTGGTCATGCCCCGGCCGCCCCCCCGCGCGGCGACAGGAGGGCGTCGATCTTCTCCTTGAGCACCTGCGGGGTGAAGGGCTTCACGATGTAGTTGCTCACGCCCAGCTCGATGGCGGTGAGGATGTCCTCGCGCGTGGAGCGCGAGGTGGCCATCAGGATGGGAATGTGCCCCGAATCGGTGCGGGCCCGAAGCGCCTTGGTGAGGTCGGCCCCGCTCATGGTGGGCATGTTCCAGTCGGTGATGACGCACCCCACCGACTCGTCGAAGCGCGCGAGGGCCTCCTCGCCGTCGCTCGCCTCGACCGTGTCGCGGTAGCCGATGCGCTGCAGGGAATTGACCACGATCCGCCGCATGGTGGCGGAGTCGTCGACGACGAGGAACTTCATCGGTCAGGCGGGACGGGGCGGGCTCAGAGGTCGCCGCTGTCCAGCACGCGACGGGCGACCTGCTCGACGACGTCGAGGGAGTTGTACGCCCCCTGCATCACCTTGGCGCGCAGCTCCTGGACGCGCTCCGGGGAGAGCTCGTCCGACTGGCTGGCGCTCATGGCCTTGCCGATGTCGGAGAACTGCACCGAATCCGACTTCGGGGAGAGGGGGGACGGGGTGCCGTTGCCCGTCGGGGGGGCGCCGTCGACCGGCGCGGCCTGCCCCGCCATGGGGTTGGCCGTGCTGCGACCGGGACGCAGGGACTCGTAGGATGTGCCGTTGATTCGCATAGGGTTGTCTCCTCCTGCCTTAGACTATCGGCAGCTCCCCGGCGTAACTTGAGCGGTGCATGCGCCGACG
>JBILED010000018.1:0-27610 GCA_044352305.1 Gemmatimonas sp.
CCGTCCTCCAGCTCGCCCTGGGCGGCGACTCGCTCTCCGAGCAGCAGCTCAACGACCTCGGCACCAACGGCATCCGCACCCGCCTCGCCACCGTCCGCGGCGCCTCCGTCCCCTCCCCCTACGGCGGCCGCACCCGCCTCATCAACGTCGACCTCGACCCCGCGCAGCTCGCCGCCCGCGGCCTCTCCCCCTCCGACGTCAGCGACGCCGTCAACGCCCAGAACCTCGTCCTCCCCGGCGGCACCGCCAAGATCGGCGCCCGCGAGTACGGCGTGCGCGTCAACGGCAGCCCCGAGGTGGTCGACGCGCTCAACGACCTCCCCGTGCGCGTCGTCAACGGCGCCCTGGTCCGCCTCCGCGACGTGGCCCAGGTGCGCGACGGCTACGCGGTGCAGACCAACATCGTCCACCGCGACGGCGTCCGCGGCGCGCTCGTCACGGTGCTCAAGAGCAGCGGCGCCTCCACCATCGACGTCGTCACCCGCGTCCGCGCCGCCCTCCCCGGCATCCTCGCCGCGCTCCCCCCGGCGCTCCGGGTCGACATCCTCGCCGACCAGTCCACCTTCGTGAAGGCCGCCCTCCGCGGCGTGGTCGTCGAGGCGGCCATCGCCGCCGCCCTCACGGCCCTCATGCTGCTGCTGTTCCTCGGGAGCTGGCGCGCCACGGGCATCGTCGCCCTCTCCATCCCCCTCTCCATCCTCTGCTCGGTCATCGTCCTCGCCGCCCTCGGCGAGACGCTCAACGTGATGACGCTGGGCGGGCTCGCCCTCGCCGTGGGGGTGCTGGTGGACGACGCCACCGTGGGGATCGAGAACATCCACCGCGTCCACGCGCACGAGCCCGACGTGAACGCGGCCATCCTCGCCGGCGCGGGGCAGATCGCCATCCCCACGCTCGTCTCCACGCTGGCCATCTGCATCGTCTTCGTCCCCATCTTCTTCCTCGGCGGGCAGGCGGCCGCGCTCTTCCGCCCGCTGGCGCTGGCGGTGGTGTTCGCCATGCTGGCGTCGTACCTCATCGCCCGCACCCTCGTCCCCACCCTGGTGCGCTTCGCGATGGAGCGCGAGGGCGCGCTGGCCGCGCAGCGCGCCGCCTCCGGCGCGGCGCCGGGCCCCTTCGCGCGCCTGCACCACGCCTTCGAGGCCCGCTTTGGCGCCGCGCGCGACCGCTACCGCGCGGCGCTCGGCGCCCGCGTGGCCCGCCCCCGCGCCGTGCTCCTGGGCGCGCTCCTGGTGGTCGCCTCCGGCGCCGCCCTCCTGCCGTGGCTGGGGCAGGACTTCTTCCCCGCCGTCGACGCGGGGCAGCTGCGCCTCCACCTCCGCGCCCCCGTGGGGACGCGCCTCGAGGAGACGGCGCGCCTGGTCGCCGGCGTGGAGGCGGCCATCCGCGAGGTCATCCCGCCCGGGGAGCTGGGCACCATCCTCGACAACGTCGGGATCCCCAGCACCTCGCTCACCAACCTCGCCTTCTCCGACAACCCCACCACCGGCGTCACCGACGCCGACATGCTGGTCACCCTCAAGGCCCCCCGCACCCTCCCCACCGCCGAGTACGCGCGCCGCATCCGCCAGCGCCTGCGCGCCCGGTTCCCCGAGGTGCTGGTGTTCTTCCAGTCCGCCGACATCGTGGGGCAGATCCTCAACGCCGGGCTCCCCGCCCCCCTCGACGTCCAGGTGGCGGGCACCAGCCGCGCCGACAACCTCGCCCTGGCCCGCTTTCTCGAGCACCGCCTGGCCACCGTCCCCGGCGCCGTGGACGTGTACCTCCAGCAGCGCGCCAACGCCCCCGAGCTGGCGCTGGCGGTGGACCGCGTGCGCGCCGCCGGCCTCGGGCTCACCCAGCGCGAGGTGGCCACCGACCTGCTCGTCTCCCTCGCCTCCAGCGGGCAGACCGCCCCCAACGTCTGGCTCAACCCGCAGAACGGCGTGCAGTACAGCGTCAGCGTGCAGACGCCGCAGCATCGCATCCCCACCCTCGAGGCCATCCGGCAGACGCCGGTGCTGGGCGCCGGGGGCGTCCCCCCGCTCGTGACCCCCCTCCTCGACAACGTCGCCACGCTCACCCGCCGGACCGCGCTGGCCTCGGTCAACCACTACGACGTGGTCCCGGTGTTCGACATCTACGCCAACGTGCAGGACCGCGACCTGGGGGGCGTGGCCGCCGAGGTGCAGGCGGTCCTCGATTCGCTCGCCCCCACCCTCCCGCGCGGCACCACCCTCACCATCCGCGGGCAGGTGGCCGCCATGCGCACCGCCTACGAGGGGCTGGGCGCGGGGCTCCTCCTGGCGGTGGTGCTGGTGTACCTCATCATGGTCATCAACTTCCAGTCGTGGACCGACCCGCTCATCATCGCCAGCGCGCTCCCGGTGGCGCTGGCGGGGGTGGTGTGGGCGCTCTTCGCCACCGGCGACGGCCTCTCGGTGCCGGCCTTCATGGGCGCCATCATGAGCATGGGGGTGGCCACCGCCAACGGCATCCTGGTGGTGTCCTTTGCCAATGAACTGGTGGCGGAGGGCGCCGCCCCGCATGATGCCGCGCGCGAGGCCGCGGCCACGCGCCTGCGCCCGGTGCTCATGACGGCCCTCGCCATGGTGGTCGGCATGATCCCCATGGCGCTGGGGCTGGGCGAGGGGGGCGAGCAGAACGCGCCGCTGGGGCGGGCCGTCATCGGCGGCCTCACCTTCGCCACCGCGGCCACCCTCACCGTGCTGCCGCTGGTCTACGCGCTGGTGCGCACGCGCCTCGCCCGGCGCGCCCCCTCGGCTTCCCCCACCCTCTCCGCCGCATGACCGCTCCCGCCGCTCCATCCCGCCTCGGCCGCGTCCCCGTGCCGGCGCTGCTGCTGGTGCTCTTCGCGCTGCTGCTGGCGGCGGGCACCCTCCCGCGACTGGCCCGCGCCCGCGCCCGCGATGCCGAGCGCGCCGCCGTGGCCGCCCCGCGCGCGGTGTACACCGAGACGGTGCGGCGCGACACCGCCGGCAACGCGCTCGAGCTGCCGGGCTCGGTGGTGGGCGTGCACGAGACGGGGCTGTACGCGCGCGCCAGCGGCTTCGTGCAGGCGCTGCGCGTGGACATCGGCAGCGCGGTGCGCCGCGGGGAGACGCTGGCGGTGCTCGACCTCCCCGAGGTGCGCGAGCAGGCGGCGCAGGCCGCCGCGGTGCTGGAGCAGGCCGAGGCCAACGCGGCGCTGGCGCGCACCGCGTTGGCGCGGTGGCAGCAGCTGGCCGCGCAGGGGGTGGTGGCCGCGCAGGAGCTGGACGAGCGCACCGCCGCCGCCGGCGTGGCCGAGGCCAACGCCCGCGCCGCGCGCGCCAACCTGGCGTCGCTGCGCGAGCTGCTCCGCTTCGGCGCGCTCACGGCGCCGTATGCCGGCATCGTCACCGCCCGCACCATCGACCTGGGGTCGCTCGTCACCGCCGGCACCGCGGCGGGCGCGCGCCCGCTGCTCACCGTGGTGCAGCTGGACACCGTCCGCGTCATGGTGCAGGTGCCGCAGGGGGCCGCGGCGCGCGTGCGCGTGGGGATGCGCACCCGCATCGTGGCGCGCGACCTGGGGGCGGACGCCGACTTCCAGGGGACGGTGGTGCGCACCGCCGGCGCCATGGACCCTGCCACGCGCACCCTGCTCACCGAGATCCGCGTGGCCAACCCCGGGCGCCGGCTGGTCCCGGGGATGTTTGCCACCGTGCAGCTCAAGGTCCCCGGGGCCGGCGCCACGGTGCGGCTCCCCGCCATCGCCCTCATCGTGCGCGGGGAGGGGACGCTGGCCGCGCGCGTGGTGGGCGACACCGTGCGCCTGGTCCCCGTGACGCTGGGGCGCGACTTCGGGACCACGGTGGAGGTGCTGGAGGGGCTGGCCGCGGGGGACGCGGTGGTGGTGAACCCCCCGGAGTCGCTGGAGGACGGGCAGCTGGTGCGGGCCATCGCCCGGGGGAAGCCCGCCACGGGGGGGTGAGCGCCCCGCGGGGGTGAAACTGCCGCGGGGTCCGCGTGCGTATTTTTCGGCACCATGACGGGCACGCCTCCCCCCTCCGACGAGATGGCGACGGTCGCCGCCGCGCTGACCGGCCAGTACACCGTGCTCCGCGAGCTGGGGCGCGGCGGCATGGGCGTCGTGTACCTGGCCCGCGACGAGCGCCTCGACCGCCCCGTCGCCCTCAAGGTCCTCCCCGCCCACCTGGCCGGCGACGCCACGCTGCGCGAGCGCTTCCTGCGCGAGGCGCGCACCGCCGCGCAGCTGTCGCACCCGCACATCGTGCCGGTGTACCGCGCCGACGAGGCGGCCGGCGTGGCCTACTTCGCCATGGGGTTCGTGGACGGTCCCACCTTCGGCGAGCGCCTCCGCGAGCGCGGCACGCTGCCGGTGGCCGAGGTGGTGCGCACGCTGCGCGAGGTGGCGTGGGCCCTGGCCTACGCGCACGCGCGCGGCATCGTGCACCGCGACGTCAAGCCCGACAACATCCTGCTCGAGCGCGGCGCCGGGCGCGCGCTGGTCACCGACTTCGGGATCGCGCGCACCGACATGAACGCCGCGCTCACGCAGGACGGCCATGTGCTGGGGACGGTGCACTTCATGAGCCCCGAGCAGGCGGTGGGGGAGCCGCTGGACGGGCGCAGCGACCTGTACGCGCTGGGGTGCATCGGCTACCTGGCGCTCAGCGGGCGGCTGCCCTTTACCGAGGCGGCGCCGCAGGCGGTGCTGGTGGCGCATGCCACGCGTCCCGTGCCGCCGCTGCGGTCGGTGGCCCCCGACGTGCCGGCGCCGGTGGCCGCCGTCATCGACCAGTGCCTGCGCAAGGCGCCGGGGGAGCGCTACGCGACGGGCGAGGCGCTCGCCGAGGCGCTGGCGAAGGCGCTGGAGCAGGCGGCGGCCGCCGCCCCCCCGGTGTACCTCTCCGAAAGCGATGCCATGGCGGTGTGGCGCCGCGCGGCCGAGCTGCAGGCCGAGGCCGCCGCGCAGCTGGAGCAGCGACTGCGCGAGGCGCGCGACACGCGCGCGTTGCCGGCGGCCGCGGCCGCGGCCGCGGGCCCGGACGCGCCCCCCACCGACAGCTACAAGCTGGCCGACGTCCAGGCCGCCGCCGCCGAGGCGGGGATCTCCGCGCGCTACGTGGCGCTGGCGCTGGACGAGCGGCGGGGGCAGCCGGCGGGGGAAACGCTCGCCCCGGTGGTGTCCCCCGCCCTGGAGCGGGTGGCCACCCGGATGTTCGGCGCGTTGACGTGGACGGTGACCGCGTCGCGCACCTATCGCATGGCCCCGCGCGAGGTGCTGCAGGCGCTGGGGCAGACGCTGCAGGCGTTCCCGTGGTCGCTCCACCTGGAGGACACGCTGGGGGGCCATCCGTTGGACGGCGGCACGCTGGTGTTCGCGCTCCCCGGGTTGACCGACGGGAACTACCGCTGGACGTGGACCCGCTACGGCGTCTACGTCCCGCAGGTGCGGGTCACGCTGGCCGCGGTCCCCGGCGACCCCGGCGCCAGTCAGGTCACCATGGCGGTGGACCTGCGGCAGGGTCTCAAGACCAACGTGCTGGGGTACGGCATCGCCAGCGGCGGCCTGTCGCTGCTGGGTGGCCTGATGGGCGCCGTAGCCGGCAAGGCGGCGCTGTCGCTGGCGGGGGCCGCCCTCCTGGGGCCCGCGGCCGCGGCGGCGCTGGTGACCGGCGTGGCATTGTTCGCCGGCTCCGGGTGGCTCTACCGCTGGGAGGTGCGGCAGGCCATCAAGGAGATGCAGGCGGCGCTGGCGGCCATCGACGCCGGGGTGCGGGCGCGAGCGGTGTTCGGTGACGCGCCCCCCCCGCCGCGGCTCCCCCCCGGCGGCGGCGGCGGCGACGCCACGTTCATCACGATGGTGAGCTGAGCGCTGCGCTCAGAAGTACCGGGTAATGGCGTAGCGCCGCGAGCGCCGCAGCGCCCCGTACCACCGCGCCGCTGGGTGCAGCAGCAGCACCACCACCAGCGCAAACGGGAGCGTCTGCCACAGCGGGAAGCCGAAGGTGCGCGGGATCCCCGTGATGGTGGCGCGGAAGTCGAACTGCGCCCACGGGATCCCCTGCGCCAGCGCCCAGCCCATGGCCAGCGCGTGCAGCAGGTACAGGTGCGCCACGTACAGGAACATCGGCACGCTCCCCAGCGTGACCAGCGGCCCCGCCAGTCGCGGCACGCGCTCCAGCCACGCCGCCAGCAGCAGCAGCGCCGGCCCCAGCGTCATGGCCACGAACGCCAGCGACATCGGGTACTTGGTGGCGTTCAGCAGCGCCAGCAGGTCGTGGGGGAGCGCGCCGGTGTACGCCGCGGGGTGCGGGTCGCCGTACCCGTTGGTGACGCGCAGCAGCAGGAACAGCGCCACCAGCGCCGCCCCGCCGCGCACCAGCCCCCGCCGGCGCGCGGCCGGGGTGGCGGTGGCCATCCATCGCCCCACCCCGTCCCCCACCAGCACCAGCCCGATCATCGGAAGGATCGGGTACGACGTTCGCACCACCAGCTCCCCCCATAGCGGCATCACCTGCCGGTCGTGCAGGATGGCCCACAGCCAGTGCAGCACCGGCGGCGCGGTGGGGTGCCAGCCGTCCAGCAGGTTGTGCCCGGCCACGCACAGCACCCCCAGCGCCACCCGCGCCGGCACCGGCACCCGCTGGAGCACCCCCAGGACGATCAGGCTGCACCCGATCCCCCAGATCACCTGGGCGTACCACATGGGCCACACCAGCGAAAAGGTCCACGACAGCTGGACCACCGTGAACTCCAGCAGCACCAGCACGCCGCCGCGCACCACGTGATGCCACGACCATGGCCGCGCGCGCCCCGGCGCCTCGGGGGGATCCCCCTGCAACCCCGCCGACACCCCCGCCAGCAGGGTGAACACCGGGGCGCAGAAATGGGCGGCCCACCGCATCCAGAACAGCAGCGGGGTCACACGGTCCAGCGCCATCGGATCGGACACCCCGCCGGTGCCGGCGCTGTACTCGCGCGCATGGTCCACCACCATGAGCACGATCGCCAGCCCCCGCAGCGCGTCGATCCCCGCGAGGCGCGCGCGCGGCGGCGTGTCCGACCCCACTCAGCGATCCAGCGTGAGGGACAGGAAGACCGCGCGGCCGGCGGCCGGCGAGTGGAGCGTCTGGGCGCCGTCCCACCACACGTACTCCATGGCGCGGTCGAACAGGTTGGACACGCCCATCCCCACCGACGCGCCGCGCACGCGCCACGACAGGTCGGCGGTCACGGTGTGCATCCCGCCGAAACGGCCGCGGTTGTTCTGCGGGGTGAGGTGGTAATCCCCCTGCGCATACGCCCAGGCGGCGAGCGACAGCCCGGGGCGCGCGGTCCAGTCGGCGCCGTACTTCACCGTCCACGACGGCACGTGGTTGAGCAGGTTCCCCTTGATCGCGGCGTTCGTGCGCCCGGGCTCGGTGAGCACCGCCCGCTGCGACGTCCCCGCCACCCACAGCTGCACCCCGCGCGGCAGCCGCACCGTGCTCTCGAGGTCGAGGCCGCGCCGTTGCGTCTCGCCGATGTTCTCGGAGTCCCCCGAGTTGTCGAACTTGAGGCGCACCTCGTCGGAGGCGCGCTGCTCCCAGGCCCCCGCGCGCACCGTCCACCCGGCCAGCGGCTGGGCCACCAGCCCCACCTCCGCGCCGTCGTTCACCGACGCGCGCAGCGGCGTGCGCCCGTACGCCGCCACCCCGGTGCCGATCTGGAAGCCGCGCCCGTAGTTGGCGTAGCCGCTCAGCCGCTCCGACAGGCGCACCCCCACGCTGGCCTTGGGCTGCGTGATGAGGCCGAAGGGGAGGATGGGCAGCGCCGCGGGGGCGGGGAGGTTGTTGGTGAACGCGCCGGCGAAGCGGTCGGCGCGCACCCCGGCCGCCACCGTGAGCCAGCCGGTGGGCTGCGCCGCCGCCTGCACGAACCCGCCGCCGTTGTCGAGGGTGAAGTCGTAGTCGCGCAAGGTGGCCTGCCGCACGCGCGCCGCGGTGCGGAAGCGGAACTGCTCGTTGCGCTGCCGTTGCACGTCGGCGCCCCCGGTCACCACCACCTTCCGGTCCGCCAAGCGGGCGGGGCGCCAGGTGACGGTGCCGATCAGCCCCTCCTGCCGCTCGTCCTCGATCCGTTCCTGCTGGGCGCCGGCGGCGGTGAAGCGCACGAAGCGCACGCGGTCGAACCGCTGCGTGTAGCCCTTGAGCGACCAGGCCAGCGTGGCGCTCTGGCGCACGTCCAGGTGCAGGCTGCCGTGGTCGGTGGCGATGGTGCCGCCGTCGGTGTTGCTGTACGCGGGGGAGGCGCGGGGGGTGGCGCGCGATTCGGCGGCGGTCAGGTACCCCGGGGCCTCGGTGTCGAGGCGGTGCATGCGCGCGATGAGCCCCACGCGCACGCGTGCGCTGTCGGAGGTGTAGAACCACTTCCCCGAGGCGCTCCACTTGTCCATGGCGGCGTGGTCGCGGTAGCCGTCGCTCTGGCGCGCGCCGGCGAACACCGTCTGCGAGAAGCCGCCGGCCTGCACGGCCCCCAGCACCTGCGCCTCGCGCGTGCCAAAGGAGCCCCCCTGCAGGCGTGAGGTCACGTACGTGCCGCCTCCCTGTGCCGTCTCGATCCCCACGTTGCCGGCGAGGTTGAAGAGCCCGTGGCGCGGGTCGTTGGTGCCGCGCACCACCTCGAGGCGGGCGATCTCCAGCGGGAAGAGCGCGTTCATCTCGCTCACGCCGCTGTTGAGGTTGGCGGGGATCCCGTCGATGAGGAGCTTGGTGCTGGCGATCTCGGACTCGGTGTTGAAGCCGCGCACGCCGATGTCGCCGGCCACCACGCCCTGGTTGAACTCGGCGCGGTAGAGGCCGGGGACCTTGCGGAGGAGTTCCTGGGCGAAGGCGACGGGTTCGCGGGCGAGTTGGTCACCGCCCATGACGGTGACGGCACCGAGGAGGTCGTCGGCCCCCGGGTGGAGGGAGCGGCTGCCGGCGGGGGCGCCGAGGACCTGGACGGCGGGGAGCTGGTCGCGCGGGGTCATCACCAGGGGGAGGGGCTCGCTCCCGGCGCGCAGGGTGAGGTCGCGGGCGAGGGGAAGAAAGCCCAGGGCGGCCACCTGCAGGGTATAGCGTCCGGGTCCGGGGACGGCGAGGGCAAAGGCGCCCCGCGGGTCGGAGCGCCCCACCACTTGGCGGCCGTTGGGGTCGGTGAGGGTGAGGCGCGCCTGGGCGATGGGCTGGGCGGCGGGGGTGGCCAGCGTTCCGCGGAGGGTGACGGTGGCGGCTGGGCGCGTCTGGGCCGGCAGGAGGGCGACGGCGAGGGCGAGGGCGTGGAACGCGGCCGCGGCGGGGCGGCGGAGGCCGGCGATGCGACGTCGCACCGAGGGGAGTGGAGACATGATTCGGGGAGGAGGGATGAGGGAGCGCACGATATTGCGCATCGACTATCAAATACGCAACCCACCCCACACCCCAGCACGCTGGAACGATGACCGCGTCGCACGTATATTTACGTGTTCCAACACCTACAACCCGAGCGCCCATGTCCATCCGCCCCGTCAAGCGCGTCAGCCAGGCCCGCCCCACCCGCGAGGGCGCCGGCGTCCACCTCCACCGCGCCTTCGGCTTCGGCGACACCGCCGAAACCGACCCCTTCCTCCTCTTCGACGACTTCCGCGGCGACACCCCGGCCCACTACCAGGCCGGCTTCCCCTGGCACCCCCACCGCGGCATCGAGACCATCACCTACGTCCTCGCCGGCACCGTCGCCCACGCCGACTCCCTCGGCAACCGCGGCACCCTGGGCGCCGGCGATGTCCAGTGGATGACCGCCGGGCGCGGCATCATCCACCACGAGATGCCCGCCGGCGCCCCCGACGGCCGCATGCACGGCTTCCAGCTGTGGGCCAACCTCCCGGGCGCCCTCAAGATGACCGCCCCCCGCTACCAGGACGTGCGCAGCGACGCCATCGCCGAGGTCACCGACGACAACGGCACCCACGTGCGCGTCATCTGCGGCGAGTTCTGGGGGCGCCGCGGCCCGGTGGACGGCATCGCCGCCGACCCGGTCTACCTCGACGTCACCGTCCCCGCCCACGTCCGCGCCCGCCTCCCGGTGGACGCGTATCGGAGTACATTCGCCTACGTCTTCGAGGGCAGCGGCACCTTCCGTGATGCGTCACCCAACCAGGGGATCCTCACCGAACGCACCGCCGGCAACGATGACGACCTGGTCCGCGACCTCAGCGGCAACCGCTCGCTCCTCCTCTTCGATGGCGGCGACGAGGTGGTGGTCACCGCCGGCCCCGCCGGCGTGCGCTTCCTCCTCGTGGCCGGCGCCCCCATCCGGGAGCCGGTCGCCTGGCACGGCCCCATCGTGATGAACACGCGCGCGGAACTGCAGCAGGCCCTGCGCGACCTGCACGAGGGGACGTTCATCCAGCCGTGAGCCTCCGGGGCCGGATGGGCGTCCCGCACCCTGTGACGCCCATCCCCACCAGTCATGCCCCTCCCCGTTCCCTCGCGCCTCCGCCGCCTCGCCGCCGCCGGGCTTTCCCTCCTCCTCGCCGCGCCCCTCGCCGCGCAGGGCACCCCCGCCAAGAAGGCCGGCACCTTCGAGGGCTCCGCCTCCCTCGGCTTCTCCCAGACCCGCGGCAACGCCGACGCCACCACCACCAACGTCGCCAACAAGCTCAAGTACACCGTGGTGGGGTGGCAGGTGCAGCAGGACCTCACCTTCTTCTACGGTGAGGCCAACAACAAGGTCAACGCCAACTTCTGGAGCGGCGGCCTCCGCGCCCAGCGGGGGCTGGGCAACCGCGTGGGCGCCTACCTCGTGGGGCGCTTCGACCGCAACGTCCTCCAGGGGATCGCCCGCCGGTTCGAGGAGGGCGTCGGCCTCGACGTCACCGCGATCAGCACCAAGGCGCAGGCGCTCACCCTCGCCCTTGGTGTCTCGCAGTTCCAGCAGACGCTCACCCCGGGCTCCTCCTCCGCCTTCGACGGCAGCTTCCCCGCCGCGCGCGCCGCCCTGGACTTCCGCCACAAGTTCTCCCCCAATGCCACCTTTCAGCAGACCGCCGAGTACCTCCCCAACCTCAGCGAATCACGCGCCTACCTGGTGAACACCGAGAGCACCATCGTGGCGCCGCTCCTGAGCAAGCTGGCGGTCAAGATCGGCTACGTCATCCGCTACAACAACGCGCCGCCGGTGCGCAACAACGTCCCCCTGCGCACCACCGACACCTTCTTCTCCAGCGGCGTCACCTACTCCTTCTGATCCGCCTCACGCCGGCCGGCCTCCACTGCGAGGCCGGCGACTTCTTCATCGACCCGTGGGCGCCGGTGGACCGCGCCGTGGTCACCCACGCCCACGGCGACCACCTGCGCTGGGGGTGCGCGCACTACCTCGTGGCCGAGCCCGGCGGCGGCGTCACCCGGGCCCGCCTGGGCGCGGCCGCCCAGCGCGTGGAGACCGCGCCCTACGGCGAGGCGCGCACGATCAACGGCGTGCGCGTCTCCCTCCACCCCGCCGGGCACATCCTGGGCTCCGCGCAGGTGCGCGTGGAGCACCGCGGCGAGGTGTGGGTGGTGAGCGGCGACTACAAAACCGACCCCGATCCCACCTGCGCCCCCTGGGAGCCGGTGCGCTGCCACACCTTCGTCACCGAGAGCACCTTCGGGCTCCCCCTCTACCGGTGGCCCCCGGCGGCAACGGTGTTCGGCGAGATCAACGCCTGGTGGCGCGCCAACGCCGCGCAGGGGCTCACGTCGTTCCTCTACGCCTACGCGTTGGGGAAGGCGCAGCGGCTGCTGGCCGGGGTGGACCCGTCCATCGGCCCCATCCTGCTGCACGGCGCCGCGGACGCAATGACGGCGGCGTACCGCGAGGCGGGCGTCGCGCTCCCCGCCACCCGCCCCGGCACCGCCGAGCGCGGCCGGCACACGGGGGCGCTGGTGATCGCCCCCCCCTCGGTGGACGACTCCGCCTGGGCACGCCGCTTCGGCCCCTCGGCCGCCGCCTTCGCCAGCGGGTGGATGCTGGTGCGCGGCGCGCGGCGGCGGCGCGGCGTGGCGCGCGGCTTCGTCCTCAGCGACCACGTGGACTGGCCGCAGCTCCTGGGCGCCATCGATGCCACCGGCGCGCAGCGCGTGTGGGTCACCCACGGCTTCAGCGACGTGGTGGTGCGCTGGCTCACCGAGCGCGGGCTCGAGGCGCAGGCGATCCCCACCCGCTGGGAAGGGGACGAGGCGGGCGGGACGGAGGCGGACGACGCCAAGCCGGACGGCGGCGACGACGAGGCGCGGGAGGCGCCCGCGTCCCATGCGTGACTTCGCCGCGCTGTTCGACGCCATCGACGCCACCACCGCCACCAGCGCCAAGGTGGACGCGCTCGTCGCCTACTTCCGCGACGCGCCCCCCGCCGACCGCGCCTGGGCCGTGGCCTTCCTCACCGGGCGCCGTCCGCGGCGGCTGGTGAAGCTCCCCGACCTGCGCCGCTGGGCTGCGGAGGCCGCCGGCATCCCCGACTGGCTCTTTGGAGAGGCGTACGCGCAGGCGGGAGACCTGGCGGAGACCGTGGCGCTGCTGGTGCCGGGTGACGGGGCCCCGGACGACCGCTCGCTGGCGTGGTGGGTGGAGGAGCGCCTCCTGCCGCTGGGCGCCATGCCGCCGGACGCGCAGCGCGAGGCGCTGCACGCGGTGTGGCGCACGCTGCACGGCACGCCGCGCTTCGTCTTCGGCAAGCTGCTCACCGGCGCCTTCCGCGTGGGCGTCTCCGACGGGCTGGTGGTGCGCGCCCTGGCGCAGGCCAGCGGGCTCTCGCCGGAGGTGATCACGCACCGCCTCACGGGGGAATGGACACCCTCGGCCGAGTGGGGCGCGCGCCTGCTGGACCCCGACGCCGCCGACAGCGACTGGAGCCGCCCGTACCCGTTCTTCCTGGCGCATCCGCTGGAGGATGCCCCCGCCACGCTGGGCGCCGTGGAGGACTGGTGCGCCGAGTGGAAGTGGGACGGCATTCGGGCGCAGCTGGTGCGGCGGCAGGGAGGCGTGTTCCTCTGGAGCCGGGGCGAGGAGCTGCTGGCGGGGCGCTTCCCCGAGGTGGAGGCCGCGGCGGCCGCGCTCCCCGAGGGCACGGTGCTGGACGGCGAGCTGCTGGGGTGGCAGGGCGATGCGCCGCTCCCCTTTGCCGCGCTGCAGCGGCGCATCACGCGCAAGACGGTGAGCGCCGCGCTGCGCCGCGAGGTGCCGGTGCGCCTGGTGGTGTACGACGCCCTGGAGGTGGACGGGCGTGACCGGCGTGCGGCGCCGTTGACGGAGCGGCGGGCCCACGCCGAGCGGCTGCTGGCAGGGCTCCCGCCGTTGACGCACGAGGCGCTGATGCTCTCCCCGCTGGTGCCGCTGGCCGACTGGGCGTCGGCCCCCGCCGTGCGCGACACCGCGCGCGCGCAGTTGGCCGAGGGGCTCATGCTCAAGCGGCGCGCGTCGGCGTACGGCACGGGGCGGCGCGGCGGCGACTGGTGGAAGTGGAAGGTGGCGCCGCACACCGTGGACGCCGTGCTGGTGTACGCGCAGGCCGGGCACGGGCGCCGCGCGGGGCTGTACACCGACTACACGCTGGCCGTGTGGGACGGCGGCGCGCTGGTGCCGTTCGCCAAGGCCTACAGCGGGCTCACCGACGCGGAGCTGCGCGAGGCCGACCGGTGGATCCGCCGCCACGTGCGCGAGCGCTTCGGCCCCGTGGTCACCGTGGAGCCGCAGCTGGTGTTCGAGGTGGCGTTCGAGGGGATCCAGCCCAGCCCGCGCCACAAGAGCGGCGTGGCGGTGCGCTTCCCGCGCATCGCGCGCTGGCGGCGCGACAAGCCCGCGGCGGAGGCCGACACGCTGGACGCCGTGCGCGCGCTGGCCGCGGGGGGCGGGGTCAGCGCAGCGGGTTGAGAAACCGCAGGCCGCGAAAGCGGGTGAAGTCGCCGTCCGCAGATGCCAGCGTGGCCCCCCGCTCGATGCACAGGGCGGCAAGGTGCGCATCCGTCGTCAGGTTCCCTCCGCGGCCGGCATCGCGCAACAGCCCCTTGAGAATGGCCCAGTGGCGTGCTCCGGGTTCGACCAGGGCGGCTACCGGCTGGGACAGCCACAGGTCGACCACGTGCAGCGCATCGTCCACCGCAAGCGGATGATCCAGAATGCGGGGATTGGTGCTGATGCGGACGAAGCCCAACAGGACCGCCCACGCAAAGCCCACCGGCTCCGCGCCACGCATGGTGGCATCCAGCCATCCCCTCGCTCGCTCGTGCTGGGCGTTCGAGGCGTCCACGGCATACAGCAGCAGGTTGGTGTCGGGGACGATCATGCCGTGACCACCACTCAGCGCCCCTCGGCGCGCTTGCGCAGCAGCTCCTCGTCTTCCAGCGCGTCGGCCACCCACCGGGCCTTTACCAGATCCACCCCCTCACGGACGCGCCCGAACCGGTACGTGGGGGTGGTGTAGGTCGGTCCCGGTTCGGTGGCCGGCGGCTCCAGGCCGCGCAGGATGACGCGATGCAACAAGGTCTTGAACGGCACCCCGTCGCGCTCAGCCGCCTCCCGGAGGCGCCGCAGCAGTTCCCCGTCCAGGTCGATGGTGGTTCGCATCATGAGATGATACGCCATCATGATGGTGATGCCAAGGCATCAGTGCGGCCCCACTGCCATCGGGACCCGGACGCATCCATCCCTTCCCCGTGCCCGCAACGCGTCCCGCCCCCGCCCCGCACCCGCTCCGCCGGTGGTTTGCCGAGCGCGGGTGGACCCCCTTCCCCTTTCAGGAGGAGGCGTGGGCGGCGCACGCCCACGGCGCGTCGGGGCTCATCCATGCGGCCACCGGCACCGGCAAGACGTACGCGGCGTGGGGGGGCGCGCTGCTGGACGCCCTGCGCGCCGGCGAGGGGATCGCCGACGGCGCGCCCCCGCCGCCGCTGCGCGCCCTCTGGATCACCCCGCTGCGCGCCCTCGCCGCCGACACCGAGCAGGCGCTGCGAGACGCGGTGGAGGGCGCCGGGGTGGCGTGGACCGTGGAATCGCGCACCGGCGACACCGCCTCGTCGGTGCGCGCGCGCCAGCGCGAGCGGCTGCCGTCGGCGCTGGTCACCACCCCGGAGTCGCTCTCGCTGCTGCTCACCCGCCCCGACCACCCGGCGCTGCTGGCCGGGGTGCGCACGGTGGTGGTGGACGAGTGGCACGAGCTCATGGCCACCAAGCGCGGCGTGCAGGTGGAGCTGGCGCTCGCGCGGCTGCGCGCGGTGGCGCCCGCGCTGCGCACCTGGGGGCTCTCCGCCACGCTGGGCAACCTGGACGTGGCCGCCGACACGCTGCTGGGGGTGGGGCACGGTGACGACGCGCCCGCGCGCCGTCTCATCCGCGGGCTCGTCCCCAAGGACATGGTGGTGGAGGCGCTCATCCCCGACACCATCGAGCGCTTCCCGTGGGCCGGCCACCTCAACACGCGGCTCCTCCCCGAGGTCATGCGACGGCTGGCGGGGGTGCAGAGCGCGATCGTCTTCTGCAACACGCGTTCGCAGGCCGAGCTGTGGTTCCAGTCGCTCATCGCCGCCGATCCGTCGTGGTTCGAGTTCACCGCCATCCACCACGGCTCGCTGGACCGCGAGCAGCGCGAGACGGTGGAGCGGGGGCTCAAGTCGGGGCGCTTCCGCGTGGTGGTGGCCACGTCGTCGCTGGACCTGGGGGTGGACTTCGCCCCCGTGGAGCTGGTGCTGCAGGTGGGGAGCCCCAAGGGGGTGGCACGGCTGCTGCAGCGCGCCGGGCGCTCGGGGCACGCGCCGGGGCGCCCCTCCCGCATTGTCTGCGTCCCCACGCACGCCTTCGAGCTGGTGGAGGTGGCCGCCGCGCGCGACGCCATCGCTGCGGGGACCATCGAGTCGCGCGACCCGGTGGACCGCCCGCTGGACCTGCTGGCGCAGCACCTCGTCACGCTCGCCGTGGGCGGCGGCTTCACGCGCGCGGGGGTGCTGGCCGAGCTGCGCACCACGCGCGCCTATGCCGCGCTCACCGACGCCGAGCTGGACTGGGTGCTGGACTTCGTCACCCGCGGCGGCGACGCGCTGCAGGCGTACCCCGAGTACGGGCGCGTGGCGCGGGACGGCGACCTGTACGTGGTGACCGACGCGGCCGTCGCGCGCCGCCACCGGCTGGCCGTCGGCACCATCGTGAGCGACGCCGCCATCACGGTGCGCTACGTGGGGGGCGGGCGGCTGGGGACGGTGGAGGAGGGGTTCATCGCGCGGCTCTCCCCGGGCGACACCTTCCTGTTCGCGGGAACGCCGCTGGAGTTCGTGCGCGTGCGCGACCTCACCGCGTGGCTGCGCCGCGCGCGCGGCGTCACCGGCGCCATCCCGCGGTGGGCCGGCGCCCGCATGCCCCTCAGCACCGAGCTGGCGCGCGCGGTGCGCGACACGCTGGACGCCGCGCGGCGCGGCACCTTCGCCACCCCCGAGCTGCGGGCGATGCGCCCGCTGCTGGCGCTGCAGGCCGAGCGGAGCGTGATCCCCGCCCCCGACGAGCTGCTCATCGAGCGGTGCCGCACGCGCGAGGGGCACCACCTGTTCGTGTACCCGTTTGACGGGCGCCTGGTGCACGAGGGGCTGGCCGCGCTGCTGGCCTATCGGCTGGCGCAGCTGGCGCCGGCCACCTACACCTTTGCCTGCAACGACTACGGGCTGGACCTGCTGGCTCCCGAACCGGCGCCACTGGAGGAGGCGCTGGAGGCCGGGCTCTTCTCGCCGGCGCACCTGCTGTCCGACATCACCGCCAGCCTCAACGCCGCCGAGCTGGCGCGGCGGCAGTTCCGCGAGATCGCGCGGGTGGCGGGGCTGGTGTTCGGCGGCTTCCCGGGAGCGTCCAAGACCGTGCGCCAGCTGCAGGCCTCCAGCGGGCTGCTGTACGACGTGTTCGTGCGCCACGACCCGGGCAACCTGCTGCTGCACCAGGCGCAGCGCGAGGTGCTGGAACGACAGCTGGAGGCCAGTCGGCTGGGGCGCGTGCTGGAACGGCTGTCGCGCGCCACCCTGCGCGTGGTGGAGGTGGAGCGTCCCACGCCGCTGGCCTTTCCGCTGCTGGTGGACATGACGCGGGGCCGGGTGAGCAGCGAGAAGCTGGCCGACCGCGTGCGCCGGATGGTGGCGCACGCGGAGGGGCCGGCGGGACGGCGGCGTGGGGAATCGCGCGGAGACGGGGCGCGGGGCTCCTGACGCACGGCGGCGCGGCGCGCGCGCGGGAGGCGGCGCATGCGCCCCGCGCGCCACCACGTCAGGCGGTGCCGAACGGGTTGTCGATGGCGAAGCGCCAGCCGTGCGTCCCTCGCCGCGCCACGTCGGCGGTGGTGCCCGTCAGCTCCACCGCATCCCCGCCCCGCGTGGTGCCGGCGATGCGCCAGTCCAGCACCAGCAGCGCGAGGTCGCCCGCCACCACCTGCCGCTTGGGGGTGAGCGTGATGGGGAGCCCCAGCGACACGAAGCCCGTCAGCGCCTGCCGGTAGGCGTCGCCGGTAACCACGGCGCCGGGCTGCGGCGCAAAGGCAGACCCCGGTTCGGCGAGGGCCAGCATGCCGTCCACGTCGCCGGCGTTGAAGCGCTCGGCCCATTCGCGGTGCAGCTGGTCAGGGGTGTCCACGGCGGGGGTGGAGAGGGCGGGGGACGTCTGCGTGGTCGTCATGTGATGGATCTCCGGTGTCGTGAGGAGGCCCGCGGGGCGGTCGCCCGGCGTGGCGGTGGTGCGGCACGAGGCCGCGTGGTGCGGCGTGCGTGAGCGGCCGTGACCGGCCGCCCGGTGGCGTCACGGTTTACGCCAGAGTGGTCCCCCCGGCAGCGCGAGGCGCACGAGGCGCCCCTGCTGCTCGGCGCGGGCGAGCAGGTGATGGGTGTCGGGGATGGCGCGGTCGCAGGCGACGGCCACCTCGGGGGCGGTCCAGCTGTCGTGCTGGGCGAGCAGGGTGGTGAGCGCGTCCAGGTCGGTGACGGCGCCCCCGCCGGCGGTGGGCGCGAGGTCGGCCGCGCCGGCCGTGGGGCTCCCCGTGGTGCCGGCCACCCCGCCGGTGAGCGTGCCGATCACGCGGAGGACCTCGTTCTGCAGGGCGCGCCAGGGACGGAGGCCCGTGATGACCCGCGCTGGGACGTCGGGTGCCGTCAGGCGCATGGTGGGAAAGGCCCTCACGCCGAGGGCCTCGCCAAGCGCGAGATCGGCCTCGAAGCGGGCCCACGCGGCGCCGCGCGGATCGTCGGTGTCGGCCAGCAGCTGCTGCGGGTCCAGCCCCTCGGCGCGGGCCGCCTCGGCGAGGACCGCGTCCCGCGTAATGTTCTGCCCGGCCAGGAAGAGCGCTTCCCGCAGGCGACGGAGGAACGGGAGCGCGCGGTCCGGGCGCTGTTGCGCGGCGGCGTGGACGGCGCGAGCGGGGCGGTCGCTGCTGTCCAGGGGGTCGGTGTGCCAGACGGCGCCGGTCATGGGCATCCCCAGGTGGCGGGCCATCTCCTCCCAGTGGTGCGCCACCTGGTGGGGGGCGTTGATGGGCGCGTGGGCCATGTGGCGCCAGGACCGGAGGAGCCCCCCATGGTGGTGGACGACGCGGAGGGCCGGCCCCATGTCCTGCTCAAGGCGTCGGAGGTGGGGTTCCAGCGCCCAGCAGGCGGAGCAGATGGGGTCGGTGAAGAGGTGGAGGGTGACGGGCGGGGTGCTGCGGTGGGCGACGGGCTCGCCGGCGGCGAGGTCGGCGCTGGCGTGGTGATGGGGTGCGGCGGGGTTGGGGCGTGCCGCGGTGGCGTGGCCGTGGTGCGTGGGGAGGGGGCAGGCGCCGGTGTCGGGATCGCAGTGGAGGGGGTGGGTCATGGTTTCGGCAGGTTGATGATCTATCGTTTATTGACGCATCATGGAATTGATTACGGTCTTTGAGGCGGAGGAGGAATCGGGCGGAGAAGCCTGTGGGTGCGGCGGTGCGGGTTGCGGTGCGAGTCCGGGTTGGGCTACCGGGGCTGCCCGGCGCTCCCGTCGCGCAGCGGGGTGAGGAGCGCGGCCAGGGCGTACTGCTGCCCCGCGGACAGGGGGCGGAGCGCCGCCACCGCCTCGGCGTCGACCAGGGCATCCACCCGCGCCAGCAGCGCCGCCCCGCCCGGGGCCAGGCGGCAGTGCACCACGCGGCGGTCGTCGGGGCAGCGAACGCGGGTCACCCACCCCTGCGCCTCGAGCCGGTCCAGCAGGCGGGTGACGCCCGGGGCCTGCTCGATCATCCGGTCGGCGATCTCGTGGGCGGCCAGCGGCGCGTCGCCCGCCCCGCGGAGGATGCGGAGGACGTTGTACTGCTGCAGGCTGACGCCGTGGGGGGCCAGCAGCTGCACGAACCGGCGGCGGAGGAGATCGGCCGTCTGCAGCAGCGCCACGATGCCGCGCCGCGCCGCTGCACCCGCCTCGGGGTCGACGGCCCCCCCCGGACGTTCGGCGGACGCCCCTGCCAGGGGAGCGGCTGGCGCGGAGGAGCGGGGGGGTTCAGGGGCAGCGATTGGCGGCATAACAATGATATACCTCTTAATGTTTGACTAGTCAAGTGTTTCGACCCCGTGACGGGGCCGCCCGCTGGACGTCACCCCGCCGACACCCGCAACTGCCGCAGCGCCAGCGCCAGCGACTCCCGCGACGCCGCCGTCAGCGCCGCCATCACCGCCTCACACTCTGCATCCAGCACCGGGTCCACCTGCGCCAGCACGCCCGCGCCCCCCGGCAGCAGCCGGTACGCCGCCAACGCGGACGGCGCCCCACGATCCCGCTCGACCCACCCCAACGCCTCCATCCGCTCCAGCAGGCTGGTCAGCCCCAGCGCCTGCTCGATCATCCGGTCGGCAATCACCGACGACGCCAACGGCCCGCCCCCCGCCCCGCGCAGGATCCGCAGCACGTTGTACTGCGGCAGGCTCACCCGGTACGGCGCCAACGCCAGCAGGAACCGCCGACGCAGCACGTCGGCGGTGTGCAGCAGCTCCACCACGCCGCGTCGGGAGGGGGACACGGCGGCCAACGGGTCGGGGGCCGTGAAAGGGGAAGGTGCCGGCAGCGGCGCCGGCGAGAACGGCATGGTCATGGGGTGATCGGGAGCCCAACGACAACCGGCGGGCAGCGGTGAGAGGACCGGTAACGACGCCGAACGCGGGGGGAGGGTCACACCCTCCCGCGCCCGACAGGTCGGCATGGCGGCACGTCGCCAAGCGCCCCCTCCCCCTGCATCGGCGCTCCGGTCCCGTGTACCCTCCGCTGTGCCCGTGCCGCCTCCCCCTGCCCCCCTTCCGGGGGTCCCCCTCCTGCTCGCCGGGGAACCGGCGCACCTCCTTCCCGCGCGCGCCCTCTGGCTCCCCCACCGCCACTCGCTGCTGGTGGCCGACCTGCACTGGGGGAAGGCCGCGGCCTTTCGGGCCGCGCACCTCCCCCTGCCGTCGGGCACCACCGCCGCCGACCTGGAGCGGCTCTCGACGGCCCTCGCCGACACCGGCGCCACCCGGCTGATCGTGCTGGGCGACCTCTGGCACAGCCGCGCCGGACGCCACCCCGACACGCTGGCCACCATCGCCGCCTGGCGGGCGCGCCATGCCACCCTGACCATCGACCTGGTGCGCGGCAACCACGACCGCCACGCCGGCGACCCGCCAGCGTGCTGGGAGTTCGGCGTCCACGACCCGCCGCTCCCGCTGGGGCCGCTCACGCTGGTCCACGACGCAGCGCACGACGCCCCGGAGGCCCCCGGCTACCGCGTGGGCGGGCACCTGCACCCGCACCGCACCCTCACCGGCCCCGGCCGCGAGCGCCTGCGGCTCCCCTGCTTCGTGGTGGGCCCCACCCGCGCGGTGCTCCCCGCCTTCGGGGCCTTTACGGGGGGCGGGATGCACGTCCCGCAGCCTGGCGACCGGCACTACGCCATCGCCGACGGCGACGTGCTGCCGGTGGACTGACGGGGTATGACGGGGGGGCTACAGGGGGCCGCGCGGCAAGGCCAGACGGCGGCCACGCCCGGCCTTGCATGGTCTGACTAGTCTGACTATATTCCGTCCATGGACGAATATCCGCTGTACGAGGCCAAGGCCCGCCTATCGTCGCTGGTGCGGCAGGTGCGCGAGGGGCGCTCCGTGGTGATCACCGTGCACGGGGAGCCGGTGGCGGAGCTCCGCCCCTACCAGGCGCCTACGCGTCCGCAAACGCTGGCCGAGCGCGTCACGGAGCTGGAGGCGGCGGGGCTCATTTCGCCCACCACCGAAGCGTCCTCGCGTGCCCGGTGGCAGCTGGAAACGTGGAAAGGCGAACACATCCCCGGCGCCTTGCAGCGCTTTCTCGATGAACGCGACTGAGGCCCTGCGCGCCACCGGTGCCTTCGTGGACACCTCCGTCCTGGTCGCCATCGGCCTCGATCAGGACAGCGCGATGGCGGGCCGCGCGCTGCTGGCGCGCGCGGGACGTCTCTGGGCCTGCCCCCTGCTGGTGGCGGAATTCGCCTCGGCATTTCGGCGGACGGAGCTGGCGGTGCCGTGGGACCGGCTCGATGGGCTCCTGCTCGTCCACCCCCCCCGCTCCCTCGCCCCGGAGATCGCCCGCGTCCTCGACGTCGGCTCCCTCCGCGGCGCCGACTGCTGGCACCTGGCCACCGCCCTCTGGCTGGCCCCCGATCCCGCCGAACTCCTGTTCCTCACCCTCGACGATCGGCAGCGCGAGATCGCCCAGCGCCTGGGCTTCCAGACCTGAGCGGTGGCGGTAGGCGCTACCGCTCCGTCACCGCCGCCAGCAGCCGCTCCACAAACCCGTTCAGGCTCGGCGTGCTGTCCATCCACCGCACCACCGCCACCACGTCGTGCACCGGGTCCACGTACACGAAGTTGTTCCCGGCCCCCACATGCACGAACGCCTGCGCCGGCGCCGCCGCCAGGTACGCGCGGTCGGTGTTCAGGAACCAGTTCATGTAGCCGTACGTCGGCTGCGCCGGCGTCGGCGTGAGCGCCTGCGTCACCCACGCGTCCGACAGCACCCGCCGCGTCCCCCACACCCCCCGCCGCAGCGTCAGCACCCCGAAGCGCGCCAGGTCCCAGGCGTTGATCACCATCCCGCCGCCCCAGTGGCCGCCCCCGCTCACGCTCTGCACCTCGCGGCCGTCCAGCACGATCCAGCTGGGATCGTAGCCGTACCACCGCCACGTGGGCGACGCGCCAATAGGGTCCATCACCCGCTCGCGCAGCACCTCCGGCAGCGGGCGCCGCCACAACTGCAGCACCGCCAGCGCCAGCACGTTCACCCGCGTGTCGTTGTACTCGTACACGCTCCCCGGCGCCTTCCGCGCGCGCCCCACCTCCGTGGCCAGGTTCTGCGCCGGACGGTCCGCCCACTCGGGCTTCCCCCACAGCGTCCCCTCCCAGTCGCTCACCTGCCGCAGCAGGTGGTCCCACGTCAGCGTGCGGTTGTGCGGCGTGTCAAACGGGCGCAGCATCCGGTCGTCGCCGGGCCAGTCGCGCGCGTACCCGGTGCCGTTCGGCCGCGCCCGCTCGATGGGCGGCATCACCCGCGCGACCGTGTCGTGCACGCTGCCAATGAGCCCGTCGTCCACCGCCAGCCCCACCACGGTGCTCAGGAAGCTCTTGGTCACGCTGTTGGTGGTCTCGGGGGCGTCCGGCGTTCCCCACGTGGCCACCACATAGCCGCGCCGCACGATCACCCCGGTGGCCCCGCCCCGCGGCGGCAGCGGACCCACCGGGTCCCCCAACGGCTCGCGCCCGAAGGTCTGGAAATGGTGGAGCAGCAGGTCGCGCGGGGTCTTCGACTCCTTGCTCACGGCAAAGGCCACCGCGTCGGCCAGCTTGGCGCTGTCCATCCCCACCGCGGACGGCGCCCGGCGCTCCCACGACCCCCGCGGCGGGACGTACGGCACCGGCGCCGCACGCCCGCGCCCCTGCGCCGCCAGCGGCGCGGCGGCCCACACCACCGCCGCCAGCGCCGCCACGACGCCCGCGCGCCGCTGCGCCGCCCTCACGCGATCGGCCCCTTCTTCGCGCCGATCACCCCCGGCACGCCGTTCGCCTTGAGCAGCGCGTTGAAGGCCTCCACCTCGGCGCCCGTCACGCGCTCCACCTCCGCCTGCAGCGCCTTCCACTTGACCTCCAGCTCCACCAGCCGCTCGCGCACCGACGCGATCACGCCGTCGTTCCCCTCCACCTGCCCCCAGAGGAAGCCGTACTGGCCGTTGATGCCGTTGGCGTAGTTGATGATGTCCTGCCCGTTGCCGGCCTTGGTGGTCAGCCTGGGGTCCAGCCCCTGCAGCTTGGCCGCCAGCGCGCGCCCCGCCTTGGCCACGGTGTCGGCCGCCGAGGTCCCGCCGGCGCGCGTCACGTACCCCTGCACCTGCGTGCGCAGGTCGCGCACCTGCAGCACCGCCTTGTGGATCTCGTCCACGCGCCCGGCCAGCAGGCGCGCCAGCGAGTCGCGCTCCGCGAGCACCGCCGCCGGCACCGCCCCCTGCCGCGGGTCGGGACGCACCTCCAGCGGCTGCTCGCGCACCACCGTGGCCGCGCCCCCCGTCCACGTGAGGCGCACCGTGTAGCGTCCGGCCAGCACCATCGGCCCGTCACCGGGCGCGCCAAAGAGCATCACGTTGGGGAGCCGCGTCGGCGCGGCGCGCCGCAGGTTCCAGCTGACCTGGTTGAGCCCCGCCTTCACCCGCAGCGGATTGAGCGAGTCGCCGCGCGAGGCGAACGACCGCACCACCGCCCCCGCCGCGTCCCGGATCTCCAGCGTCACCGTGGTGGCCGAGTCGGGCGTGGCCGCCAGCCGCACGAAGAAGGTCGCCCCCGCCGGCGGATTGCGCCCCTCCGCCGCCGACGCGCCGAAGCCGCCGCCCCCCGCCGCCATCACCGCCGGGCGCGGCGCATACAGGTGCGCCGCCGCCGTCGCCAGCGAGTCGGCGTGCTGCCGCAGCACCGACAGGTCGTCCAGGATCCAGAACGCCCGCCCCTCGGTGGAGGCGACCAGGTCGCCGTGCTTCACCTGCAGGTCGGTCACCGGCACCACCGGCAGGGCGCCGCGCATCGGCTGCCACCGCGCCCCCGCGTCGAACGACACGTACACCCCGGTCTCGGTGCCCGCGTACAGCAGCCCCTTCCGCTCGGGGTCCTCGCGCACCACGCGCACCGGCTCCCCCTCGCGCAGCCCGGTCACCAGCCGCGTCCACGTGGCCCCGTAGTCGGTGCTGCGGAACAGGTGCGGCGTGGGGTCCCCCACGCGGTCCTTCCGGAACGCCACGGTCACCGTGGCCGGGTCGTGCGGCGACACCGCCACCTCGTTCACCAGCCCGTCCCCCCACGCCGCGGGGGTCACGTTGGTCCACGTCGCGCCGCCGTCGCGCGTGCGCTGCACCAGCCCGTCGTCGGTCCCCACGTACAGCGTCTTCGCGTCGTGCGGCGACTCCTCGATCACCACGATGGTGCCGTACACCTCGCCGCCGGCCCCCTCGTTGGTGATGGGGGCGCCCCCCCACCCCTGCCGCGCCTTGTCGTTGCGCGTCAGGTCCCCCGACACCGGCGTCCACCGCGCCCCGCGGTCCGTCGTGCGGAACAGCACGTTGCCGCCGTGGTACACCACGCGGTCGTCGTGCTGCGACACCTCGATGGGGGCGGTCCAGTTGAAGCGGTACTTGGTCTTGTCCGTGGGCTCGGTGAGGTTCATCTCGGGCCACGGCATGATGGTGCGCGACAGCCCGGTCCCCTGGTCCAGCTCGTCGATCAGCCCCTGGTAGCAGCCGCCGTACACGAAGCGCGGGGTCCGCGCCGACACGCCCATGTTGGCGCTCTCGCACCCGGGCCCCTCCTGCCAGTCGCGCACCCCGATGCTCCCGCGGTCGCTGCGCGAGGCGATGATCACCGAGCTGTTGTCCTGCTGCCCGCCGTACACCTTGTACGGCCACCCGTCATCCACCGCCGCATGGTAGAACTGCGCGGTGGGCTGGTTGTCCTGCGAGCTCCAGCTGGCGCCGCCGTCCAGCGACACCGACACGCCCCCGTCGTTGGCGTTGGCCAGCACGCGGCTGTCGCGCGGGCTGATCCACAGCTGGTGGTTGTCGCCGTGCGTGGCGCGCACCTGGGTGAAGGTGCGCCCTCCGTCAATCGACTTGAGCACCGGCGCGTTCATCACCCACACCACGTCGGGGTTGGCCGGGTCGGCGGTGACCTTCATGTAGTACCACGACCGCGTCTGGATCAGCCGGTCCCCCGACAGCAGGCGCCAGCTCTTCCCCGCGTCGTCGCTGCGGTACAGCCCGCCCCCCGGCTCCGCCTCCACGATGGCGAAGACGCGGTCGGGGTTGGCCGGCGACACCGCCACGCCCACCTTCCCCATCAGCGACGGCAGCCCCTCGGTGAGCCGCACCCAGCTGTCGCCGCCGTCGGTGCTCTTCCAGAGGCCGCTCCCCGGCCCCCCCGAGCGCACCATCCACGGCATCCGCTGGTGGTCCCAGAACGCCGCGTACAGGATGCGCGGGTTGGCCGGGTCCATCGACAGGTCGCTCGCCCCGCTGGTGGCGTTGGCGCCGGCCAGCACCAGCGTCCACGTGGCCCCGCCGTCAGTGCTGCGATAGATCCCGCGCTCCGCGCTCCCCTTCCACCGGTCCCCCTGCGCGGCCACATACACCACGTCGGGGTTGCGCGGGTGCACGCGCACCGCGCTCACCTGCCGCGTGCCGGCCAGCCCCACCTTCTTCCAGCTGCGCCCCTGGTCGGTGCTCTTGTACACGCCGTCGCCGTACGACGACGACTGGCCGCGGATGGCGTGCTCGCCGGTGGCCACGTACAGCACGTGCTCGTCGCTGGGCGCCACCGCGATGGCCCCGATGGAGCCGCTGGTGAAGAACCCGTCGGAGATGTTGCGCCAGCTGATCCCCGCGTTGTCGGTGCGCCACACCCCGCCGCCGGTGTAGCCGGCGAAGAACACCAGGGGATTGGAGGGGAGTCCGGCCACCGCGTTGGCCCGGCCGCCGCGCCACGGGCCGATGTTGCGCCAGCTGAGCGCCGCCAGGGTGGCGGAATCGGGGGCGGCCGCCGCGGCGGGCCCCGCCGAGGCGCCCTTGGGCGTCGGCTTGGTGCCCTGGGCGACGAGGGCCACGGGCAAGAGCGCCGCCAGCAGGGCGGCGAGGGGCGCCGGCCGAAGTCGGCGGACGGGGTCAGCGGAAGCGTTGGGCATGGTCGGAAGGACGGAAAGGGGCGCCGGCAACCTGCCTCCCAACCTACCCCGCTGACGCGGCGGGCGCCTCCGTCGTCCTTGCTGACCATGCCTGCCGCCACTGCCACCGCTCCCGGCGCCCTCGGCGCCCTCCCCGGGGACTCCCCCTGGGGTCGCTCGGCCATCCCCATCCGGCGCGCCGCCGACTTCACGGGGCTCCGCCTCGGCCGCGCGCTGGTGGGGTTCCTGGCCTTCCTCATCGTGGTCACCTCGCTGGCCCCCTTCCGCTTCACGGCGCTGCCGCAGGCGGCCACGCTGGTGGTCCTCGACCCGGCCACCCTCGCCCTCAGCTTCGCGCTGTTCGTGCCGCTGGGGTACGTGCTGCAGCTCACCCGCCCCCGGGGCGCCCCCGTGGGCTGGGGGCAACTGCTGGTGGTGGGCGTGGGGCTCAGCCTCACCATTGAGGCCGCCCAGCTGTGGCTCCCCGGACGCACCCCCGCCCTGACCGAGGCGCTGGCCAACATCCTGGGAACCTTGGCCGGGGGGTGGGGCTATCACGCGCTCTTCCGGCGGGTGCGGGCCACCGATGCGGTGAAGCAGCTGGCGCTCGAGCTGCCGCTGGTGGCGGTGCTGTACCTGCTGGTGCCGCTGGTGGCGCTGGGCGGCCTGGGGATTGCCGGCCAGGGCGCCGACCGCGGGTGGCTGCTGCTGCCGCTGGTGGCCGCGGCCGGGGCCATCCTGGGGGGGGTACAGGCCGGCTACATGACGGCCCACCCGGCGCGTCGGCAGCGCCCGTTCCGGCTGGGGGGCGCAGCCTGGTTGGCGCTGGGGCTGCTCCCGGTGCTGCTGACGCAGCCGCTGGTGGCGGTGGCCGCTGTCCCCGTGTTCTTCGCGGCCGAGGGGTGGTGGCACCGCGTGATCACGCGCCGGGTGGAGGGGCCGGGTGCCGACCTCCGCTTCGAGGCGCCCACGCTGCGCGTGGTGCTGCCGCTGTTCCTGGCGTACCTGGTGACCGCGTCGCTGTGGCCGCTGGCGGGGTGGCAGGGGAGCTGGACCGCCGGGGTACCGCTGTTTCCGGCGGGGGCCGCACCCTTGGCGCCGGTGCTGTTCCGCGCCGTTGAGCGGGTGGCCGCCTTCACCCTGGCGGGCTACCTGGTGGCCGAGCTGGCGGGGCGACGGGCCGCCACGCTGCGGGCGGTGGCGCCGGCGGTGCTGGGGGTGGTGGGAACGCTGGTGGTGCTCACCGAGGGGGCCCGCGGCTTCCTCGCCGGCACGGGCGCCAGCGCGGGGATGGCGGGGCTGCTGCTGGTGGCGGCGCTGTTCGGGGCGCGATTGTATCAGCTGCAGCGCGACCACGTGCGGGCGCTCATCCGGCGGTCGACCGGCTGAGCCCCCGCGCCCACCCCCGCCCCATGCCGCGACCCCTCCCCTCGTC
>JBILED010000313.1:0-2845 GCA_044352305.1 Gemmatimonas sp.
GCCGCGGTGCGCACCGCCGACAGCAGGTTCATGGGGCCGTCGGGGCTGATGCCGGTGGCCGGCCGCTGCGCGCCCACCACCACCACCGGCTTGTCGCTGCGCACGGTGAGGTACAGGAAGAACGCCGTCTCCTCCAGCCGGTCGGTGCCGTGCGTGACCACCACGCCGGCCAGCTCGGGGCGCTCGCGCAGCACGGCGTTGATGCGCCGCGCCAGCCCCATCCACATGGCGGGGGTGATGTTGGTGCTCGCCACGTTGCTGAACTGCTCCGCCTCCACCCGCGCATGCCGCGCCAGCTCGGGCACCGACGCCACCACCTGCTCCGCGGACAGCGTGCCGGCGCGGTAGCCCCCCAGCGTCCCCGGGGCGTCCTGCACCCCGGCGATGGTGCCGCCGGTGGCGATCACCAGCACGCGCGGCAGCGTGGTGTCGGGGCGCGCGGCGGCGGGTGCCTGTGCCCCCGCCACCCCCGCCCATCCCGCCACCAGGGCCAGCGCCACCACGCGCCGCACGGCGCTCATCGCGGGAACGCCACCAGGCTTTCCTGCCCGTTCTTCCCCACCGCCGCCACGCCGAAGAAGTAGTTGTCGATGATGACCCCCTCCAGCGTGTGCCGCGTGACGTTCCCCACGTAGCGGCTGCGCGTCCAGTTCACCTCGGAGGGCTTGCGCCAGTAGATCCGGTAGCCGGCCACGTCGGGGGAGGGGGAGGCGGCCCAGCGCAGCGTGGCCGAGGGCTGCACGGCGCCGGTGATGCGCACCGAGTCGGGGGCCGCGGGGGCCCACGCCAGCGACAGCAGCGTGGCGGCGTCCAGCGCCGTCATGGCGGCGGCGTAGCGGAAGTCCACCCCCTCCAGCACGTCGCCGTAGGCGATGCCGTTCTCGGTGCGCAGGTCCTGGTGCTGCCGCGTGTAGTCCTCGTGCGCCTCCATGAGGCGGACCGCGGCGGGGAAGCCGGCGTTGAAGAAGGGGGTGTGGTGCCCGCCGCGGCCGTACCGGTCGAGGCGGTAGATGATCTCCACGTCGAGGTTGGGGAAGTAGCGGTCGGCCACGGTGTCGATGTAGCGCGCCAGCTGCCGCGCGGGGGTGTCCAGCTCGCCGCCGTTGGTGAAGATGCGACGGAGCTCCGCCGCCGGCGTGTCGGGGGCAAGCCCGGGGGCGAAGACGCGCGCCCGCGTGTTGTCGATGGTGCCGTCGATGCCGCGGATGTTGCCGACCATGTCGTTGTTGATCACCGCGTCGAGGCGCCACCCCTCCTGCTTGGCCACGCGCGCCAGGATCTCGCCGCCGAAGAGCCCCTGCTCCTCGCCGGAGAGCGCGGCGAAGGCCACCGAGGCGTTGGGACGGTGCGCGCTGAGCAGCCGCGCCGCCTCCAGGATGGCGGCGATGCCGCTGGCGTTGTCGTTGGCGCCCGGGGAGTCGGCGGTGGCGTTCATGACGTCGGTCACGCGCGAGTCGATGTCGCCGCTGAGCAGCACGAACCGCCCGGGCTCGGTGCGCCCGCGCAGGATGGCCACCACGTTCACGATGTTGACGTCCTGCCGGATGCGCCCGCGCGGGTCCCCCTTCTGCACGTCGGCCACGTACCGCACCTCGAGGCAGCCGCCGCAGGCGGCGCTGATGCGCGTGAACTCCGCGTGGATCCACCGGCGCGCGGCGCCGATGCCGCGCGTGGCCGACAGGGTGTCGGACAGGGTGTGGCGCGTGCCGAACCCCACCAGGGTGCGGATGTCGCGCTCGATGCGCTGCGCCGATGCCGCGGCCACCAGCGCGTGGACGCGCGGGTCCTCCGCCATGGGTGGGGTGGCCGGCGCGGCGGCGGGGGTGCCCTGCGCGGCAAGCAGGGCGGGGAGCGCGAAGGCGCTCAGCACGGTGGCCGTGCGGGCAGCGGCGCGCGGAAGGCGCGGACGGGGCATGGCGTGCGCCGCGGTGAACGGGAGCATGCGGGTCACCAGCGGAGCGCGGCGCGCCCCCCCACCACGGGGAGGGAGACCGAGCTGCGGTCCAGGTCCACGGTGAGCTGCGTGCCGGGGGCGGGCCAGAGGGTGAACTCGCGGTCGCTGGCAAACACCAGCACCCCGATCCGCTTGCCCGCCGGGATGATCTGGTCGTCGGGCTCCAGGTCAAAGGTCACCGTGACCGGCCGCCCGGGCACCAGCGGCTCGCTGGTGCGCAGCGAGCGGGCGTTCTGCGGGTCGGCCCAGCCGCGGGTGATGATCCCCCCGTTGGGCGCCGCGCGCGTGACGCTGTCGGGGAAGGGGAGCTCCACCAGCCACACCGACAGGTTGGTGGCGGGGCGGTTGGCCGCCACGGTGAGCGATACCCGCGCCGTGCCGGAGAGGTGCACCGGGGCGGTGAGCACCGGCGTGGCGTACAGCAGGCGGTTGGGGGAGGTGGCCGCGCGCGCCAGCTGCGCGCCGGTGAATGCCACGTCGTCGGTGAGCGTCTCCGTCCCCTGGCCGCCGCCGGCGGCCAGCGCCAGCCCGCCCATCGCGCTCCCGCCGCGCCCCGGGTGCAGCGTGACCGCGGCCGCGGCGGGGTTGGGCCAATCGGGGTAGGGGGTGGGCTGGAGCCGGTTGGCCCCCTCGCGCACCACCCACGCCTTGGGGTCGCGCTCCACGCCGTTCTGCACGCCCAGCAGGTAGCGCGTGAACCAGCGGTTCATCAGCGCCATCGGGGGCTCGCCGCCGTGCCCGCCCTGGTGGAAGTACATCTGCACCGGCACGCCGTTCTTCCGCACCGCCTCCGCCATGAGCGTGGTGTGCGACGGCATCACGTTCCAGTCGTTGAAGCCGTGCGCCGTGAGCATGGCGGCGCGGATGCCCCCGGCCTGCAGCAGGTAGTCG
>JBILED010000314.1:0-2831 GCA_044352305.1 Gemmatimonas sp.
CCCCCTCCTTGAGGGAGAGGGAGTTGACGATCCCCTTCCCCTGCAGGCACTGCAGCCCCCGCTCCAGCACGCTCCACTTGCTGGAGTCCACCACCACCGGCACCCGCGCGATGTCCGGCTCCGACGCGGCCAGGTTGAGGAACGTCACCATGGCCGCCTCGGCGTCCAGCAGCCCCTCGTCCATGTTCACGTCGATCAGCTGCGCCCCGCTCTCCACCTGCTGGCGCGCCACCGCCAGCGCCTCGGCGTAGCGCCCCTCGCGGATGAGCGTGGCGAAGCGCGCCGAGCCGGTGACGTTGGTGCGCTCCCCCACGTTCACGAAGTTCGTGTCGGGGCCGATGGTCATGGGCTCCAGCCCGGCGAGGCGCAGCTGCGGCGCGGGCGCCGGCACCGCGCGCGGCGCCACGCCGCGCACCGCCTCGGCGATGGCCGCGATGTGCGCCGGCGTGGTGCCGCAGCAGCCGCCCACGATGTTCAGCAGCCCGCTGCGCGCCCACTCGCCGATGTGCGCCGCCATGGCCTCCGGCGACTCGTCGTAGCCGCCGAAGGCATTGGGGAGCCCCGCGTTGGGGTGCGCGCTCACGTGCGTGTCGGCCTGCCGCGCCAGCTCCGCCACGTGCGCCCGCAGCTGCTGCGCCCCCAGCGCGCAGTTGAGCCCGATGGACAGCGGGCGCGCGTGCGCCACCGACACCCAGAACGCCTCCGCCGTCTGCCCCGACAGCGTGCGCCCGCTGGCGTCGGTGATCGTCCCCGAGATCATCACCGGCAGCGCCACCCCGGTGCGCTCCGCCTCCGCCGCGATGGCGAACAGCGCCGCCTTCGCGTTGAGGGTGTCGAAGATCGTCTCCACCAGCAGCACGTCGGCGCCGCCGTCCACCAGCCCGCGCACCGCGTCGGTGTAGGCGTCCACCAGCTCCGCCCAGGTCACGTTGCGCGCGCCGGGGTTCTCCACCTCGGGGGAGATGGAGGCGGTCCGATTGGTGGGGCCCAGCACGCCGGCCACGTAGCGCGGGCGCGACGGGTCGGCCGCCTCGAACTCGTCGGCCACCTGCCGCGCCAGCGCGGCCCCGGCCACGTTGAGCTCGTAGGCCAGCGCCTCCATGCCGTAGTCGGCCATGGCGATGGCGGTGGCGTTGAAGGTGTTGGTCTCCAGCAGGTCGGCGCCCGCCGCCAGGTACTGGCGGTGCACGTCGGCCACCAGCGCCGGCTGGGTGATCCCCAGCAGGTCGTTGTTTCCCTTGAGGTCGCGCGGCCACTGGGCGAAGCGGGCGCCGCGATAGTCGGCCTCCCCCAGCCGGTGGCGCTGGAGCATGGTGCCCATGGCGCCGTCCAGCACCAGGATGCGCTCGGCAAGCAGGGCGGGCAGGCGCGCCAGCCGGCGGGCCCGGGCGTTCACATCGGGGGATGAGGTGGGCATATGTTTAGGGAATCTATGCCTACCACTGCCACGCTCCCACTGGACGCCCCCCCGGCCGCCACGCCGCACCCCCGGGCCGCTCTCCTGGCCCGCCTGGTGGACCCCACCCAGGTCGTGCTCGCCGACGGCGCCATGGGGACCATGCTGTATGCCCGCGGGGTGTTCATCAACCAGTGCTACGACGAGCTGGTGCTGCGCGCCCCCGACCTGGTGCGCGAGATCCACGCCGAGTACGTGCGGGCCGGGGCCGAGCTGCTGGAGACCAACACCTTCGGCGCCAACCGGGTCAAGCTGGCCCCCTACGGGCTGGACACGCAGGTGGCCGCCATCAACCGCCGCGCCGCGGAGCTGGCGCGCGAGGCGGCGGGGGAGCGGCGGCTGGTGGCCGGCGCGGTGGGGCCGCTGGGGGTGCGGCTGGAGCCGTACGGCCCCACCTCCCGCGACGAGGCCCGGGACGCCTTCCGTGAGCAGATGGCCGCCCTCAAGGCCGGGGGCGCCGACTGTTTCCTGCTGGAGACCTTTGCCGACCTGGAGGAGCTGGAGCAGGCCATCCTGGCGGCGCGCGACGTGGACCCCGCCATGCCGGTGATCGCGCAGGCCACCGTGGGCCCCGACCTGCGCACCGCCTACGGCGCCGCGCCGGAGGACATCGCCCGCGCGCTGGACAAGTGGGGGGCCGACGTCATCGGGCTCAACTGCTCGGTGGGGCCGCAGACCATCCTGGAAGCCATCGAGCGGATGGCCGCGGTGACCACCCGCAAGCTGGCGGCGCAGCCCAACGCCGGGATGCCGCGCGAGGTGGGCGGGCGCTCGATGTACATGGCCAGCCCCGAATACATGGCCACCTACGCGCGGCACCTCGTGCAGGGGGGCGCCAAGCTGGTGGGCGGCTGCTGCGGCACCACGCCGGAGCACACCCGGGCGATGGCGGAGGGGATCCGCCCGCTGGCGCCGCGCACGGTGGTGGTGAGCGAACCGGCCGCGGCCCCCTCGGCCGCCCCCGCGGCGGCCGGCGTGGAGCCGGTGCCGCTGGCCCAGCGCTCCCGGCTGGGGGCCAAGCTGGCGGCAGGGCAGTTCGTCACGTCGGTGGAGATCGTCCCGCCCCGCGGCGTGGACACCACGCGCCTGGCGCAGGACGCGCAGGCGCTGGCCACGGCCGGGGTGGACGCCATCAACGTCCCCGACGGCCCGCGCGCCCAGAGCCGCATGGGCGCCATCGCCACCAGCCTCATCATCGAGCGCCACGGCATCGAGGCGGTCACGCACTACTGCTGCCGCGACCGCAACCTGCTGGGGATGCTCAGCGACCTGCTGGGCGCCTCGGCGCTGGGGCTGCGCAACCTGCTGCTCATCACCGGCGACCCGCCCAAGATGGGCCCCTACCCCGACGCCACGGCGGTGTTCGACATCGACG
>JBILED010000315.1:0-2830 GCA_044352305.1 Gemmatimonas sp.
GCGCGGGTGATGCCGTACGACTGCCCATGAACCCCTACGTCCGCGACCGCATCAATCGCCGCCTCGACGCCCTGTCGGATGAGCGGCTGTACCAGGTGCTCGACTACATCGAGTTCCTGGAGACCAAGTACGCCGAGAAGGCGGCCCCTCCCGCGTCGGTGCTGCAGCGATTCGTGGACGGGGTGGAGGACTCGCTGCGCGCCGGCGGGGTGGCGGCGGGGACTGTGGCCGAGACCATGGGGCTGCTGAGCAAGGCGGTGGGGGTGCTGGGCGGCGTGGCCCAGACCACGGTGACGGTGGCCACTGGGGTGGCGTCGGCGGCGCGGGCGGCGGTGGAACAGGTGGGGGCGCCCGCTCCTGGCGAGTCGGCCGCGGCGTCGGCGCCGGCCTCGCCGTCGGTGGCTGCCGCGGCACCGGCACCGGCACCGGCACCGGCCGGGGCTCCGCAGGGGCTCTGAGCAACGGGCCCCGCTGGACAGTCCGCTCGGGTGCGTCTATGTTTCAAGATGGCACCCGTCTCTGACTCCCCCTCGGTCGCCCCCCGCCCCTCCGGGCTGGCCCGTGTGCGCGACCCCCAGGCGCTGACCTTCGACGACGTCCTGCTCGTCCCGCGCCATTCGGTGGTTCACCCCCGCGAGGTCTCCATCGCCTCGCGTTTCACCCGGGCGATCTCGCTCAACGTGCCGCTGGTGTCGGCGGCGATGGACACGGTCACCGGAAGCGAGATGGCCATCGCCATGGCTCGCGCCGGCGGCATCGGGGTGCTGCACAAGAACATGTCCATCGACCGGCAGGCGGCGGAGGCGGACCGGGTCAAGCGCAGCGAGAGCGGGATGATCCTCAACCCCATCACCCTCTCCCCCGCGGCGTCGCTGCGGGAGGCAGTGGCGCTGATGATGCGCTTCAAGATCTCCGGCGTGCCCATCGTGGGGGAGGAGGGACGGTTGGTGGGGATCCTCACCAACCGCGACCTGCAGTTCGAGCGGGACCTGGACCGGCCGCTGGCCGACGTGATGACCTCGGCCGACCTGGTCACGGCGCCCGTCGGGACCACGCTGGAGGAGGCGGAGCGGATCCTGGGGAAGCACCGCATTGAGAAGCTCCCGGTGGTGGACGAGTCGGGGTGCCTCAAGGGGCTGATCACCGTCAAGGACATCCACAAGCGGCGGCAGTTCCCCCACGCCAACAAGGACCGGCACGGGCGGCTGCGGGTGGCGGCGGCCATCGGCGCCGGGGGGGATTACCTGGACCGGGCGCGGGCGCTGGTGCAGGCCGGGGCCGACGTGCTGGTCATTGACACGGCGCACGGCCACCACGAAGGGGTGCTGCACGCGGCGGCCACGGTGCGCGAGGCGTTCCCCGAGATCCAGCTGGTGGCCGGCAACGTGGCCACGCGCGAGGGGGCGGCGGCGCTGGTGGCGCGGGGTGTGGACGCGGTCAAGGTGGGGGTGGGGCCCGGCTCCATCTGCACCACCCGGGTGGTCACCGGGGTGGGGGTGCCGCAGCTCACCGCGGTGATGGACGCCGTGGACGGGGCCGGCGACGTGCCGGTGATTGCCGACGGGGGGATCAAGTACTCCGGGGACATCGTGAAGGCGCTGGCGGCGGGGGCCTCGTGCGTGATGATGGGCTCCATGCTGGCCGGCACCGAGGAGAGCCCCGGGGAGTCGTTCCTGCTGGAAGGGCGCCGCTTCAAGATGATCCGCGGGATGGGATCGCTGTCGGCCATGCAGGACGGGTCGGCCGACCGCTACTTCCAGGACGGCGAGATGTCCGCCAAGAAGATGGTCCCCGAGGGGATCGAGGGGCGGGTGCCGTACAAGGGCCCCGTGGGCGACGTGCTGTTCCAGATGATCGGCGGGCTGCGCAGCGGGATGGGGTACGCCGGGTGCGGCACCATCGAGCAGCTGCGCACCGAGGCGGAGTTCGTGCGGATCACCACGGCGGGGCTGCGTGAGTCGCACCCGCACGACGTGACGATCACCCGCGAGGCCCCCAACTACAGCGTGTGATCCCCGGGCGGGCCGGCGGGTCCGGTCCGCCGGTCGGCGCGGGTGGCCAGGCCGGCCCGGGGGGGGAACCCTCCGGGCCGGCGGCACATTCGCGGTCCGCAGCGTATAGTTCCGTCCGATGTTCCCGGTGGCCGCCTCCTTCCCGCGGCGCACCGGGGCTCGCGCGCCGCCCCTGTCCTGCGGTGCGCCCCTTCCCGACCTCAGCCACACACCGATGGGCATCTGGTCCAAGAAATCCATCGCGGCGCTCAAGGCCGAAGCGTCCGCCTCCGAGGGGGGGCTCAAGCGCACCCTCGGCGCCCTCAACCTCACCCTGCTGGGGATCGGCGCCATCATCGGCGCCGGGATCTTCGTGCTCACCGGCACGGCGGCTGCCAACTTCGCCGGCCCGGGGGTGTCGCTCTCCTTCGTGCTCGCCGGGCTGGCGTGCCTCTTCGCCGGGCTCTGCTACGCGGAGTTCGCGTCGATGATCCCCATCGCGGGGTCGGCGTACACCTACAGCTACGCCACCATGGGCGAGGCGGTGGCGTGGTTCATCGGGTGGAACCTGGTGCTGGAGTACCTGTTCGCGGCCTCCACGGTGGCCGTGGGGTGGTCGGGGTACCTGAGCGCGCTGCTGGCGGAGTTCGGGCTGCACATCCCGGCGGCGTTCGCGTCGGCGCCGCTGACGGTGGAGGGGGGGCACAACGTGGTCCGCGCCTTCACCTGCGTGAACCCCGCCACGGGCGGCACGCTGGCGGAAGCGGTCACGGGGGCGGCGTTCACCGCGCGTGACGCCTGCGTGGCGGGGGGCGGCGAGGTGGTGAACGGCCTCATCA
>JBILED010000086.1:0-10289 GCA_044352305.1 Gemmatimonas sp.
GGCTTCTCCTTCGCGAAGCGCTCGGCGACCTCCAGCATCACCACCGTGCCGGAGCCGTCGTCGTCGGCGCCGTTCATGATGGAGTCGCGGCGCGGGGGACGCGCGGCACGCGCCTTGGCGAGGAGGGCGTTGATGCGCGCCTGCTGCTCCGCCGTGGGGGTGCACACCGGGTCGTTGGCCCCCTGGCGGCGGGTCACGGTGTTCACCGCGCGCAGCGAGTCGTGGTCCACCACCTGCGTGTTGATCCCCACGTGGTCGTTGTGGGCGCCCACCAGCACGTACTCCGCGGCCAGCGCGGGATCACTGCCGGGGAGCACGGCGATGACGTTGCGCGCCGGGTGCGCCCCGGGGCGCCAGGCGTGCTCCCAGCTGCCGGAGACCGGGGCGCCGGCCTGCCCCACGGCCAGCTGCTCCACGGCGGCGCCGAAGAGCTGGGCGGCGGCCTTGCGGGAGATGGTGGCGGCGGCCGGGGCGCCGGGGTTCACGGGTCCGGCGGGGCGCAGGGCATTGCGCCCGTCGAAGGCGGCCGCCACGGCGGTGGGGGCCATGTCGTCCAGCCCGATCACCAGCACCGCGGCGGCACCGGCGCGCTGGGCGCGCAGGTCGCGGAGCGGCGCCGGGGGGAGCGCGGGGCGGGCGGCGGCGGGGGCGCGCCCCGCGGCGGCCTCGGCGCGCTGCTTCGCCTCCAGCGCGATGGCGGCGTTGGCGCCGAAGCGGTCGGGGACGTCGGCGCAGCTGAGGAAGCTCACCGGGGCGCCCGTGCTGGCGGCCACGCGCGCCTGCGCGGGGGCGGCACGGAACACTGCCACCTTGCCGCGGAACTGGGCGGGATCCAGCGCCACGGCGGTGTCGCCGTACACGCCCGCATACACCGTGGGCACGTTGGCCAGCGACGCCGTGGCCCCCACACCGTTGGCGGGGGTGGGGGTGGTGGGGATCCAGTCGGTGCCGGCGGCCAGCGGGGTGCCGTTCACGGTGAGTGCGGCCCGCGCCTTGTCAAAGCCCACGGGGCCGAAGGGGAGCACCTGGAAGTAGCTGCCGCTGTCGCCGGCGGGCTTGAGCCCCAGCCGCTGGAACTCGCGGGCGATGTAGGCGGTGCCCTTGGTGTTCCCCGCCTCGCCGATGCGCCGCCCCTGCATGGAGTCGTCGGCAAAGCCGTAGAGGCGCGTGCGCAGGTCGTTGGGGGTGATGGCCGTGACCGTGGGGCGCGGCGCCCAGCGCCGGGGGCCCTCGTCGGGCCACGCGGGGCGCTCGGCGGGGGTGGTGGTGCGCCTGGGGGCGTCGCGTCCCTGCGCGCCCAGCGGGGCGGCGGCCAGGAACAGCGCGCCGGCCAGGGCGGCGGGGCGGGCGAGAGCGGGGGCGCGAAGCAGAGGCATGGACGGCGGGAAGGCGGGGCCATGGAACAGGGCGCGGCGGGCGCGGGGCCCGGCCAGGCGGCACGGGGGATAACATACGGGGATGACCTCCCTCCTGCGCTTGGGGCGCCGCGTCGCCCTCCCGATTTCGCTGGCCGCCGCCGCCCTCCCCGCCCAGGGGCGCCCGCTCGCCGAGTCCGACCTGGGCGCCCTGCGCTTCCGGTCCATCGGCCCCGCCAGCATGAGCGGGCGCGTGGTGGACATGGACGTGGTGGAGGCCGACCCCACGATCATGTACGTGGCCGGCGCCACCGGCGGGCTCTGGCGCACGCGCGACGCCGGCATCACCTGGACGTCGGTGTTCGACGCGCCGGTGCACAGCATCGGCGACGTGGCGGTGTACCAGCCCGACCCGCGCATCCTCTGGGTGGGCACCGGGGAGCGCGCCAACCGCCAGAGCGTGTCGTGGGGGGACGGCGTGTACCGCAGCACCGACGGCGGCGCCACCTGGACCAACACCGGGCTGCGCACGTCGATGCACATCGGGCGCATCCAGCTGCACCCGTCCAACCCCGACGTGGCCTTCGTGGCGGCGCAGGGGAGCGTGTGGGGCGCCGGCGGCGAGCGCGGTGTGTACCGCACCACCAACGGCGGGCGCAGCTGGGAGCGCGTGCTGCACGTGGACGACGAGACCGGCGCCACCGACGTGGCGATGGCGTGGGACAACCCGCAGCTGCTGTACGCGGCCACCTACCAGCGGCGCCGCAGCGCCTTCGGCTTTGACGGCGGCGGCCCCGGCAGCGCGCTGTGGAAGAGCACCGATGGCGGCACCACGTGGGCGCGGTTGGCGGGGAACGGGCTCCCCGAGGGGGAGATGGGGCGCATCGGCATCGCCGTGTGGCGCAAGGACCCGCGCGTGCTGGTGGTGAGCATCGAGCAGGGGGAGCGCTACAACGCCAGCACGGCGTACATCCGCCGCAAGGCGGGGCTCTACCGCAGCGACGACGCGGGGGCCACCTGGCGCTTCCTGAGCGACTGGAACCCGCGCCCCATGTACGCCAGCCAGCCCACCATCGACCCCACCGACGACCGGCGCGTGTACATGCTGAACGCCTACTCGTTCAGCGACGACGGCGGAAAGACCTTCACCGCGCCGCGCACCACCACGCACGGCGACGACCGCTTCGTGTGGGTGAACCCGCGGGACAGCCGCCACGTGGTCAAGCTGGACGACGGCGGCATCGGCATCAGCCACGACCGCGGGAACAGGTTCCTGTACGTGGCGTCGCTGCCGCTGTCGCAGTTCTACCGCGTGGCGGTGGACGACGCCCAGCCCTTCAACGTGTACGGCGGGCTGCAGGACAACGGCTGCTGGATGGGCCCCAGCGCCTCGTGGACCACGGGCGGGGTGCTCAACGACCATTGGGCGCGGCTGTGCGGCGGCGACGGCTTCTTCGTGGTGCCCAACCCGAAGAACCCGCGCACGGTGTACGCGGCGTCGCAGTTCCTGGGGCTGCAGAAGGTGGACACGCGCACCTGGCAGGTGCAGGACCTGCGCCCGGGGGACCCCACGGGGCACATCGGCGGGCGCCGCAACTGGCAGACGTGGGGGAAGCCGGGGGCGACGCAGGTGCTCGGGAACGCCATGCACCCCGCCAACTGGGACGCCCCCGTGGTGGTGTCGCCGCACGACACTGCCACGGTGTACGCGGGGATGCAGCACCTGTTCCGCTCGCGCGACGCGGGGCGCACGTGGACCGACCTGGGGGACATGACCACCGGCGTGGATCGGAGCACGCTGCCGCTGATGGGGCGCCGCCCCACCGAGCAGACGCTGTCGCTGGACGACGGGGTGCCGTACTTCCCCGGCATCACCGCGCTGGCCGAGTCGCCGCGCGTGCGCGGGGTGCTGTACGTGGGGAGCGATGACGGGCGCTTCCGCGTGTCGCGCGACGGCGGCGCCACCTGGCGCGACGCGCAGGGGGCGTTCCCGGGGCTGCCGGCCGGTTCGTGGTTTGCCGGCGTGGAGCCGTCGCGCCACGCCGACGGCACGGTGTACGTGACGGTGGACAACCACCGCAGCGACGACCGCGCCAACTACGTGTACCGCAGCACCGACTTCGGTCGCACCTGGGCGCGGATCGACGGCGGGCTGCCGCCGGAGCGGGTGGCGCGCACGATCCGCGAGGACCCCCGCACCCCGCGGCTGCTGTACCTGGCCACCGAGTTCGGCGTGTTCGTGTCCCCGGACACCGGGGCGCGGTGGCTGCCGCTGCGCCAGAACCTGCCGCTGATGCCGGTGAACGACCTGGTGGTGCACCCGCGCGACAACGCGCTGGTGCTGGGGACGCACGCGCGCGGCCTCTGGATCCTGGACCAGCTGAACGCGCTGCAGGAGCTCACGCCGGCGGTGCTGGCGCGCCCCGCGCACCTCTTCTCGGTGCAGCCGGCGATCCAGTGGCGCGCCACCAACCTGCGCCCGCACGCGGGGGACCTGGTGTTCCGGGGCGAGAACCCGCCGGTGGGGGCGCTGGTGGACCTGTTCGTGGGGGAGGGGGCCGGGGCCATGACGCTGGCGGTGCATGACAGCGCCGGCGCGCTGGTGCAGACGCTGACGGCGCCCACCGGGCGCGGGATTCAGCGGGTGGTGTGGGACCTGCGCCATGCCGGGCTGCCGGTGCGCAGCGGCGGCGGCGAGGACGACGACGAGGGACCGCGCGCCACCACACCCGGGCCGCTGGTGCTCCCCGGTCGGTATCGCGTCCGCCTCACGCACGCGGGGGCGGTGCAGGAGCGCTGGGTGGTGGTGCGCGACGACCCGCGGCTCACCGTCACCCGCGCCCAGCGCGCGGCGTGGACGGCGTTCCATCGGCAGGTGGCGGCGCAGCTGGCGCGCGTGTCGCCGCTGGCGGCTCGGCTGCGCGAGGCCGGCGGCAGCGGGGCCGATGCCATGGCGCGCGACCGGGCGCGGCAGGGGCAGGAGCTGCTGGCGCGGCTGTCGGGGCTGTACGGCGAGGTGGGGCGGTGGACCGGCGCCCCCACCGCCGACCAGCGGTCGCAGCTGGCGTACTACGCGCAGATGGCCGACGCGCTGTCGAAGTAGGTCGGACAGGGAGGAGGATGCCGTTGCACTGCTGGTCGTCGGCGCGGTATGCCATCGAGCTGCCGCCCGGCCACCGCTTTCCCATGGCCAAGTACCAGCTGCTGCGCGAGGGGGTGCTGGCCGAGGGGCTGGTGCCCCCCGAGTGGCTGCATGATCCGGGGCGGGTGGTGCGCGACGACCTGCTGCTGGTGCACACCGCCGCCTATGTGGACGCCGTCACGCACGGCACGCTGCCGGCGGCGGAGCAGCGGCGCATCGGGCTGCCGTGGAGCGAGGCGTTCGTGGAACGCGCCTATCGCGTGGTGCAGGGGACGTGCGAGGCCGCCGAGGCGGCGCTGCGGTACGGCGTGGCGATGAACCTGGCGGGGGGGACGCACCACGCCTTCCCCGACCGTGGCGAGGGGTTCTGCACCTTCAACGACGTGGCGGTGGCGCTGCGGCGGCTCTTGCGCGACGGGCGCATCCGCCGCGCGGCGGTGGTGGACCTGGACGTGCACCAGGGGAACGGGACGCACGCCTGCTTCGCGGGCGACGAGCGGGTGTTCACCTTCAGCATGCACGGCGAGAAGAACTTCCCCTTCCACAAGGTGCCGGGGTCGCGAGACGTGGGGCTGGCTGACGGCACGGGGGACGACGACTACCTGGCGGTGCTGGCGGCGGAGCTGCCGGGGGTGATTCGGGCGGCGCGCCCCGATCTGGTGGTGTACCTGGCGGGGGCGGACCCGCACGAGGGAGACCGGCTGGGGCGCCTGCGGCTGACCTTTGCCGGGCTGATGCGGCGCGACGCGCTGGTGCTGGGGATGTGCCGCGAGGTGGGGATCCCGGTGTGCGTGACGATCGCGGGGGGGTACGGGCGCCAGGTGGAGGACACGGCGCGGGTGCACCTCAATACGGTGCGGGTGGCAGCGGGGGGGTGAGGGGGTGGGTGTTGGGGGGGGCGTCATGCGGAGGCCCCGCGGCATTCACGGCCGGTACCACGCCTCCTGGCGCAGGCGGTCGTGTTGGATGCGGGCGATCTTGATCTCGCCGGCGGCGGAGGGGTGCACGGCGTCGTCCACGAAGTCCGTGCGCTCGTAGCACACCCCTGACCCGTTGCGGACGCCGGTGCCGCAGTCCGGGGCCCACAGGTATCCCCACCAGCCGTGCCAGACGCCGTCCACCGCGGCGTGGTCGGCCAGCCAGCGGTTGAGGGCGTGCCCCTCCTCGTAGCTCTGCGGCTCGCCGCGATCGCTGCGGGGGGTGTAGCCGCCGTAGCTGCGGCTGCTGGTGTACACCGCCTGCACCGCCGGGAAAACGGTGCGGACGCGCGCCGCAAAGGCGTCCAGGTGGCGCTCCAGCGCCAGGAAGTTGCTCCCTGCGGCGGGGTACAGCGGGAGCGGGGTGCCGTTGGGGCCCAGCCCGAACTGGTTGGCCGCCTTGTGCAGGACCACGCGCACCTGCTCCACGCGCACCCCGCGCGCCGCGAGCCTCCGGTCCACGCAGTCGCGCCAGAGGACGGCGTCGAACGCCGGGTCGATCCACCGCTCGATGGCGTGACTGCCCACCGCGCAATTGACCAGGCGCACGTTCGGCGCCTTTTCCGCGGCCCACGGACCGCCGGCATCGGTGGCGGCGATGAGCCGGGCGCACTCCTGATTGGCGTTGCTCATCCCCACGCACACCACGCCGATGACGCCGGAGACCGGCGTCACGGTGGGCCCGGCGCGAAGGGTGAGGCGGAGCGGGAGCTGCTTGTAGGTGGCTGGCCCCCCACCGCCGGCCGGCGCATGGATCGGGTAGGGGGCTGCGGTGTCCCGGGGGACTGCGGCGGGGGTGGTAGCGCTCTCGGACGGGGCCCCTTGGCACGCGGCGACCAGCAGGGCAGCGAGGGGGATTGTCCGAAGCACGGCTTGCATATCTCGAATATGGCCAGCAGGACCGCAATCGGTTGCAGAACATCCCACGATACGGGATATTTTATCCCATGTCATGGGACAACATCCCTTACCGCCCTCGACTCGCCGAACGCCATCTGCAGGCCGTCCTCGGCGTGCAGCCGGTGGCCGTGCTCATGGGAGCCCGGCAGACGGGGAAGAGCACGCTCCTCGCCCACGCCGAGCCCACGCGGCACTTCACCCATCTCACGCTCGACGACCTCGCCACCCGGGAGCAGGCGCTCCGCGACCCCGAAGGGCTGGTGGCGCGCGCCGATCACCTGGTCATTGACGAGGTGCAACGCGCCCCCGACCTGCTGGTGGCGATCAAGCGGGTGGTGGACCGCGACCGCCGACCCGGACGGTTCGTGCTCACGGGGTCGGCCAATCTGCTGGCGTTGCGCCGAGTGCAGGAGACGCTGGCCGGGCGCGCGTCCTACGTGTCGTTGTGGCCGCTCACGCGGCGCGAACGGGCCGGGCTGGGGGTGGCGGGGGCGTGGGACACCTGTTTCTCCGCCCCCCCGCGCGAATGGCGGGCCCTGCTGGAGGCGGGGCCCGCGATGCCCGATGACTGGCGGGTGACCGCCGCCGCCACGGCCTACGCCACCCTCGCCTTTGCCAACGCCACGGCCGACCAGCAAGCGGACTGGCTCCAGGGGTACGTGGACGCCCTGATCGCGAGCGACATCGCGGGGATTGCCGCGCTGGACCGCCCGTTGGAGCTGCTGCGCCTCATGCGGGCGGCCTGCACGGGGCTGGGGCAGGTCGAGCACCAAGCGGCGTGGGCGCAGGCCACCGGGCTCTCCACCTCCACCGTGTCCCGGTGGCTCGACCTGCTGGCGGTCACCTTCCAGGTGGTGCGCGTTCCCGCGTACAGCGTGAATCGCACCAGTCGCCTGACCCGGAAACCGCGTGTGTACTGGTCCGACACGGCCATGGCGCTCCACCTGGCAGGGATGCCCGCGGTGACGGGTGCGCACCTGGAAAACCTGGTGCTGCAGGACCTGCTGGCCTGGAGCCACGCGCAGTCCCGCCGCCCCGTGGTGCACCACTGGCGCACGGTCTCCCAGCGCGAGGTGGACTTCGTGGTGGAGCAGCCCGACGGGCGCGTGCTCCCCGTTGAAGTCAAGGCCACGCGCGCGCCAGGCGTGGGGGACACGGCGGGGCTGCGCGCCTTCCTGGCGGAGTACCCCGACCTGGCCGTGGGCGGGCTGTTGCTGCACGGCGGTGACGAGATCCTGCAGCTGGGGGAGCAGATCGTGGCCGCACCGTGGTGGCGGGTGCTGTGAGCGCCGACTACCAGCCCCCAGGCCGCCGGTACACGATCCGCCCGTCGAACACCGTCAGCAGGCAGGCGGCGTCCCTGAGCTGCGCCGTGGGCACCTGGTAGAAGTCGCGGTCCCAGACGGCGAGGTCGGCCAGCTTCCCCACCTCGATGGACCCGATCTTGGTGTCCAGGAACAGCTGCCGCGCCGCCCAGATGGTCACCGCCTTGAGCGCGGTGTGCACGTCCACCGACTCGGCGGTCCCGAACGGCGTGGCGCCGTAGGTGCCCAGCAGCGTCTCCCGCGCCACCGCCGACCAGATGCCGTAGCGCGCGGGGAAGGGGGTCACGCCGTAGTCGGAGCCGTTGGCCCACGTCATGCCGCGCCGCTGGAAGGTGCGGAACGGGTTCAGCCGCAGCGCGCGCGCGTCGCCGAAGTTGCCGGCGTAGGTGTCCCCCAGCCACCAGGTGAAGGTGGCCGACGGCTCGGGATAGCCAGCGTCGTGCTCGCGCTGCAGCCGCGCCATCACGTCGATGGCGTGGTCGGTGGGGATGTTGGCGTGAATGATCCCGTGACGCAGCCCGCGCTTGGGGTTCTCGCGCAGCGCCTGGTCGTAGCTGTCCACCACCCAGTCGATCCCGCGGTCGCCAATGGCGTGCACCGACACGTGCAGCCCCGCATCGTGGTACATCCGGATGAGCATCCGCACCGTGTCGGGGTCCGATGCCGGATAGCCGTGGTTCTCGCCGTCAATCTCCCGGAAGTTCCGGCTCCACGGCTGGTACAGCCACGCGGTACGCGCGCCGCCGGAGCCGTCGACGTACAGCTTCACGCCGACGGCAACGACGTGGTCGTCACCCGTCCCCGCATGGGGACGCGTGGTCGTCGCGCGTTCGTCGATGAGCAGCCGCGCTGCGGACACCGACCGCCCTCCGCTCCACAGGCCGACGATCCGCACCGGCAGCGCCCCGTCAGCCGCTACCTTCCGGTAGAGGTCGAAGGTGGTCGGCGAGATCCCGGGGTCCTTGGCGCCGGTCATCCCCTCGGCGACAAACGCCTTGGCCATCTCCCGGATGGCCGCCTCCGACTGGGCCGCAGTGCGCGGCGGGATGAGCCGCCGCACGAGCCCCTGCGCCCCCTCCTTGAGGACCCCGGTGGGATTCCCCGCCGCGTCGCGGTCGATCGTCCCCGCCGGCGGATCGGGCGTGTCGCGCGTGATGCCGGCCAGGCGCAGCGCCGCGCGGTTGGCCACGCCGTAGTGCCCCGTGGTCTGCGTGAGGTACACCGGGTGGTCGGGGGACACGGCGTCCAGGTCGGCGGCCGTGATGAGCCGCCGCTCGGCGAGCTTCCCCTCGTCCCACCCGCGCCCGGCAATCCAGCTCCCCTTGGGAAGCGTCGCCGCGCGGGCCTTCACCGCCGCCGCCACGTCGGCCAGGGACTTCACCCCGGGGTAGCTGAGGTCCAGCACGAACAGGCGGTCGGCGCCGCCCCCCGAGAAGTGCGCGTGCGCGTCCAGCAGCCCCGGGGTCATCGTGCGCCCGCGCAGGTCCACCCGCCGCGTGGCCGGACCCGCCAGGCGCAGCACCTCGGCATCGGTCCCCACGGCGATGATGCGGTTGCCGGCGATGGCCACCGCCTCTGCCACCCGGTCGCGGGCGTCCACGGTGAGGATGCGCCCGTTGGTGAACACCAGGGTGGCTGGGGGCGACTGCGCCTCGAGCGCCGCGCCAAGTGTCAGGGCACCCGCCAACAGGATTGCACGCATGGTCGGAGCTCGCCGAAGGAGATTGGGGGGCGCCGTGGCAGGGGTCACGAGCGCGTCCCAATGTACCGCCCCCCCGCCGCGGCGGGAACGAATCCCCGTGGCGCGCCATTGTGCCGCCGTTGCCCGTGGCCTGCTCCCGGCGTTCCCCGGGCGCCCGCGTGTGCGCCCCGTTTCCCTCTCGTGCCGGTCGTCCCATGGTGTGCTACTCCGTTTCCGTCCGTGCCCGCGTGAGTGCGTGGCTGCCGCTGCTGTGGCTGGTGTCCGTGCCGGCCACTGCCCTGCCGCTGGCCGCCCAAGGCGCCACCGGCGCCATCACCGGGCGCGTGATCGAGGCGGTCACCGAGGCGCCGGTGGCCAACGCCACCGTCCGGGTGGTGGGAACGGAGCTGGCGGCGCAGTCCGACGCCGCGGGGCGCTTCACGCTGCGCGGGGTGCGCCCCGGCATCGTCACGCTGGATGTGCGCCGGCTGGGGTACGCCCCGGTGACCAAGGGGGACATTGCCGTCTCCCCCGCCAAGCCCGCCGAGGTGCTGGTGGTGCTGCGGCCGGTGGACGTGCGGCTGGCGGCGGTGACCGTGCGTCCCGAGGCGTTCCCGCCGCAGCGCCCGCAGGCCACGCCGGTGTCCACGCAGGCGTACACCGCCGAGGAGGTGCGCCGGCAGCCGGGGGCGCAGGAGGACGTGCTGCGCGCCATCTCGGTGGCGCCGGGCGTGGGGGTCACCAGCGCGGCGCGCAACGACATCATCGTGCGCGGCGGCGCCCCCTTCGAGAACCTCTTCGTGGTGGACAACGTGGAGGTGCCCAACATCAACCACTTCGGCTCGCAGGGGTCCACCGGCGGCCCCATCTCGCTCATCAACATCCGCTTCATCGAGAACGCCGAGATCT
>JBILED010000316.1:0-2812 GCA_044352305.1 Gemmatimonas sp.
CAAGGGGTATGCGATGGAGATGCTCGACCTCAGCGAGGGGGAGGAGGCCGGGATCAAGGGGGCGGTGCTCGAGATCAAGGGCCCCTTCGCGTACGGCTTCCTGCGGCCGGAATCCGGGGTGCACCGGTTGGTGCGCATCTCCCCCTACGACTCGCAGGCCCGCCGGCACACCAGCTTCGCGTCGGTGTTCGTCTATCCGGTGGTGAACGAGGAGATCAACATCGAGATCCGCGACGAGGACCTGCGGGTGGACGTGTATCGCGCCTCGGGAGCGGGGGGCCAGCACGTCAACAAGACGTCGTCCGCCGTGCGCATCACCCACCTGCCCACGGGGATCGTGACGGCCTCGCAGCAGGAGCGGTCGCAGTTCAAGAACAAGGCCACCGCGCTCAAGATGCTCAAGAACCGGCTCTACCAGCTGGAGGCGGAGAAGCAGGCCGCGGTGAAGGCCGCCTTTGACGCGAACAAGCAGGACGTGACGTTCGGGAGCCAGATCCGCAGCTACGTCTTCCAGCCCTACACCATGGTGAACGACCACCGCACCGAGCTCAAGATCGCCGACGTGCAGAAGGTGATGGACGGGGGCATCGACCCGTTCATCCAGGCGTACCTGAAGCAGGAGAGCGCGGCCGGGGCCGGGGGGGCGGGCGCGTGAGCGACGAGCTGAACCAGGTGATGCGGGCCCGCCGCGACAAGCTGGAGCGGCTGCGGGCGGCGGGGCGGGAGCCGTTCGCCTATGCGTACGATCGCACGCACAGCACCCGCGAGGCGCTGGCGCTGCTGGGCGAGGGGAGCGAGGGGCCCGCGGTGTCGCTGGCCGGACGGCTGGTGTCGTGGCGCTCGCAGGGGAAGACGGCCTTCGCGCACCTGGCGGACATGGACGGGCGCATCCAGCTGTACCTGCGCCGCGACGCGCTGGGGGACGCGGCGTTCGACGGGCTGGCCGAGCTGGACCTGGGGGATTGGGTGGGGGTGCGCGGCCCGCTGATGCGGACGCGGACCGGCGAGCCCACGGTGCAGGTGGCGGCGCTGGAGCTGCTGGCCAAGGCGTTGCGCCCGCTCCCCATCGCGAAGGAGCAGGTGGTGGACGGACGGGTGGTGCGGTACTCGGCCTTTGCGGACACCGAGCAGCGGGCGCGTCAGCGGTACGCGGACCTGGCGGTGCACCCCGAGGTGCGCGCGCTGTTCCGTGCGCGCTCGGCGCTGGTGCGGGCGATCCGCACGCAGCTGGACGGGCTGGGGTACCTGGAGGTGGAGACGCCCGTGCTGCAGCCGCTGTACGGCGGTGCGGCGGCGCGGCCGTTCGTGACGCACCACAACACGCTGGACATGCCGTTGTACCTGCGCATCGCCGACGAGCTCTACCTCAAGCGGCTGATCGTGGGGGGCTTCGAGCGCGTGTACGAGATCGGGCACGACTTCCGGAACGAGGGGATCGACCGGACGCACAATCCCGAGTTCACCATGCTGGAGTTCTACGAGGCGTTCGCCGACTACGGCACGATGATGGGGCGGGTGGAGTCGCTCCTGGTGGCGGCATCCGAGGCGGTCCGCGGAGTCGCCGGGCTGGAGGCCGAGGTGCCGGTGCTGGTGCCGCCGTTCCCGCGGATCCCGTGGGTGGGATCGCTGTCCCAGGCGGCCGGGGCCGACGTGATGGCGCTGGACGACGCGGCGCTGCGGGCCATGGCGGAGCGGATCGGCGTGGCGAAGGTAGCCACGCTCAGCCGGCCCAAGGTGCTGGACGAGCTGTTCCAGGCGCTGGTGGAGTCGCGGATCGACACGCCGACGTTCGTGGTGGACTATCCCATCGAGCTGTCGCCGCTGGCCAAGCCCAAGCGGGGCGGCCCGGCGGGGCTCACCGAGCGCTTCGAGCTGTTCGCCAAGGGGAAGGAGCTGGCCAACGCCTTCTCCGAGCTCAACGATCCCATCGACCAGCGGGAACGCTTCGAGGCACAGGCGCGGCTGCGCGACGCCGGGGACGAGGAGGCGTCGGGAGTGGACGAGGACTACCTGCGGGCGATGGAGTACGGGATGCCGCCGACCGGGGGGGTGGGGATCGGGATTGACCGGCTCTTCATGTACCTGACGGGGACGGCGAACATCCGCGACGTGATCCTGTTCCCCACGATGCGCCCGGAATGAGGCGGCCGTGACGCGCCTCGAGCTGGCCATTGCGTGGCGCTACCTGCGCAGCCGCCGGGGGTCGCGGCTGCTGTCGCTCATCAGCGTGATCGCGATCGCGGGGGTGCTCGTGGGCGTGAGCGCCCTGATCGTGATCATGGGGGTGATGAACGGGCTGCAGCGGGATTTGCGCGAGAAGATCCTGATCGGCAGCCCCGATGTGCGGGTGCTGCCGTACGGGTCGGACATGCGGCTGGCGGATTGGCGGGTGGTGCTGGGGGCGGTGCGGGCGGTGCCGGGGGTTACCCGGGCGGCGCCCTTCGTCCAGACGCAGGGGCTGGTGCGCAATCTTGGCGGGTACCGGACCGGGGCCCAGGTGGTGGGGATGGAACCGGCCGGGGTGCCTGGCGCGGACGTCACGGCCATCCGCTCGCATGCCATCCTGGGGGATTTCCGTTTCGTCCGCGACGGGGTGGGGCTCCCCGGGGCAGTGGTGGGGAAGTTGCTGGCGGCCAAGCTGAACACCTTTCCCGGTGACACCATTGTGCTGCTCGGGGAGGCCGGGCTGGTGATGAACTCGGCCACCGGGCTCCTGATGCCGCGGGCGGACAGCATGGTGGTCAGCGGGGTGTTTGAGACGGGGATGTACGAGTACGACGATGCCTACCTGTATCTGGACCTGCGGACGGCG
>JBILED010000087.1:0-10236 GCA_044352305.1 Gemmatimonas sp.
CTACGCGGGGTGGAACGGGGATCCGGCCGTGGAGCAGCGGGTGAAGGAGGAGACCAAGGCCACCATCCGCGTCATCCCCGACGCGGAGTTCCGTTCGCCGGAGGCGCCCACGCGGTGCCTGGTCACTGGTGAGCCGGCCAAGCACGAGGTCATATGGGCGCGGGCGTACTGACCCCCGCGTCGCCCGCCTGGCCGGTTCCCGATGCGCTGGCGCGTCGGGACGGGGTGCTGCGGTGCGAGGCGGTCCCGTTGCCGGCCATCGCGGCCGACGTGGGGACCCCCGCGTACGTCTACAGCCTGGCCACCATCCGGGCGCGGTATGCCGCGCTGGCGGGCGCGTTTGCCGGCGTGCCCCACCGGATCCACTTTGCCGTGAAGGCCAACAGCAACCTGGCCGTGCTGGGTGCGCTGCGGGCGCTGGGCGCCGGCATGGACATCGTCTCCGGCGGCGAGCTGCACCGGGCGCTGGCCGCCGGGTGCGCCGGTGGGGACGTGGTGTTCAGCGGCGTGGGGAAGACGGTGGCGGAGATCGAGGCGGCGCTGCGCGCCGGCGTGCGCCTGCTCAACGTGGAATCCGAGGCGGAGCTGGCGGTGGTGGATGCCGTGGCCGCCCGGCTGGGGGTGGTGGCACCGGTGGCCTTCCGCGTGAACCCCGAGGTCACGGTGGACACGCCGCACGCCTACATCCGCACGGGGGAGAAGGGGCAGAAGTTCGGCATCCCCCGCGACGACATCGCCCGCGTGGCCACGGTGGCGGCGTCGCTGCCGCACGTCCGGGTGTGCGGGGTGGGGATGCATCTCGGGTCGCAGATCGCCAACAGCGCCCCCCTGCGCGCGGCGCTTCCGCGGTTGCTGGAGGCGCTCGCGGCGGTCCGCGACGCCGGTCATGCCGTGTCATGGCTGGATGTCGGGGGCGGGCTGGCGGTCCCGTACGCCCCTGGCGAGCCCTCCGCCGACCTGGCGGATTACGCCGATGCCGTGCGCGCCGCCGTGGCGGGCACCGGGTGCACGCTGCTGCTCGAGCCCGGGCGCTTCCTTGTGGCGGAGGCGGGGGTGCTCCTGACCACCGTGCTCTACCGCAAGCAGGCCAACGGCACGGCGTTCGTCGTCACCGACGCGGGGATGGGCGATCTGCTGCGCCCCTCGCTGTACCAGGCCGAGCACGGCATCGTCGCCGTTGAGGAGGTCGCGGAGACGGTGGTCGCCGACGTGGTGGGCCCCATCTGCGAGTCGGGCGATTTCCTGGCCCGGGGGCGCCCGGTGCCCGACGTCGCCCCCGGCGCCGTGCTGGCGGTGCTCACCTGCGGCGCGTACGGCTACACCATGGCCAGCCATTACAACTCCCGTCCCCGCCCCGTCGAGGTCGCGGTGGAGGGCGACCGCTACGCCGTGGTCGCCGTGCGGGAGACCGTCGAGGAGCTGCTGCGTCTCGAACGCCACCCCCTTGCCTGGAGGAATGCCTGATGCGGATCGGCTTGCTGTCGGACACCCATGATCGCGTCCCGGCCGTTCGGGCGCTGCTGGAGCAGATGGTCGCGGGCGGGGTGTCGCTGGTGATGCACGCGGGCGACCACTGTTCGCCATTTTCCCTGCGCCCCTTCCAGGAGCTGTCGGTGCCGCTGCTGGGGGTGTTCGGGCGCAACGACGGGGACCGGGACGCGCTGCGCGCGGCCGCGGCGCTCGGGTTCGGCGCCACGGAGCTGTATGAGGCGCCGCACAGCTTCGACCTGGGGGGCAAGGCCGTGCTGCTGGTGCACGACCTGGCCGACGTGCAGCAGCGCTCGATCGACGGGCACCAGGTGGTGGTGCACGGCTTCACCCATGTGCCCGAGATGAAGGCGCGCGGCGACACGCTGATCGTGAACCCCGGCGAGGGGTGCGGTTGGCTGCACGGCGCCCCCACCGGGGCGATCCTCGACCTGGACACGCTGGGCGTGGAGTTCCTCAAGTTGACTGGACCGGAGTGGAAGAGCTGATGGGCAGTCGCATCCTGATCCTGGACTGCGGATCGCAGTTCACGCAGCTCATTGCGCGGCGCGTGCGCGAGGCGCGCGTGTATTCCGAGATCCACCCGGCCACCCGGTCGTTGCAGTGGATCCGGGAGTGGCGTCCCGACGGGATCATCCTGTCGGGGGGGCCCAGCTCGGTGCGCGACGAGGGCGCCCCCACGGTGCCCTCCGGCATCCTCGATATCTGCCCCGTGCTGGGGGTGTGCTACGGCATGCAGCTGATCGCGCACCTGGAAGGCGGTGCCGTGGTGGCGGGTGGCCGCCGCGAGTACGGGCGCGCCGAGGTGGAGGTGGCCGAGGCCGACGGCCTGTTCGCCGGCTTCGACGCCGGCGAGCGCACCACCGTGTGGATGAGCCATGGCGACCACGTGGAGGTCGTGCCCCCGGGGTACGTGGCCACCGCGTGGAGCGGCAACCAGGTGGTGGCGGGGTTCCGCCACCAGACGCGCCCCATCCACGCCATCCAGTTCCACGCCGAGGTGGCCCACTCGGTGCGCGGGGCGGAGATGATCGGCAACTTCCTGTTCTCCGTGTGCCGCTGCACCCCCGACTGGACCCCGGGGCACTTCATCGAGCAGGAGGTGGCGCGCATCCGCGAGCTGGTGGGCGAGCGGCAGGTGATCTGCGGGCTCTCCGGCGGCGTGGACTCCAGCGTGGCGGCCGCGCTGGTGCACCGGGCCATCGGCGACCAGCTGACGTGCATCTTCGTGGACACCGGGCTGCTGCGGCTGCATGAGCGCGAGCAGGTGGAGCGCACCTTCCGTGCGCACCTGGGGATCAAGCTGCTCACCGTCCGCGCGGAGCAGCGGTTCCTGGACGCGCTGGCCGGCGTGGGGGAGCCGGAGCTCAAGCGCAAGCGCATCGGCCACACCTTCATCGACGTCTTCGAGGACGCGTCGGCGGAGGCCGGGGCCGTCGCCGAGTTCCTGGTCCAAGGCACGCTGTATCCCGACGTGATCGAGTCGGTGAGCGCCACCGGCGGCCCCTCGGCCACCATCAAGACGCACCACAATGTGGGCGGGCTCAAGCCGGACATGCAGTTCCGCCTCATCGAGCCGCTGCGCGAGCTGTTCAAGGACGAGGTGCGCAACGTGGGGCGCGAGCTCGGGCTCCCCGAGGAGATGGTGGGGCGCCATCCGTTCCCGGGGCCGGGGCTCGCCATCCGCGTGCTGGGGGAGGTCACGCCGCAGGCGCTCGACATCCTGCGCAAGGCCGACGCGATCTACCTGGAGGAGATCCGCGCCGCCGGGCTCTACCCCGATATATGGCAGGCCTTCGCCGTCTTCCTGCCGGTGCGCTCGGTGGGGGTGATGGGGGACGGGCGCACGTACGAGCATGTCATCGCGCTGCGCGCGGTCACCAGCACCGACGGCATGACCGCCGACTGGTACCCGTTCCCGCACGACGTGCTCGGGCGGATCTCCAACCGGATCATCAATGAGGTGGACGGCGTCAACCGGGTGGTGTACGACGTGAGCTCCAAGCCGCCCGCCACCATCGAGTGGGAATGACCCCGTAGCGGCCGCCGGCGCCGGGGGGGGGCCGACCGGCGCCGGGGGATCGCGTTCGCCGGCGCCGTGCGCGCGCCCCCGGGGGCGCGGTTGGCCCGCGTTCCCTTGACCCCCGGCGGGCACGCCCCGACTTTCACGCGCAGCGCTCCGTTCTCCGCATGAACCCGGAGACCGCGCGGGGCGACCCTCGGCAGGGATAGCCGGCGACGGACGGCACGCACGACACCCATGGACTACAGACGGGAGATTGACGGGCTCAGGGCGTGGGCTGTGCTGCCCGTGATCCTGTTCCACGCCGGCTTTGAGACGTTCAGCGGCGGCTTCGTCGGCGTCGATGTGTTTTTCGTGATCAGCGGCTACCTGATCACGAGCATCATCCTGGCCGAGCTGGAGCGTGGCACGTTCTCCCTCGCCCGGTTTTACGAGCGGCGCGCTCGGCGCATCCTGCCGGCCCTGTTCCTGGTGATGCTTGCCTGCATTCCCTTCGCGTGGGTGTACCTGCCGCCGTCGGAATACCGGGACTTCTCGGACAGCCTGATCGCCGTTTCGGCCTTTGCCTCGAACGTGCTGTTCTGGCGCGAGAGCGGATATTTCGACACGGCATCCGAACTGAAGCCCCTGCTGCACACCTGGAGCCTGGCGGTGGAAGAGCAGTATTACCTGCTGTTCCCGCTGTTCCTGATGCTATGCTGGCGGTTGGGCCGGCGTTGGATCCTGACGGCGCTTGGACTGGTCGGCGCCGGCAGTCTGGCGGTGGCCCAGTGGGGGGCCCATGCCAACCCCACCGCCGCCTTTTTTCTGTTGCCGACGCGCGGCTGGGAGTTGCTGCTTGGCGCGTTCACCGCGTACGGCATGTCCGGTGCCCGACGGCGGGAGTTTGGCCGGACGGTTGGCGAGCTGGGCGGATGGTTGGGGGTGGCGTTGATCGGGTATGCCGTGTTCGCCTTCGATGCCGCCACGCCCTTTCCGGGGGTCCCTGCGCTTGTGCCCACGCTGGGCGCGGTGCTGGTCATCGTGTTCGCGACGCAGCAGACGGCGGTCGGCAGGTTCATGGGCAGCGCCGGATTCGTGGGCATCGGCCTGGTCAGCTACAGCGCCTACCTGTGGCATCAACCCGTGTTCGCCTTCGCCAGAAAGGCCGGTGTTGCCGAGCGCGACCATGCGATGCTTGGGGGGCTGTCGCTGCTCGCCGTGGCCCTCGCCTACGTCAGCTGGCGCTACGTCGAGACGCCGTTCAGGGTCCGAGGTGCCGTTGGCAGGACCCAGGTGTTCGTGCTTGCCCTGGTCGGCAGCCTCGGGTTTGCCGCCATGGGATACGTCGGTCATGCCCAGGACGGGTTTGCGGTCGGCGCGTCCTCGGCGAGGATGCCGACGGCAAGACGCAGCGATCGCGATTTCATCGTCCTCGGCGACTCCCACGGCGAACACCTGGTGCCCGGTCTGGCGTCCATCACGACCGGCACGGTCCGGAACCTGACCAGCGGCGGGTGCATCCCCTTTCGCAACGTGGATCGCTACGATGCGCGGTTCAGGCCGGGTGAGTGCGTTGGAAAGATCAACGCCTGGCTCGATCGGATCATCCGCGAGGATCCAAGCGCCATCATTGTGCTCAGTTCCATGGGGCCGATCTATCTGGAAGGCACGCCGTTCCGGGGCAAGGACTTTGCCCGCGTAACGGGGCTGGGCGTCGAGCTGGTGACGGACAGGACCATCACGGATCGATACGCGGTGTTCGGGATCGGCCTTCGCCAGACGCTGCGCGAGCTCTCGCAACTCAGGAACGCGTCCGTGGTGCTTGCGCTTGACGTGCCGGAGCTGGGCATCGATTACGGCTGCGCGAGGCCCCGGAAGGAGTTCCGGTTTGGCGGGGTCGCGATTCGGGACCGTGTGCCGCCTCCGGAGCCGCGGACGTGTTTCGTGCCGAAAGCCGAGTACGACCAGCGCGTCGCTTCCTACCGAAGGGTGGTCGCCGGGGTTCTTTCGGACTTCCCGGATGTCCTCGTGTTCGATCCGGCCACGGTGTTCTGCGGTCTCCGGGTCTGCAAGGGGCATGACCCCGTGTTCGGCTTCCTGTACCGCGATGTGGACCATCTGAGCGATGCCGGAAGCCGGTTGTTCGCCGAGGCCTTGGTCACGCGGTTGTCGCGGCAGTGAGGCGCTTCGCGGTCGGTGTGTCGCTGGTCGGCTTGCCGATTCGCCGCGCTTGCGGCGTGGCGGGTGCGTGGGCGTGACCGCGCGGCGACGGGTGCCACGGGGGGGGCTGGCTAGTTTCCCGCGGACAAGGCTCGGACGAGGCGATCGAGCGACTCGTCCACCCGGAAGCGCGGGCACGCCAGGTTGATCCGCATGAACCCCTCCCCCTCGGCGCCGAACTTCTCCCCCGGGTCCAGCCACAGGCGCCCACGGCGCAGCAGCAGGTCGTGCAGCGCCGCCGGAGCGAGCCCGAGGGCCCGGAAGTCCAGCCACGCCAGATAGAGCGCATCGGTTGGGGTGACGGCCACGGGGAGCCCGAGGTCGCGCACCCGGGCCGCGAAGTGCCGCTGGTTCCCCCGCAGGTACGCAAGCATCGCCTCGAGCCACGGCTCCCCATGGCGGTACGCCGCCTCGCAGGCCGCCGTCCCCAGGGTGTTGGCCAGGAACACCCCGTTGCGCTCCCGCTGGGCCTCGAACGCCTGCCGGAGGCGCGGGTCGGGGATGAGGATGTTGGCGCAGGAGAGCCCGGCCAGGTTGAAGGTCTTGCTGGGGGCCGTGCAGGTGATCGTGCGGCGTGCGATCGCGTCGTCCAGCATGGCCATGGGCACATGCGCCCGGGCGCCGTCAAACACGAGGTCCTCGTGCACCTCGTCCGCGATGATGAGCACCCCATGGCGGTCGCAGATGGCCGCCATCTCGGCCAGTTCCGCGCGCGCCCACATGGAGCCGGTCGGGTTGTGCGGGTTGCACAGGATGAACAGCCGCGTGTCCGGGGCGATCGCGTCCTCGAATCGCTCCGGGTCGAAGCGGTAGCGTCCCCCGTCCAGCGCGAGGGGGGCGGTCGCCAGGCGTCGTCCGTTGATGAGGATGTCGTGGAGGAAGTGGAAGTACACCGGGGGTTGCACCAGCACGCGGTCACCGGGGTGCGAGAATGCCTGCACCGCCAGGTTCAGCGCGCTGATCACGCCGGGCGTCTGCACCAGCCACTCCGGTTGCGCCGTCCAGCCGAAGCGGCGCGCCTGCCAGCCGACCACCGCTTCCCGGTATGCGTCGGGGGTGCCGCCGTACCCCAGCACTCCCTGGTCGACGTGCGCCCGCAGCGCGGCAAGGATGGACGGGGCCACCCGGAAATCCATGTCGGCCAGCCACATCGGGAGCGGATCCGCGGCCACCTGCTCCGGCGTGAGAAACTCCCGGGCGAAGGCCCATTTGAGCGAGTTGGTGTCGCGCCGGTCCACCAGTTCGTCGAAGTCGAAGGGTCCGGAGGGCATGGCGTCGGCGGCGGGGTGGCCCATGGGCGGAGGATCGGAGCGGCGGCGGGAAGGGGCGTCGGACGGCGCGGGGGGCCCCGGGAAATCTACCGGTCCCTTACATTGCGGCCGGGGGACGTCGCGCGGGACGCGACCGGCCGGATCACGGAAGTCGGGGAGGATGGCGTGGGGGGCGTGGCGTGACCAGCGTGGCGACGTCGGGTGACGCGTGGCACGGCGTCCACGTGCGGGAGATGGCGCGGCTGGCCGCGCCCGTGGTGCTAGTGAACATGGGGATGCAGGCCATGGGGATGGTGGACGCCCTCATGGTCGGCCGGCTGGGGGGCGCGGCCATCGCCGCCGTGGCGCTCGGGAACTTCTACGTCTTCAACGCCAGCGTGTTCGGCATGGGGCTGCTGTTCGGCCTGGATCCGGTGGTGGCGCAGGCGGTGGGCGCGCGCGACGATGACGCCGTGGCGCTGGGGGTGCAGCGCGGCGTGCTGCTGTCACTCGGCGTGGTGGTGGCGGTGACCCTCGCGCTGCTGCCGGGGGAATGGCTGCTGGGGGCCCTGCGCCAACCGCCGGAGGTGGCCGCCGAGACCGCGCGGTACGTCCGGCGACGCGCGCTCGCCGTGGCGCCGTTCTTCGGCTTCCTGCTCATGCGGCAGGTGCTGCAGGCGATGGGGACGGTGCGGCCGGTGCTGATGGCGGTGCTGGCGGCCAACCTGGTGAACGTGGGGGCCAACGGGATGCTCATCGAGGGGCGCTGGGGCGCTCCGGCGCTGGGGGTCTCGGGGGCGGGGTACGCCACGGCGGTGGCCACATGGGTGATGGCGGCGACGCTGGCGTGGCTGGCGTGGCCCCGGCTGCGCCCCACGGTGCGTCCGTGGCGCGCCGCGAGCCACGCGGCTGCGCCACTGGTGCGCCTCACGCGAATCGGCGCCCCTATCGCGGCCCAGTGGTTCTTCGAGTCGTTCGCCTTCGGCTTCACGGCCGTGCTCATGGGGTGGATGGGGACCGCATCGCTGGCCGGCCATGAGATCGCCCTGAACCTGGCGGCCATGACGTACATGGTGCCGCTCGGCATTTCGGGCGCGGCGGCGGCGGTGGTGGGGCGCGCCATCGGGCGCGGCGACCAGGCGGCGGCGCGCCGCGATGCGGCGGCCGCCATCGCCTGCGGGGTGGGATTCATGACGCTGACCGCCGCCCTGTTCCTCAGTGTCCCCGAGTGGCTGGCCACCCGCTACACCACGGAGGCGGCGACCGTCGCGGTGGCGGCGGCGCTCATCCCCATTGCCGGTGTCTTCCAGGTGTTTGACGGGCTGCAGGGCGTCACCAGCGGCGTGCTGCGGGGAACCGGCGACACGCGGGTGCCGGCGCTCCTGCACCTGATGGCCTTCTGGGCGGTGGGGATGCCGCTGGGGTCGTGGCTGGGATTCGCCACGCCGCTGCGCGAACGCGGCCTCTGGATCGGGCTGGTGGCCGGGCTGGCGATGGCCGGCGCGCTGCAGTCGGTGCGGGTGTGGCACCGCTTTCGCGCGCCCATCGGCCGGGTGCGACTGGACGGATAGGGCGGCGGGGAGGGAGCGCTCCGAGACGCGGAGCTACACCCGCTTTTCTTCCAGGAGCGCCATGAATTCCGCGGGGGACTCGAGCGCCAGCAACCGCCCGGGCACATCGGCCTCCTTGCTGAACTGGGCGATCTTCCCCAGCACCGGGAGGTACTGGTTGGACACCTCCAGCGGCGGGGCGACGATCAGGAAGAAGAAGTGGACCGGCTTGTCGTCAATGGCCTTGAAGTCCACGCCGTCGCGCTTGCGCCCGAACGCCACGCGCAGCCGGTTCACCACCAGCGACCGGCAATGCGGGATGGCAATGCCGCGACCGATCCCCGTGGACCCCAGGTTCTCGCGTCGCTTGAGCATCTTGAACAGCATCCCCTCCGCCTTCTCGTCGAGCCCCAGCAGCCCGATGAGTTCCTTCAGCACCTCGTCCTTGCTGGTGCCGTGCAGCTCCAGCTGGACAGCTTCCTCGGAAAAGAATTCGCGGAGTTCCATATCCGGATATCATAACCCGTGCCGGGACGGAGTCAAACGGGCGGTTGCCCGCCCGCGCTCGGTGGCCTAGGTTCAACTCCATGTCCCGCAAGCGCTTCCCGTTTGCCGTCCCGGGCGGCATTCCGCTGTATCTGGCCCCCATGGCCGGCGTGTCCGAGTCGCCCTTCCGGCGCCTGTGCCACACGCACGGGGCTGACGTGGTGGTGACGGAATTCCTGTCGGCTGAGGGGATCAGGCGGGAGAACGAGGCGACGATCAGCAAGCTGCGGTTCACCGCGGCCGAGCGCCCCATTGGCGTGCAGATCTTCGGCGCCGAGCCGGCGGCGATGGCCGACGCTGCGGCCATGGTGACCGACCTGTTCGCCCCGGATTTCGTGGACATCAACTTCGGGTGTCCGGTCAAGAAGGTCGTGCGGCGCAATGGCGGGTCGGGGTGCCTGCGCGATCTGGGACTGGTGCAGGAGATCATCCGGGCCGTGTCACGGGCCACCCCGCTCCCCGTCACCTGCAAGATCCGCAGCGGATGGAGCGAGGAGATGCGCGACCCCGTGGGGATCGCCCTGCGCTGCCAGGAGGCCGGCGCCCGCGTGCTGGCGCTGCATGCGCGCACCCGCACGCAGATGTACACGGGGCACGCCAACTGGGACGAAATCGCGGCGGTGGCCGAAGCGCTGGACATCCCCGTGCTGGGCAACGGGGACATCAAGACCCCGCAGGACGCGCTGCGGATGTACGAGCACACGCGGTGCGACGGGATCATGATCGGCCGCGGATCGTTCGGTCAGCCATGGATCTTCCGGCAGGTGCGCGCGCTGCTGGATGGCACCCCCATGCCGTCCACCCCCGGGGTGGCGGAGCGCTTCGAGGTTGCGCTGGCGCACGCGCGGCTGGTGCAGGAGTACGAGGTGGACCCCATTGGCGCGGCCATCGAGTTCCGGAAGCACCTGGGGTGGTACGTGAAAGGGCTGCCCAACTCGGCGGAGCTCCGGCAGCGCCTGCATCAGGTCAAGGATTTTGCCGAGGTTGAGGGGATCTTCTCCGGCTACCTGGCGACCTGGTCCGCCAGCGCACCGGCCTCGTCCGACGGTCCCGATCCGCTGGCGCTGACGTGCGAGGTCGGGTAGGGGGGCAGCAGGATCCCGGCGGGCGGGCCGGCGTTGCGGGAACCCGCCCGCCGCGTGTAGTGTACGAGGGACGCAGGCGTAGTCGAAGTCGC
>JBILED010000317.1:0-2801 GCA_044352305.1 Gemmatimonas sp.
GAAGTCGAAGCGGCGCACCAGCCGCGCCAGGATGAGCGCCGTCTCGATGGTGGCGAAGGCCGCCCCCACGCACACCCGCGGCCCCGCGCCGAAGGGGAGGTAGCTGCCGGGCACCTGCTGCGCCTCCCGCTCGGGGAGAAAGCGGTCGGGGTCGAAGCGATCGGGGTGCGGCCACAGCCGCTCGTGCCGGTGGATGCTCCAGGGGGCGATCATCAGCATGGTGCCGCGCGGGACGCGGCGGTCGCCGATGACGGTGTCGCGCGCCGCCACCCGCGGGAGGAAGGTGATGGGCGGGTACAGCCGCAGCACCTCGCGGAAGACGTTGCGCACGGTGGGGAGGCGCTTGGTGTGCTCCAGCCGCACCGGCCCCGCCCCCACCACCGCGTCCACCTCGTCGCGGAGTCGCACCACGACGTCGGGGCGCTGCGCCAAGAGGAAGAACGCCCAGGTGAGGGAGCTGGCGGTGGTCTCGTGCCCCGCCAGGAAGAAGACGCCCAGCTGGTCGATCAGCTCCTCGCGGGTGAAGGGGGCGCCGGTGTCGGCGTCGCGCGCCTCCAGGACGGCGCCGGCGATGTCGTCCAGCCCCGGGGTGGCCAGGCGGGCGTCCAGCATGGCCCCCAGGTGGCGGCGGATGTTGCGGCAGGCCTCCACCACGGCGGGGGGTTGCGCGTGCGGCGACCACGGGCGGTCCCAGAGGAGCCGCTTGAGGTCGATGCTCCCCACCTGCCGCTCGAAGCGCATGAAGTCGTCGAACACCGCGCGCGACGTGTCGCCGGCCAGCGGCACCGAGAAGATGGTGCGGGTGATCACGTCGGCGGTCAGGTGGCTCATCGCCGCGTCGAGGGAGAAGGCGGCGCCCGCGGCCGCCTGTTCCGCCAGCCACCCCTCGAAGTCGTCCACTGCGGCGGCCATGAAGTCGAAGGCGCGGTGGATCCGCATGTGGGAGAAGGCCGGCTCCACCATGCGGCGCTGCCGCCGCCACGTGTCGCCGCTGGTGACGAACATGGAGTTGCCGACGAGGTCCTCAAGCGCCTCGACGAAGAGGTCGTTCTTGGGGAAGAGGTCGTGGTCGGCGAGGATGCGGGCCACCCAGGCGGGGTCGTTGACCAGCAGGATGCCGCGCCGGGTGTAGCCCAGCGGGGTGATCAGCTCGCGGTAGGCGAGGTCCGGGAGGAGGCTCAGCAGGTCCTTTTCGCGGCGCCAGAGGAGGCGCAGCAGCGAGGGGACCGGCGGGCGCGGCCGTGGCGCGGGGGGGCGCCAGCCGGCGGCGGCGGGGTCAGCCACGCGACGCCAGCGGCGCGGCCACGGGGGACGGGCGCCGGCGCTGCTGCAGCCGGATGCGCGCCTGGTGGTAGATGATGATGGCCAGCCCCACCACCAGCGGGATGGCCCACATGCGGGGGTTGAGGGCGTTGGCGGGCATGAAGCGCACGAAGCCGAAGGCCATGAAGGCGGTGTACACCGAGATGCCCGCCCCGACGATCGCCTTCACGTGCTCCAGCTGGTAGGTGAAGCGCGCAGGGGCCGGACGGGCGATGAACCAGAGGTTGGTGAGCCCCGAGGCCACCCCCACCACGCTGATCCCCATCATGAGCCCCTCGCCAATGCGCCACCCCTGCCAGGCGCACAGGAGCGCCATGACGATGACGAGCGCGTTGGAGGCGAGGTTGGCGGGGTGGCGGTTGGCCGCGTGGTCGCGCTTGTTGCGCACCGTGATCAGGCCGTGCCAGACCAGGTGGAGGGTGAGGACGGCCAGGTAGAGCATCATCCAGCCGAAGATCCCCTGGATGCGGCGCGGGGCCCAGTCGGTGAGGTGGGGATGCGTGCCCACCGGGTCCAGCAGGGTGGAGAGCGCCATGCCGATCGCCATGGTGGCCGTCACGGCCATGAGCCGGGCAAAGAGGAAGCCGACGCGGCGGTGCGTGGCCGACCCCTTGGCCCCCAGTGTGGGGATCCAGAAGAGGACCAGCCCGACTGCCCCGGTGAGGACGTGGACGGCCAGGAATCCCTTGAAGGGCCACATGAAGCGCGGGGTGAAGGGGGGCGCCGACCGGGACGGCAAGGACCGTCCCGACGCGGAGGAATCGAGGCGGTCCCCCGTGCGCATAGCCTACCGCGCGCCCGGAACCCCCGCCAGCGCGGGTCGGCCTGCGCGATTCCTGCTTGACCCGGTCCCGGAAAACCGGCTTATTCAACGGTTGGCAGGGACGCCGCCGTCCTCCCCCGGGGTTCGGGGGGTAAACTCTGGCGGGAACCGGCCGAAGCTGTAGCTGTAGATCGTGTCGGGGGGGCCAATGCCGGCCCCCGGACCCTCGCGGCCCGTCCCGGAATCCCATGTCCCACGACAAGCACCTGCGCTGCTCCTTCTGCGGAAAATCCAAGGATGCCGTCCGGAAGTTCATCTCCGGGCCGTCCGTGTACATCTGCAACGAGTGCATCGCCCTCTGCAACGAGATCCTGGCGGAGGACGAGGAGCGCGAGGTGGCGGACGCCATCACCCAGGTCCCCACGCCGCGGGAGATCAAGGGGATCCTGGACCAGTACGTGATCGGGCAGGAGCAGGCGAAGAAGGCGCTGTCGGTGGCGGTGTACAACCACTACAAGCGCATCAATGCGGCGGGGTCGGCGCGGGAGGACGACGCGGAGCTGGACAAGTCGAACATCCTGCTCATCGGCCCCACCGGGGTGGGGAAGACGCTGCTGGCCCAGACGCTGGCGCGCATCCTCGACGTGCCGTTCACCATCGCCGACGCGACCACGCTGACGGAGGCGGGGTACGTGGGGGAGGATGTGGAGAACAT
>JBILED010000088.1:0-10220 GCA_044352305.1 Gemmatimonas sp.
CACCGACTGCCGGAAGTGCCACGGCTGCGGCGTGATGGGGAGCGGCAGCCCCGCCGAGCGCACCTGCCGCTCGGGGACCAGCGCGATCCGCATCGGCGTGGGGCTGCCGATGGTCTCCGTGAGGATCCCGATCATGTTGTGGAAGTACACCGTGGTGCGCAGCCCGCCGTTCCACCAGGTGGAGTAGTTGGAGCCGGCGCGGAAGGTCAGCCCCGGCTTGTTCTCCATCACGAAGCGGTGGTTGAGCGCGGCCCCCACCAGGTCCAGCCCGGTGATGATCGCCGGGTGGAACCAGTAGTTGGCCGGGTCCCGGTACGGCGGCGCCGCCATCACCGTCCCCGTGGGGCCGGTCTGGTGGTGGTTGTGCATGATCTGCGGGTGCCACTCGATGAACAGCTGCCGCGACATGTTCTCCGTCTCGCGCAGCGCGTTCATGTAGGAGTCGCGGTTGTTGTCGTGCCCCGCGTACTTCTGGTACAGCCGCGGGATGTTGCCGGTGCTGCGGCGCAGCGGGTCGGCGTCCTTCATGTACCAGTCGGACACCAGCTCCATGCCGTCGGGGTTGGCGTGCGCCATCAGGATGATCACGTCATCCAGGATGCGCCGCGTCTCGGCGTCGGTGCCGCTGGCGAGCTGCCAGTAGGTCTCGATGAGCTGCTGCGCTCCCAGCACCTCGGTGGCGTGCAGCCCGCCGTCGATCCAGTACACCACCTTCCCCTCGGCGGCCAGCCGCTGCGCCTCCACGCTGTCCACCCCCTCGGCCAGCGCCAGCTTGCGCGCGATTTCCTTGTAGCGGGGCAGGTTGCGGTGGTTGGCTGGGGAGGTGACGATGGCCATCACCTGCGGCCGCCCCTCCTCGGTGCGTCCGATCGTGTCCAGGACGATCCGGTCGCTTTCCTCCGCCAACTTGGCGAAGTACGCCGCCAGCTTGGTGTAGTTGGGGAGCTGGTAGTCGGCGCCGATGTCGTGGCCGAAGAACTCCTTGGGGGAGGTCAGCCGTCCCTGCGCCCCCGCAACGGGGGCCAGCACGGCCAGGCCAAGGAAGACGGCGGGGAGGGACGCCCAGCGGGATCTGCGGAGCATGGACGAGGCAGGAGGGGGGTGGAGGGGGGAACCTGCCGGCGCCCCGGCCGGTATTGCCGGAAGGGCGCCGCTGCCCCAAGGTACGCATGGGGGTTGTCCCCCGCTGTCACCCTCTGCCTCGTCTGCCCATGCCTCGTCTGTTTGCGCCCGTTGCCACCGCCCTGCTGGCCGTGGCCCTCCCCACCCTGGCCGCCGCGCAGGCGGGGGGGCACACCGGTCATCAGGCCGGTCACCAGATGGACCACAACGCCATGCACCAGGGGGAGGGGCACGCGGCGAGCGGGTGGAAGGCGCTGGATGCCTACCACGCCCTGATGATGGCCACCTGGCACCCGGCCAAGGACAAGGGGGACATGGCGCCGCTCAAGGCGCAGGCCACGGCCATGGTGACGGCGGCCAAGGCGGTGGCGGCCTCCACGCCGCCGGCGGGGTGCGCCACCCCGGCGCTGGCCAAGGCGGCGGCGGCGCTCCCCGGGCAGACGCAGGCGGTGGCCGACCTCGTGGCCAAGGGGACGGCCGATGCGGCCCTCAAGGACGCCCTCAAGGGGCTGCACGACCACTTCGAGGTGCTGGAGCAGGGGTGCCAGCCCAAGGCGGGCGCCAAGAAGTAGGCGCCGCAGCGGGGGGCGGGTGATCGGCACCCGCCCCCCGCCGGACCATTACGGCGTGATGGGCGTCAGCCGCGCCTTCCGCTCGCGCAGGTGCGCCTCCAGCTCCAGCCGCGGGATCCCGTCGCGCAGCCACCGCTCCGGGGGCGTCCCCTTGAGGTAATGGTCCCAGAAATCCTGCAGCCGCAGCGTGTAGTCGCGCCGGTTCTTCAGCTGCGCCAACCCGTGGTTCTCCCCCGGGTACTCCAGCAGGATCACGTCCTTGTCCAGCTGGCGCAGCGTGTTGTAGAAGGTGATCCCCTGGTTGAAGTCCACCGCGCCGTCCTTGTCGTTGTGCAGGATGATCAGCGGCGTCGTGATGCGGTCGGCGTAGCGGTTGGGGGAGTTCCGCTCGTACGCCTCCCGGTTCTCCAGGAAGTTCCCCTTGAAGCGCCCCTGCGAGCTCTGGAAGATGGCCTGGTTGCTGCCGCCGGTGTTCCAGTACACCGAGCTGTACATGCTCACCATGTCGGTGAGCGGCGCCCCCGCCACCGCCGACTTGAACAGCGACGTCTGCCCCACCAGGAACGCGGTCTGGTAGCCGCCCCACGAGTGGCCGTGCAGCCCGATGCGCGCCGAGTCCACGATGCCGGTGCGGATGGCGGCCTTCACGCCGGGGATCACGCTCCACACCGCGCTCATCCCCGGGTCGTTGATGGTGTAGCGGATGTCCGGCTGGAACACCGCGTAGCCGCGCGAGGTGTGCAGCCCCGGGGTGGTGGAGCTGGTGAACGCCGGGTTGGAGAACTGGTGCAGCTGGTCGGAGAGCTTCTCGTAGATGAACACCACCGTGGGGTAGGCCGTCCCCTCGCGGTAGCCGGCCGGCAGGTACAGCGCCCCCTGTAGCGTGTCCCCCTTGTCACCCACGTAGGTGAGCAGGCGCGCGCCGGGGGACCACGCCACGCCGTTCATCCCGGGGTTGGCGTCGGTGAGGCGTACCGAGTCGCCGCTGGCGCCGTTGGCCCACGCCACGCGCCACCAGTCGGGGAAGCGCGCGAAGGTCTGGATGGTGCTCACCCACACGTCGCCCTTCTGGGCGCGCACCGGGGCCAGCCGCGCGTCCTTCCACCCGCTCAGCACCACCGCGCCGGGCTTCGCGGCGCGCAGCTGCACCACCGCCTCCTGCTTGGTGCGCTCGCGCATGGCCACCATGGTGACGGGCTGCGCCAGGTCGATCCCGCGCTCGCGCGGGTCGGTGACCACGCGGCGCGCGTAGCGGATCCCCTCGCGCCGCCCGTTGCCGGTGAGGTTCACCCAGCGCCCGCCGGCCAGCGCCACCTGCCACACGTCCCAGTTGTCGTTCAGCAGCACCGACGCCCCGTCCTTGGCGAACCCCACCACCCGCGTGGGGGGGCGGTCCACGTTGTGGTCGTCCTCGGTGTCCACGAAGGTCACGGGGGCGCCTTGGGTGATGTTCACCGCGGCGGTGCGCGCGATGTCGAAGGCGTGCCAGTGCCCGTCCTCCCAGTACAGCACCGTGCGCCCGTCGGGGGACAGCTGCGCGGGGGCGGTGAGCCCGCGGCGCACGAGGGTGCGCGCGCCGGAGCGCGCGTCCACCAGGTGCCAGTCGCGCCGCTGGATCCCGTCCACCGACGCGCGCCGCTCGTAGGCGGCGTTGTCCGAGGCCAGCACCCACCGGTCGCCGCCCCCCAGCGTGCCGGTGCGCAGCACGTCGTCGGTGAGCTGCACCACCCGTTGCGTGGCCGGCAGGTAGGTGGCCAGGAAGGAGAACCCCTTGTCGGCCTGCTCCTGCACCAGCTGCATGCTCTGCAGGCGGCGGTCCTTGCCGTGCCACAGGATGAGCGACGGCCGGTCGTCCTCCTCCAGCTGCGTGCCCCGGGGAAGCGGCGGCACCGCCACGCGCAGGCCGATGGCGAGGGCGTCTTCCCCCTCCATCCACCGGGGCGCGCGGTCGGGGCTCACCTCCATGCCGGTGGGCAGCGCCGCCGAGGCGCCCGCCCCCACGCGCACCAGCTGCGGGGCGGGGGTGCCGACGGCGCGCACTCCCACCGCGGCCCAGGCCGTGTCCGTCCCCGCCGAGTCCACCGTGCCGCGCAGGAACGCCAGCGAGGGGAGCGAGTCGCTCCACCCCAGGCGGCGGAACAGCCCCTTGCCGCCGTCCAGCACGGTCACGGCGCCGGCGGCCAGCGCGCGCAGCTGCACGCCGTTCCCCTGCGCGTCACGTCCGTCGATGACGGTGGCCAGGAAGCGCCCAGAGGCGTCGAAGGCGAAGTCGGCCACGTTCCCCATGCTGAGCACCGTGCCGGTGGCCAGCTCCATCAGCCACAGGTCGGTGCCCTCCACGCGCGGCGCGCCGCCGCCGCCCCCCGATCCCCCCATGCCGGGGGCGCCGGGGGCCGGCACGGCGCCGCCGCCGCCCGCGCCGCCGGCCGGCGCGTCGGGGCCGTACGCGTGCAGCGCCACGTGGGTGGGCGCGTCGCCGCTGAAGGCGAGGCGCCGCACCTTCTCCACGGTGTGCCGCTTGCCGGTGGCCAGCTCCACCAGCACGGCCTTGGCCTGCACCGGGCGACGCTCGCGGCGCAGCCGCTGCTGCTCGGCGGCGGTGGGGTATACCAGCACGGCGCCCCACGCGCCATTGGCCGACAGCTGCGCGGTGACTCCCGCGGGGACCTCCCCCACGGGGACGCGGTGCTCGGTGCCGCCGGCGGCCGTCTGGCGGAACACGGCCACGGCGTCCCCCTCGTTGGGGGCCTGCAGGTACGCGAACCAGCGCCCGTCGTGCGACAGCGTGGCGCCGCGCACGGTCTTCCACGCCGAGATGTCGGCGGGGGTGATGGGGCGGGGGGCGGCGCCTTGGGTGCCGCTTGGCGTGGCGCCCTGGGCGGCAGCGCGTGCAGTGGGGGCGAGAAGGAGTGCCGCCGTGAGGGCGGCGAGGGCAGGGCGGGACATGGTCACGGGCATCGCTCCGGCGAAAAGGTCGCCGCGAACATAGCGCGTGGGCGCGCGGGGTGCCGTGCGCGAGGCAACGTGGTGGGGCCGTGCGGGGCGGTGTCTCAGGGGCGCGCTCCGCGCACCCTCCGCGCACCCTCCGCGTGCCCTACGCGCGCAACACCGACACCGGGTAGCGCGCCAGCTGCGGGTCGCGGGTGACCAGCGTAAGCCCCTCGGCGAGCGCCTGCGCAGCCAGCAGGCGATCGAAGGGGTCGCGGTGGTGGTTGGGGAGCGAGGCCAGCGCTTCCACGTGGTGCAGGAGGATGGGGAGCTCGACAAAGCCGTTGTCGGCCAACACCTCGGCAATGGGGCGCTCCATGCGGAGCTTCCCCACGCCGACCTTGATGGCGAGCTCCCACGCCGTGGCCACGCTCACAAAGATCTCGTCGGCGTCCCGGATGGCCTGTGTCGCGTGGGCGGACATGGGCGTGTCGGTGAGCCACCAGAGATACACGTGCGAGTCCAGCAGCAGGCGGGTCACCACTGGTAGAACGGGTCGATGATGTCGTCCGGGAGTGGGTCGTCCCAGTCGTCGGCCATCCAGATCTGCCCCTTCCCCTTCCCCGGCTCGCGCACGGGCTTTTCGCGCACCAGCGGCACCAGCCGCGCCATCGGCTTGCCGGACTTGGTGATGACGATCTCCTCCCCCTGCGCCGCGCGGTCCACCAGCGCGGAGAGCTGCGTCTTGGCCTCGTAGAGCCCCACGGATTCGCGGACGACGCGGGTGGGGCGCACGGAGGGTGCAGGCGGCTTCTGGGGCGATGGGGGGACGGGCGGTGTCATGGGAGAAAGGTACGATGCCTGACCAAGTTGGTCAAACCAACTTGGTCAGATTTTGAGAGCGCCAATACCGCAAGAGTTCCCCTTGACTTCCCGCTGTACTAGTACGACTAGTACACTATGCTCCCCTTCCCTGTGGATCTCCGCCCCGGCGAGTCCCCCTACCGGCAGGTCACCTACGCCGCCACCAAGGCCATCGTGGCGGGCACCCTGCCGTCGGGGGCCCCCTTCCCCTCGGTGCGGGAGCTCTCCACGGCGCTGCGCATCAACCCCAACACGGCGCACAAGGTGGTCACCGAGCTGGTCCGCGCCGGGCTGCTGGAGGTGCTGCCGGGGGTGGGCACCGTGGTGGCCCGCGGACGCGCCGCCACCGACCACGAGCGGCAGGCACTGCTGGCCCGCCCCCTGGAGCAGCTGGTGGTGGAGGCGCGCCGCCTCGGGCTCCCGCTGGACGCCGTGCAGGACGCGCTGGCCGCGCAGTGGCGCGCCATCGCCCCCGACCGCGCCCCGTCCGATTCCGCCACACCCGATCACACACCCGATCACGCACCCGATCACGCACCCGATCACGCACCCGATCACGCACCCGATCACGCACCCGATCACGCACCCGAGGCCACCCCGTGACATCCCCTACCGCTCCCGCTCTGGAGGTCCGCGGGCTCACGGTGCGCTTCTGGCGCACCCGTGTGCTGGACCAGCTCTCGCTGACCGTCCCCAACGGCGCCCTCTACGCGCTGCTGGGCCCCAACGGTACCGGCAAGACCACCCTGCTGCGCACGCTGGCCGGCATCTCCCCGGTGGCGCAGGGGGTGGTGTCGCTGCTGGGGCACGACCGCGTGCGGCTGCCGTTGGCCGTGCAGCAGCGCGTGGGCTACGTGGCCGAGGGGCAGCAGCTCCCGGAAGACCTCACGGTGCGGCACTTGGAGCGGTACCTCGCGCCGCTGTATCCGGCGTGGGACGCGGCGCGCTCGGCGCAGCTGCTGGAGCGCTTCGGCGTGCCGCTCACGCGGCGCATTGGCGCGCTGTCGCGCGGGCAGCGGATGCTGGTGGCGCTGTGGGCCGCGCTGGCGGCGCGCCCCGCGCTGCTGCTGATGGACGAGCCCTTCACCGGCATTGACGTGGGGGTGAAGGACCGCCTGGTGGAGGGGCTGCTGGAGGTCATGGCCGACGGCGGCGTGTCGGTGCTGCTGTGCACGCACGACCTGGCCGAGGTGGAGATGCTGGCCGACTGGCTGGGGATCCTGCGCGACGGGCGCGTGGCGCACAGCGCGCCGCTGGAGCAGCTGCGCGCGCAGGTGGCGCAAGAGACGGGGCAGGCGGCGGTGACGCTCAAGGCGCTGTACCTGGCGCTGGCGGCGGCACCGGCGGCGGCCGGACAGTCGGAGGCCGCATGAGCGGCCTGGCGATGCTCTGGCACCAGCTGCGCTACGACGCGCGCCGGGCGCGCACGCTGGTGCTGGCCTCCTGGGCGCTGATGGCGCTGGCCGCGTGGAACGCGTGGCCCACGACCATGCAGCCGATCTGGCCGGCGGTCGTGGGGAACCTGTATGCGGCGGCGCTGGTGCTGGTGGCGGTGCTGATCGTGCTGGCCGCCGCGCCGGCGCGCCCCGACGCCTTCCACGGGGGGAAGCCGGTGCCCCCGACCGTGCGCTTGGGGAGCACGCTGCTGCTGGCGTTCGGCGGGCTGCTGGGGGCGGCCGCCGTGCTCACGGTGGTGCAATGGGCCGCGTACGACGTGCCGCCGCGATACTTTCCCGCGCAGCTGGCGGCACCGATGGGCACCATGGCGGCGTGGATGCTGGCGGGCGTGGCGTTGGCCAGTCATGCCCGCTCCATCGCCGCCGTGCTGGGGCAGGGGGTGGTGCTGCTGGTGGGGCTCGTGCTGGTGGACCTCGCCATGCCCGCGTGGGTGGAGGGGCTGGCGCTGCCGCGCGGGCGGTGGCTGCTGCTGCAGGCGCTGCTGGCGGGCCTCCTGCTGCTCACCACAAGGCGCGGCTACCAGCGGCGGTGGGCGCCCGGCGTGGGCACGGGGGTGGCCGGGATGACGGCGCTAGCCCTGTTCTATGTGGCCACGCATGGACCGGCCGCGGTGGACGCGTGGCGCACCCTCCCCACGGTGCCCGGGGTGGGGCTCGTCATCGACGCGGTGCAGGTGGACCTGGCCCAGCGGGCGGCCATCAGCGCGTTCAGCGAGGACGGTGCCAAGGAGGACGACTTGGTGCGGGCGCCGCTGGTGGTGCAGCTGCGGGTGACCGGGGCGCCCGCGGGGGCGCAGCTCTGGTCGGACAGCCTGCAGCTGTCGCTCACCTCGGCTGACGGCCGCACCACCCTGATGTCCCTCACCGACGAACACGAGCTGTACCGCAGCGCGGTGGAAGCCGCCGAGGGGCGCGCGTGGCGGGGCACGCCACCGCGCGTGCGGCTGGCGGCGCGCGTGCCGGTGATGCTCCCCGACTCGGTGCGCGCGCGGTTGGCCGCCGCCGGCCCAGCGGCGCGGCTGGTGCGCGTGGCGCTGTCGGGGCGCGTGAAGGTGCTGCGCCAGCGCCCCGTGGTCACCATGCCCTACGGTGGCGCGGCGACCTGGCGCGCGCCGGGGCTGCGGCTGGTCACCACCATGGCGCGCGACTCCATGGGGCCACGCCTCGACCTTGCCAGCCGCGAGCTCCCCGGCTGGCGCGAGCGGGGGGGGCTGGGACGGGGCTTTGACGGGCAGGTGAACAGCTATGCGCTCAACGCCGCCGGCACCGAGGCGGTGCGGCTGCCGCAGGACATGGCGGCCGTGAACCGTGGTCTCGGCATCCTTCCCGGAGCGGAGGGAGAACTGCGGCGCTTCTGGTTCCGCCCGGACCCCGCGAGCGGACTGCCCGCCGACGACCCCTGGTTCACCGGTGCGCAGCTCCTGCTGCTGGGGTGGGAGCGGGTGGGGACGGCCATGGTGGCGGCGACCCATGCCGTCCCACCGGGGTGACCGCCAGCCAACGCTTCCGCCCCGCCCGCTGTCCTCGTTGCAGCACGGTCTCCGTGCCGCGCGGCACGCGCCGCGACTCACACCCTCCCCCCCCGCCCTGCCCCGCCTCCTGCCGTTTGCCGCCGCCCTCCTGCTGGCCGGCGCGCCGGCCGTGCACGCCCAACCCGCAGCGGCTCCGGCGCCCGCGCCAGCCGCCGTCGACACCACCCAGGCGGGCGCCGTGAAGGTGTTCGTGGACTGCCAGAGCAGCCGCTGCGACCTCGACTTCTTCCGCGACCAGATGCGGTGGGTGAACTTCGTGCGCGACCGGCTCTTCTCCGACGTCCTGCTGCTGGTCACCTCGCTGCGCACCGGCGGCGGCGGCACCGAGTACACCATTGCCGCGCTGGGGCAGGGGGCGCGGCGCGGCCGCGCCGACACCGCCGTGGTGGTGGCCGCCCCCAACGACGCCGACGACGTCGTGCGCCGCGCCCTTGCGCGCACCTTCTCCCTGCTGCTGGCCCCCTACGCCGCGCGCTCCCCGCTGGCCGCACGCCTGGACCTCACCTACCGCGCCCCCAGCGGCGCCCCGGCCACCCCCCAGCAGGTCCGCGATCCCTGGAACTTCTGGGTCTACCGCCTCTCCGCCAACGGCTTCGGCGACGGCGAGCGCCAGCAGCAGTTCCTCAACGGCAACGTGAGCGTGAACGCCAGCCGCACCACCGCCGCCTGGAAGCTGTCGCTGGGGAGCAACCTGGGGTACAGCCAGAGCCGCTTCCGCCTCAGCGGCGGCGACTCCTTCACCAACCTGCTGCGCAACTACGGCGGCAACGCGCTGGTGGCCCGCAGCATCGGCGACCACTTCGCCGTGGGCGCCACCGTCAACGGCAGCTACTCCGACTTCAGCAACTACCGCCTCAACCTCTCGGTCATGCCGGGGGTGGAGTGGAACCTCTTCCCCTATCGCGAGTTCACGCGCCGCCAGCTCACGGCGCTGTACACCGCGGGGGTGGGGACCTACCGCTACAAGGCCACCACCATCTACGGGCGCATCGCCGAGACGCGCCCGCGGCACACCCTCAACGTGGCCTGGAACGCCCGGCAGCCGTGGGGTTCGGTGAACTGGTCGGTGTTCGGCTCGCAGTACCTGCACGACCTGCGCTACTACAACTACGGCACCGGGGTGTTCCTGGACCTGCGCATCGCCAAGGGGCTGTCCATCAACCTGGGGGGCAACTACTCCCGCGTGAACGACCAGCTGTACCTGCCGCGCGGCACCCTCACCGACAACCAGGTCATCGCCCGCCAGCAGGCGCTGGCCACCAACTACCGCTACTTCGGGCAGGTGGGCTTCAGCTACACCTTCGGCTCCATCTTCAACACCGTCGTGAACCCGCGCTTCGGCGGCGCCCGTGGCGGTGGGATGATCATGATGTTCTGACCCGCCCCCGGGGCGATTCGGCGGGGCGCAACGGCACGGGGGGCGCGACGATCATCGCCGCGCCCCCCGGTCACACCCCGCGCCTCACCGGCGGCGCGGCGCGCACCCCCTCAGTACGCCATCAGCGCCAGGTACGCCTGCCGGAACGTCTCCACCTGCGGCAGCGTGGCGTCCTCCAGGCTGGGGGCGTACCCCACGAACGCGTCCGCGCTGGCCACCCGCCGCACCGGCGCGTCCAGCCACGCAAAGCACTCGTCGGCAATGCGCGCCGCGATCTCCGCGCCGTAGCCGAAGCTGAGGCTGTCCTCCGTGGCCACGATCGCCCGCCCCGTGCGCCGCACGCTGGCCATCACCAGCTCCTGGTCCC
>JBILED010000318.1:0-2796 GCA_044352305.1 Gemmatimonas sp.
GCTGGTCAAACGCCCGGTTGCGGGTGGTCATCCACCCGTACGCCAGCTCCGGGTTGGCGGGGCACAGCTGGCGCAGCGCCTGATGGATGGCCAAGCCTCGGTGGACACCTCAAATCCGGCCACTGATCGACACTTCAAAACCGGCCACCACGACGGCGGGCTGAGGCTGGTTATCGGGTCGGCGTGACGGAGGTGTCGGTCGCCGCGTGGAGTTTGGTACGCCAGCTCCGGGGGCCGCAAGTGATCACGTGCGCGTGGTGGAGCAGCCGGTCGAGCAGCGCGGTGACCGCGGCCGTGTCGCCGAGCAGCTTGCCCCAGTCGTCGACGGGGCGATTCGAGGTGAGGATCGTGGAGGCCCGCTCGTAGCGCCGCATGATCAGTTCGAGCAGATCTTCGGCGGCGGTAGGCGGCAGCTTCCGCATCCCGAGATCGTCGATGATCAGCAGAGGCACCGTGCTGAGCTCCGTGAAGACCTCCTTGCGCGTGCCGTCGAGCGTGGCGTCCGTGAGCTCCTCGAGCAGGAGGTGCGCTTCGCGATACAGGACGCGATGGCCCTGCTGGATCGCTGCCTGGCCGATCGCCTGCGCCAGGTGACTCTTGCCCGTACCAGGTGGACCGACGAGCAAAAGATCTTCGCGTTGCGTGATGAAGCGGCCCGTCGCCAGCTCGAAGATGAGCGCGCGATTCATCTTCTTGTTGAAGGTGAAATCGAAGGAGTCCAGCGACCGACTCGGGTCGCGGAAGCGGGCCTGCACGCGCCGCCGTTCGAGGAGGCGATCCTGTCGGCGTTGCAGTTCGTCGTTGACGAGCATGGCGACGAGATCGAGCGGCGGCAGCCGCTCCGCCTGCGCATGACGCAGGCGGGTTTCGAGGACGTCCGCCATGCCGGAGAGGCGGAGCTTGCGGAGGGCGCGATCCAGTTCGGTGACATTCATGAGGCGGCAGCTCGCTGTTCGATGAGGGCGCGGTAGTCGGTGAGATGGCGGATAAGCGGGTCGATCTGTTTGAGTGCCGTGGCCGGCAGTTTCACGCGCTCGAGGTAGCGACGGAGGAAGCGGTACGACGGTGCGCCCGCTTCAAGCGCGAAATGGGCGGCGTCTTCGGTGAGCGCCGGGCCATGTTTGCGCGCGAGCGCGAGCACGCCGAGGATGCGGCGCGGCGCGCACGCGCCCTCGGTCCGATGGATGTGATCGCAGACCGCGCCGATGGACGGCCCCGCTTTGCGAGCGACGTCGAGCAGCGCGAGCGTCTTCGCGGGTGTCCGCGTGGGGCGATCCTGATCGGCGACCCGATGGTGACCACGGCGTGTGCGCAGATGTTCGCGGAGCAGCCCGCTCGTCTTGGGATCGAGCACGCGCACGTGGAGGTCGTCCCACTGCACGATGACCTGTTGACCGATCCAGCCTGGCGGTACGCTGTAGTACGCGGCCTCCACTTCGACGCAGCCGTCGAGATGCACGACGCGCGTGCCGTGGCGATAGTAGCGAAAGGGCTCGAGCGGCAGCGGCTGGAGATGCGGACGCTCGTCGGCAAACATCACGCTGACTTGGCGCTTGGTCGTGCCATGGATGCGCGTGTCGGCCCAGCGGAGCTCCCACTGATCGAGGTAGGCTTGCGCGGCGTCGAGCGTCTCGAAGCGGAGGCCCTTGAGCGGCGTGCGCTGCGTGTGCCCGATCCCCGACTCGACTTTGCCTTTGCGATCCGGATCTCGCACGCGACACGGCAGCGCGACCACGCCGTAGTGCGCCAGGACATCGCGATACAGGGGATTCAGCTGCGCGTCGTACACGTCAGGCGTGAGCACGCCCTCGCGCAGATTGTCGAGGACGATCACCCGCGGCGTACCGCCGAGGCGACGAAACGCCTCCTCATGCAGCGCGGCCCAGCGCTGGCTGCTCGAGCGCCACGTGAGCAGGCGCACCGATTTGCGCGAGTAGCCGAGCGTGAGCACGAAGAGTCGCGTGCGTTTGTACTTCCCGCTCGCCGGGTCGCGGACCATGGGCCCTTCGCCGTAATCGACCTGGGCCTCTTCACCGGGCGCCGTCTCGATGATCCCGGCCGGCTCCGGTGCCGTCAGGCGGAGCCGGCCGACGAAACGGCGCACACTTGCGTAGCGCCCGTCGAAGCCGTGCCGGTCGACCAGGTCCTGCCAGATCGCCATCGCGTTGCGGCCGCGGCGGACGGCGTCGACGATCAGCTCGCGATACGGCTCACACGCGCTCGCGGTCGGCGCCCGCCCCGGCCGTCCCGAGGCGGCCACCGCCGCCGGCGTGGGCACCGGGTCGGTGGGCACCGGGTCGGTGGGCACCGGGTCGGCGGACACCGGGTCGGCGGACACCGGATCGGCGGACACCGGATCGGCGGACACCGGGTGGGCGGACACCGGGTGGGCGCCCACCGGGTCGGTGGACACCTCCCCCGTGGTGGCCGGATTTGGTGGGGGCCACTGGGTCGGCCGGCCGCCGCGCCGCCGGACCGCCACCCCGGCCGCCTTGAGGTAGCCGCTGATCGTCTCGCGGCGGACGCCCGTCGCGTCCTCGATGCGCCGCAGCGACCACCCCAGTCGCCCCAGCGCGATCACCTGCTGCTGTTTGGTCTCGTTCAAGACGTTGCTCATGGCGGAAAACGTCCCTCTCGGAACGTCCCGCCGGGACTACGCCTCAGCTCGCCTGTGGTGGCCGGTTTTCAGGTGTCCACTGGTGGCCGGATTTGGGTGTCCACCGAGGCCTGCCATCACGCGGACCGGGGCAGCACCTACGCGAGTCAGGAGTACCAGGCCATGCTCCTCGCTTACGG
>JBILED010000319.1:0-2791 GCA_044352305.1 Gemmatimonas sp.
ACAGGTCGGCGCCGATGGCCGGGTCGCAGGTGAACAGCCCCACGTCGGTGTACAGCCGCGCCGTGCGCGAGTTGTAGTTCCCGGTCCCCACGTGCACGTAGCGCCGGATCCCGTCGGCGTCTCGCCGCACCACCAGCACCACCTTGGCGTGCGTCTTGAGCCCGGGGAGCCCGTAGGCCACGTGGATCCCGTAGCTCTCCATCGTGCGCGCGAACGTGATGTTGTTCTGCTCGTCAAAGCGCGCCTGCAGCTCGATGATCACCGCCACCTGCTTGCCCGCCAGCGCCGCGTCGGTGAGCGCGTTGACGATGGCCGTGTCCCCGGAGGTCCGGTACAGGGTGAGCTTGATCGCCAGCACCTGCGGGTCGGCGGCCGCCTGGGCCAGGAAGGCCTCCACCGACCCCGCGAACGACTCGAAGGGATGGTGCACCAGCACATCCCGCTGGCGGATCACCTCGAACACCCCGGGGGCGTCGCGGAACGGAGCCGGCACCACGGGGGCGTACGGCGCGTCACGCAGCGCCGGCACGTCCAGCCCCGCCAGCGCCATCAGGTCCCCCAGCTCCAGCAGCGCGTCGCCGTCGTGCACGTCGCGCCAGGACAGCGGCGCCACCCGCTGCGACTCGCTCGCCCCCAGCTCCTCCAGCAGCAGCTGGCGGATCCCCGCCGGCATGTCGGGCTGGACCTCCAGCCGCACCACCTCGCCGAAGCGGCGCTGGAACACCTGCTGCTCGATGGTCTCCAGCAGGTCTTCCGGCTGCTCCATCTGCCCCAGGTCGAGATCGGAGTAGCGGGTGATGCGGAAGGTGTGCCACCCGCGCACGTCCATCCCCGGGAACAGCGCCCCCAGGTGCGCCCCGATCACCGCCTCCAGCGGCACGAAGTGCAGCGGGCGCCCCGCCAGCGCCACCCACCGCGGGAGCGACCGCGGCACCTTCACCCGCGCGAAGTGCTCCTTGCCGGTCTCCGGGTCGCGCACCTCCACCGCCAGCGACAGCGACAGGTTGGAGATGTACGGGAACGGGTGCCCGGGATCCACCGCCAGCGGGGTGAGCACCGGGAACACCTCGGCCTCGAAAAAGGCGTGCAGGGCGGCCCGCTCCTCCCCCGTCGTCTCGGCCATGGCCAGCAGCCGGATGCCATGCGAGGCCAGCGCGGGGAGCAGCAGCCCCTCGAGCACCTCGCGCCGGCGCTCCAGCAGCCCGGCCACCCGGTCACGGATCGCCTCCATCTGCTCCGCGGGGGCGAGCGGATCGGGGGCGTACGCCGGCACCCCCGCCGTCACCTTCCGCCGCAGCCCGGCCACCCGGACCATGTAGAACTCGTCCAGGTTGGTGCTGAAGATCGCCAGGAACTTGAGGCGCTCCAGCAGCGGCACCCGGGGGTCCAGCGCCTCCTCGAGCACGCGGGCGTTGAAGTCCAGCCAGCTGAGCTCGCGGTTGCGGAAGGGAAGGGCGGGAGCGGTCATGGCGAGTGGGGAGCCCCCCGAAGCGGAACGCTCAGGCAGGGACGACGGCGGCCAGCACCCAGTAGGTCAGCGCCGCCATCAGCGCCGAGGCGGGGATGGTGATCACCCACGCCCACACGATGCGCCCCGCCAGCCCCCACCGCACCGCCGAGAGCCGGTTGGTGGCCCCCACCCCCACGATCGCCCCGGTGATCGTGTGCGTGGTGCTCACCGGGATCCCCAGCCGCGACGCCAGCAGGATCACCACCGCGCCGCCGGTCTCGGCGCAGAAGCCGCCCACGGGGCGCAGCTTGGTGATCCGCGTGCCCATGGTGTGCACGATGCGCCACCCGCCGAACAGCGTCCCCAGCGAGATCATGGTGTAGGCGCTGAGCTCGAGCCACAGCGGCACCGTCCCCAGGTCGGTCAGGTGGAAGTGCGACAGCCACCCGGTCTCGTTGGCGAACACGGCCTGCGTGGCCACCAGCAGCCCCACCACGATCCCCATCGTCTTCTGCGCGTCGTTCCCGCCGTGCGCCACCGACAGCAGCGCCGAGCTGGTCAGCTGCGCCAGGCGGAAGAAGCGCGCGGACTTCTGGGCCGACACCCGCGCGAACAGGTTGAGCACCAGCACCATCAGCGTGAACCCCATGAGCATGCCGATGGTGGGGGACAGGACGATCGCCGAGAGCGTCTCGATCCACTTCTTCCCCCACAGCAGCGCCCCGAACCCCGCCTTGGCCACCGCCGCCCCGGCGTACCCGCCGATGAGCGCATGCGACGACGACGAGGGGATCCCGAACCACCAGGTGATGAGGTTCCAGGTGATGGCTCCCAGCAGTCCCCCCAGGATCACGTTCGCATCCACGATGGACACGTCGATGAACCCGGCCGCCACCGACTTGGCCACCGCGGTCCCCACGAAGAACAGCGCGGAGAAGTTGAACACCGCCGCCCACATCACCGCCGCCACCGGGCTCAGCACCCGGGTCCCCACGATGGTGGCGATGGAGTTCGCGGAATCGTGGAAGCCGTTGATGAAGTCGAAGGCGAGCGCCACCGCCACGATGAACAGCACGAACTCGGCCACGGGCCCGTCAGCTGTTCTTGAGGGCGATGCTCTCGAGAACGTTGGAGACGTCCTCGCACTCGTCGATGGCGTGCTCCAGGGCGTCAAAGATCTCCTTCCACTTGAGCACTTCGATCGCCGGCTCCTCCTTCTCGAACAGCGCGCCCACGGCCTGGGCATAGAGCACGTCCCCCTCCTCCTCCAGCGCCTTCATCGTGCGCCCGTGCTCCACCATCTTCTGCCGCTTGGTCACGTCCCCCACCGCGGCGAGGATC
>JBILED010000320.1:0-2790 GCA_044352305.1 Gemmatimonas sp.
GCCCTCCGGACGCCCGCTCCATGCGCGCCCTCACTGGAACTCGTGCCGGAACTCGGCACGCACCGTGGGCAGCGTCGTGGGGACCAGGAACGGCACCAGCCGCGTGAACGGATAGCCGGCCACGCTGACGCGCACCGTCTGCGCGGGGGCCGTTCCCTGCAGGGCGACGGAGACCGCGGCGCTGCCCCCCTGCGCGTCGGGGATGCGCGCCCGCACCGCGCCCACCACGTGCGCCGTGGCGGCGCTCACCTCGGCGGCGGTGGCCATCGGCGACACCGCCGCCAGGCGGGCGCCGTCACGCACGGCGTTCAACAGCGCGTGCTGCAGGAAGAGGAAGCGCCCGGCGTCGATGGCGCCGAAGGTGAGCGCCAGCAGCAGCGGCGCCACGAGGGCGAACTCGAGCAGCGCGGCGCCGCGCTCATCGTGCCGGAAGGCGGGCCGGGCGCCGCGCCAGCGCGGGGCAAGCGGTGGGGACATGGCAGGGTCACGGCAGCAGGTGGAGGGCGCGCGGATGCGCGGCGGCGAGGGCCAGGGCCATCGCCATCGGCACGGCGTAGGGCACACTCCGGGTTGGCAAGTCCGGGGCCAGCGTGCCGGACCGCGTGGCGGCGGCCTGCGGGGGGCGCCGCCGCGCGGCGATCGCCGCGCCGGCGGCCATCGCCACGGCCACCACGCCCCCCAGCAGCGCGGCCAGCAGCGCGGCGCGCCACGTCAGGGCGGGGCCCAGCCACGCGCCGGCGGCGGCGAACAGCTTCACATCCCCCGCGCCCAGCGCCCCGCGCCACCAGGCGGGGAGCCAGCAGAGGAGTCCCACGGCGGCGCCCAGGAGCGCCGAGCCGAGGCCGCGCGCGGGGGAGCACGCCAACGGACCGGCCAGCAGGGCGCCCAGGGCGATCCCTGCCGCCAGTCCGTTGGGGACGCGGCGCTCGTGGACGTCGTGCCATGCCGCCGCCGCCAGGAGCGCGAGGAACGCCGCGGTGGCGGCCCCGGGCACCAGCGGCGGCAGCACGGGGACCCCCGGCTTACTGCAGCGCCGTGTTGGCGGCCCCGAACTTGGTGTTGACGGTGGTGCCCAGCAGCTCGACGGCGCCGATGGCGACGACGGCAATCAGGGCGACCATGATGGCGTACTCCACCATGGTGGCGGCGCGCTCGTCACGGGTGAAGCGGCGCAGCCGCTGCGACAGGACGGTCATGCGGGACTCCTTGAAGAGGGGGACAGGCGATGCGCCCACGCGGCGACATCGGCCGCTGGGCGGCGGCTTGAGCCAAGGCAAGACGCGGGCCGCCGGCGATGCCGGCGGCCCGCGCTTGGGGCTGTCACAGGTCCCGCAGGAGTCAGGGCGGGCGGCTGGCGCCGCGCCCGCCGGGACGCCTCACCCCGCCATGGGGGCGCAGTAGGCGTCGAAGGCGCGGACCAGGTCGGCGGCGATGTCGTGCGACGCGCGCCCCTCGATGGCGTGGCGCGGCAGCATGGCCACCACCGCCCCGTCCTTGAGCAGCGCCATGCTGGGGGAGCTGGGCGCGTGCCCCGTGAAGTACCCGCGCGCCCGCTCGGTGGCCTCGCGGTCCTGCCCGGCAAACACCGTCACCACGCGCTCCGGGCGCACGGCATGCCGCAGCGCCTCCGCCACCGCGGGGCGCGCGTTGCGCGCGGCGCAGCCGCACACCGAGTTGACCACCACCAGCGTGGTGCCGCGCGCGCCGTCCAGCGCCGCGTCCACCGCCTCGACGGTGCGCAGCTCCTCCACGCCCAGGCGCGTCAACTCCTCGCGCATCGGGCGGACCAGCATCTCCGGGTACATGTCGGATTACTCCGGCTAGAAGTCGGGAAGGTCCTCGCGGGGCTCGCGCACCAGCGCCAGGATCGCCGCCTGCGGGACCACCAGGTACTGCGCCCCCTCGAAGGAGATCTCCACCGCCGCCTTCCGGAAGAAGAGGGCGAAGTCCCCCACCTGCGCCTGCATCGGCACGAACCGCGCCTCGCGCCCCGCGCCGCTGACCTTCCAGGGCTCGTCCCCCTGGTCCCCCAGCTCGGGGAGGGCCAGCCCCGGGCCGGTGGAGACGATCTCCCCCCCCTGCACGGCCTGGCTGTCCACGGCGGTGGGCGGCAGATAGAGCCCCACCTTGGAGCGCTGCTCCCCCTCCTCGATCTTCACGAGGACGCGGTCGCCCACCACGATCAGTCGCTTCGAATTGCGGCGCATCCCGTATTCTCGCGGGTCAGCGGACCAGGTGGAAGGTGGTCTGCCGCCCGAAGGCCCAGCGGACCTGCCCGTCGGCGCCGATGATGACGTCCTCCTCCTGCGCCGAGCGCACCAGCTGGTCCCCCCACTCGGGGACCTTGGTGGTGGCCTGCAGCTCGATGGAGTACCACATGCCGGGGATGAGGCGGTGGTCGCCGCGCCCCGGGACCCCCTCCTGGTAGTCCCACAGCCCCACCAGCGCGCCGGCGCCGTGGCCGTGCAGGCCGATGGGGTGCGAGTAGACCGTCCCGTCGATCCCCGCCGCCTTCATCTGCCGCAGCGTCTCGGCCAGCACCTCGTTCCCCGTGCGCCCCGGGCGGAGCGCCGCCACCGAGAAGTCCTGCAGGCGGTTGGAGTTGGCCAGCGCCTGCCGGAGCCCGGCGGGGACCTCGGTCTCCCCCTCGCGAAGCACGTAGCCCATGTGCTGCGTGTCGGTGTTGAGCCCCAGCGCCGTCACGCCGAAGTCGCAGTGCAGCACGTCGCCGCGGCGGATGACCGGGTTGACCCCCACCAGGTCGGGGGCGCCGAACTGCCGCTGGATCTC
>JBILED010000020.1:0-27206 GCA_044352305.1 Gemmatimonas sp.
GCCCCCCCGCCCCCCCCCCCCCCCCCCCCCCCCCCCCCCCCCCCCCCCCCCCCCCCCCCCCCCCCCCCCCCCCCCCCCCCCCGCCCCCCCCCCGCCCGGGCGCCGGGAGGAGCGCTCACCCGACCACGCGCAGCGTGGCGCGCATCCCGGGCTGGTTGTGGACACAGCGATAGGCGTGCACCCCGGGGACGGAGGCCACCCAGATGTACGACTGGGTGCGCTGCAGGTCGCCGGAGTCGTTCCAGGGGCCGCCGGTGACGGTGTGCACCTTGCGCCCCACGTTGTACCAGCACACCACGGTGCCCAGCGGCACCACCGTCTCGCCGTTCTCGGCGCCGTCGGGCTGGCACTGGTAGAAGTCGTCGCCGCAGTAGATCTCCACCTGGTTCTGCGCGAAGCGGCCGCGGACGATGCGCACCGCCAGCGGCGCGGCGCGGCCGGCCGCCACGCTCACCTTGAACGGGTGCTGGTAGGGCTCCGGCACGATGGCCTGGCCGGCGGCCTGGAAGCGCACCTGATAGTCGCCGGCCGGGAGCCCCGCGAAGCGGAATCGCCCCTGGGCGTCGGGGGACACCGTCATCCCAACATGCTGCCCGCTGGGGTACATCAGGATGAGCGTCCCGAAGCCCCCCTGCGGCTCCCCCTGCACGGAGGTGACCATCCCGTCGATGTCGCCGGTGGTGGCCGGCGCGGGGGGCAGCGCTCCTTCGCCCCCGCACGCCACGCCGCCGACGGCCGCCAGGGCGGCGGTGCCGGCGGCGCGCAGGAACGCCCGGCGCGACGGCGGACCGGGTACGGACGCGTGTCCGTCCCCGGCCGCCGCCGAGGGGGGGTGAATCAGGAGATCTTCGGGCAGGTCGCCTGCCCCTCCTTCATGTTCGGGTTGGCCAGGATCTCGTTGCGCGAGAGCGGCAGCATGGTGTTGCGCCCCGGTCCCAGCACGTCCTTCACCAGGTCGAACCGGTGCAGGTCATACATCCGCTGCCCCTCCACGAACAGCACCGCCATCCGCTCCCCCAGGAGCGCCGTGCGGGCCTCCGCCGCCGTGGCCGGGTCGGGGATGGCCGCCATCCCCATCGCCGTGCGGTTCTCGTTCAGCTTGCGCGCCATGTTGGCGAACTCCCCCTTCCGCATGTAGACCTCGGCCGCGATGAGGTTCATCTCGCGGAAGGTGATCAGCGGCTGGTTGGCCCCGCGGTCGGCGTACTTCGTGATCCCGAAGTAGTCGAAGCGGTTGTTCACCCCCCGCTCCCCCAGCTTGCGGGTCACCGCCATCCGGGGGTCGGGGCGGGTGGGGTCGGCCCAGTCGGCCACCGCCCCGGTGCTGTACGCGCCGGCCGTGAAGGTCCCCAGCACGCGCCCATGGTACATGCGCCGCAGCCCGCCCGAGCGGTTCCGGTTCTGGTGCAGCTGGTTGCCGGTCCAGCTCTGCTGGTTGGCGGCCGCCTCGGCGTACACCGCGTCCTTCACGAACCCGGCCGGCACCGCCAGCGCGTCGGCCAGCGCCGCGTCGTAGTTCCCGGCAAAGAGGTTGGCCCGGGCCCGCGACGCCAGCAGCACCGGACGCCAGCGCGCCTGGTCCGCCGCCGGGATCCCCGACAGCTGGGTGAGCGCCGCCGTGAACTTCGTGACCGCCTGCGGGAAGAACTTGGTGTTCGGCTCCCGCGCCCCCCCCTGCGTGAGCGGCCCCTCGCAGTACGACGCCCCGATGAGGAGGTCGGAGAAGCCGTCCACCCACGTCACCTGCGTGAGCAGCGGGCTGGCGTTCGCCTTGTCGGCCAGCACCGTCTTGATCCGCTCGGCGGCGCTCTGCGCGGCGTACCGCGCCCGGAGCACGGCGTCCATGGGGCCCGAGAACGACCCGCCCGTGGCCCAGTCGCCGCGGAGGCGCCCCTCCGAGATGTCCTCCCAGTCGATCCACGTCGAGGTGGACTCGATCTCGTCCCCCTGCAGCGCGTTCACGACCACGAGGTCGTCAAAGGCCTGGTGCAGGCTCCCCTCGGCACCGTCGGCCACGTTCTTGATGATCACCGCCGAGTTGAGGTCGGCGTCGCCGAACGCCTGCGGGTCCTCCACCTCGAAGACGCCGGAGCAGCCGGCGGTTGCCACGGCGAGCGCGGCCACGACCCCCAGGGTCGCGGCGCGCGCGGAGCGATGCGTGCGTGTGCGCATGGGTCAGAACCTCGTGCGGACCTGGAGCCGGAACTGCCGCGCCGCCGGCTGGGCCAGGAACCCGCTGTTGATCGTGAAGGAGTCGGCACCGGCCCAGTTCATGTTCGGGTCCACGCAGTTGCACCCGTCCCACCACATGAGGTTCTGCCCGGCCAGCGAGATCGTGGTGCGCTGCGTCCCCACCAGCTGGCTCAGCGACTCGGGCACCTGCCAGGTGAGCGACACCTCGCGCAGGCGCACGTTGTCACGTTTGTCGAAGTGCGTCAGGATGCTGGACCACTGATAGATGGAGTCGGCCTTGAAGGTCCGCTCGCCGTTCGGGCCCAGCGCCGCCAGGTACTCGTCGGCGCCCCCCTGGCGGATGCGGTAGGGGCGGTCGCCGTTGTTGAACCACGCCCCGCGCTCCATGGTGGCCAGCCCGTACAGCGTGAACGACTTGTAGCGCAGCGTCTGCGAGAAGGAGCCGTTGAAGGTGGGGAGCGGCGCGCCGATGAACTCCGGCGCCGCCGACCGCGTGGTGGTGGGGCACCCCCACGACTGGATCGGCTGCCCCGCGCAGGTGGTGCCGGAGGTCACCACCGAGTAGCCGTTGGGGATCTGCCCCCACACCGCCTGCACGGGGTAGCCCACGCGCACCGCGGTGCCGGGGAGCGTGACGCCCCCGAGGTCGGTCACCTTGTTCTTGTTGCCGTCCAGGTTGATGTTCGTGCTCCAGTCAAAGGCGGGGGTGGACACCACCAGGTACTTGAGCGACGCCTCCCACCCGCGGTTCTCCAGCGCGCCGATGTTCACGCGCTGCGCCTGGTTGAACCCCTGCGACGGGGCGAAGGCGCGGTTCACGATGGCGTCCCGCGTGATGGCCACGTAGCGCGACGCCTCGATCCCCACCCGGTCGTTGAAGAGCCCGATCTCGAACCCCGCTTCCTGCTCGGTGGTGATCTCCGGACGCAGGTTCTGGTTGCCGGGGTTGAGCGGCACGATCCCCGGGACGTCCTTGTACACCGGCGTGGAGGTGTAGCTCTGGAAGGAGTCGAACGGGCCGGGCATCTTGCCGGCCACGCCGACCGCCCCGCGCAGCCGCAGCGCGCTCACCGCCTCGGGGACGAACTTGCGGTGCTTGGACAGGTCGTACGACAGGTCGATCTTCGGGTAGCGCTGGAAGCCGTAGTCGGCGCCGAACGCCGAGTTGCCGTCCAGCCGCATCCCCACCGTCACGAACACCCGGTCGTCCCAGGCGAAGCGGTTCTGCGCCAGCAGCCCGAGGTTGATCGTCTCGGTGAACGCCTCGCCCCCCGCGGTCACGGCGGCGGCCGCCACGGTGGACACGCCGGGGCCGGGAAAGACGTTCCCCACCGCGATGTTGAGGCGCTGCGCCTCCCAGAACCCCTGCCCGCCGAAGGAGAGCACCGACGAGATGCCGAACGGCAGCGAGTAGTTGAGGGTGCTGAGGTAGTCGATGGTGGTGGTGCGGTAGTTGCGCAGCCCCAGGTTGCGCTGCCCGAAGTTCACCCCCGCGGGGCCGAAGTTGCCGGCGTACGGGAAGAAGCGCGACTTCTGCTCGTTCACCACGTCGGTGCCGAAGATCACGCGGTGCGTGAAGTTGGGGCGCATGGCGTAGGAGAGGGTGAGCCCCCCCGTCCACCGGTCGGCGTCGCTGCGCGTCTCCATCGTCTCGATGTCCGACACCGGCACCCACGCCTCGCCGTAGGGGCGCGCGGCGGTGGCGTTGCGGGGGTTGCCGTTCATGGCGTTCCCCAGCAGCGCCGTCCAGTTGTTCCCCGCCTGCAGCTCGTTCACCACGTTGCGCGTGTACGACGACTTCACGTCGATCGTCCACTTGGAGTTGGGGACGAAGGTGATGTTGGCGCGCAGGTTCCCCTTCACCTGGTCGTTGGGCTGGATGGAGCCCACTTCCTTGGAGCCCAGCGCCGAGACGAAGAAGGTGGAGCGCGCCGTGCCCCCCTGCGCGCTGATGTCCACCGCGTTGTAGGGGCCGCTCTGGATCAGGTCGTTGGCGTCGCGCGCCTGGAAGCCGTCGGGGCCCTTGAAGCGCGGGAACTCCTTGGTGGGGAGGTTCTCGCGCATGCGGTTCAAGCCGGTGCCCAGCCCCAGGTTCCACTGGATCGGCCCCTCGCCCCGCCCCTTCTTGGTGAAGATCTGGATGACGCCGTTGGTGGCCTCGGAGCCGTACAGCGTGGCCGCCGCGGCGCCCTTGAGCACCTCCACCCGCTCGATGTCATTGGGGTTGAGGTCGCCCAGCCGGTCGGCGGCGGTGCCCCCCGAGAAGGAGCAGCAGGCGGTGGCCGCCATGCCGGTGGCGGTGGTCCACTCGGTGCCGCGCGAGTCCACGCGCACGCCGTCGATGTAGATCACGGGGCGCTGGTTGAGCGAGAAGGAGGAGATGCCGCGGACGCGCAGGTCCTGCGCCGCCCCCACGCCCCCGCCCACCCCCACCGAGCGCACCCCGGTCATCTTGCCGGCCAGCACGTTGCTGAAGTTGTTCACCGGCATGATCTCCTGCATGGCGCCCACGTCCATGGTGCCCAGCGAGGCGCCGATCTTGCGCTTCTCCACCGCGCCGCCGGTGCCGGTGACCACGACCTGCGCCAGGTCCACCGCCGACACGGCCATGGAGAGCGTCACCCGCACGGTGTCGTTGCCGCGCACGGTGATGGACTGCGTCTCGGGACGGTAGCCGATGCGCACCGCGCGCACCCCCTGCGTGCCGGGCGCCACGCCGCGGACGAAGAAGCGGCCGTCCATGTCGGTGTTGGCCCCCACGGTGCCGTCGGGGCCGACGGTGACGCGCACGCCGTTGAGGGGGAGCCCGGAGGCGCGGTCGGTGACGCGACCGGTGACCACGCCGGTGCCTTGCGCGGCCAGGGCGGCCGGCAGGGCCAGCAGCAGCGCCGCCAGGCGCCACGCCGGCGGGCCGTGCCGCGGAGCGGGAGGGGAGTGTTGCATGGGGAAGGAGGGGGTTGAAGGGACTCGCAAGGGATGGTCGGCAGACCATGGGGACGCTCCGGCGCGTCCCCGGGACAAACGGCTGTATGCCGATATCCTCCCGCCGGGACCGGGGTTGTCAAGATCTCCGGCCGCCTTGGATCGTCAGCCACGCTGGACAGCCCCCGCCCCCCGTCCGATGTTGGGGCGTCCGCACCGCCCCCCCCTCCCGCCCCGCATGCGCCTCGCCCTCGCCGCCCTCGCCCCCCTCCTCCCCGCGCTGGCCGGGGCCCAGGACGCCGCCCCCCTCCGCCCCCCGGTCACCGACGCCACCCGCCCCTACGTCACGGTGGAGGCGGCGGTGGTGGCGCTGCGCGGGGTCCAGCTCATCGACGGCACCGGCGCGCCGCCGCGCGCCAACCAGGACCTCCTGCTGCGCGACGGGCGCATCGCCGCGGTGGGGCCCGCCGGCACGGTGGCCATCCCGCCCGGCGCCACGGTGCTGGCGCTCCCGGGGCGCACGGTCATCCCGGGGCTGGTGGACCTGCACGCCCACTCCTACTTCGGCGGGGTGCGCCGCATCACGCAGATGAGCACCAGCGGCCCGCTGCTCTACCTGGCCTTCGGCGTCACCACCGCCATGAGCGCCGGCAGCATGCTCCCCTACCAGGAGCTGGCCATGCAGCGCGCCATCACCGAGGGGCGCCTCCCCGGGCCGCGCTACCTCGTCACGGGCCCCTACCTCGACGGCGCCGCCTCCACCAGCGCCAACAGCCGCGCCCTCCGCTCGGCCGCCGAGGCCGAGCGCGTGATCGCCTACTGGGCCGACGAGGGGGCCACCTGGGTCAAGGTGCAGGGGCGGATCTCCCGCGCGCTGCTGGCCGACGTGATTCGTGTGGCGCACGCGCGCGGCGTGAAGGTCACCGGGCACCTCTGCTCCGTCACCTTCGCCGAGGCCGCCGCCGCCGGCATCGACGCGCTGCAGCACGGCTTCATCACCGCCAGCGACTACGTCCCCGGCAAGCAGCCCGACATGTGCCCCCCCGAGAACATGCGGGTGCAGGGGACGGTGGACGTGGGGAGCCCCGCGGTGCAGGGGTCCATCCGCGCGCTGGCGGCCAGCGGCGCCGCCGTGGTCTCCACGCTGGCGGTGTACGAATCCTTCAGCCCCGAGCGCTTCCGCCTCGACTCGGCGGCCATGGCCATGCTCGACCCCGAGGTGCGCCGCGAGGTGGAGGCCAACCACGCGGCGCTGGGGCGCGACGGCGGGCTGACGGTGTCGCCCGGGCTGCTGAAGAACATGATGCGCTGGGAACGCGACTTCGTGACCGCCGGCGGGCTGCTGGGGGCCGGCTCCGACCCGTGGGGCACCGGCTTCCTCCCGGGGTTCGGCAACATGCGCAACTATGCCATGCTGCGCGAGGCGGGGTTCTCCCCCGCGGAGGCGGTGCAGGTGCTCACGCTGAACGGCGCCCGCATCCTGGGGCTGGACGCGCAGCTGGGCGCCGTGACCCCCGGGCGGCAGGCCGACCTGGTGGTGCTGGAGGGCGACCCCGTGACCGACCCGGCGGCGATGTACCGCGTGTCCACGGTGTTCCGCGGCGGCGTGGGGTTTGACGCCGAGGCACTGCGCCGTGCCGCCCGCGGGCTGGTGGGGGTGCGGTGACGGCGGGCGTGGCGCGCGCGCTGCGGCGCGCCGCGCGGATGGCCGTGGCGGGCGCGGCGCTGGCGGCCTGTCGCGGCGACGCCACCGCCCCGGCGGGCGACGACGACCCGCTGGCGCTGTCGGGGAGCCCCGCGGCGTTCCGATGGGAGCTCCCCGCGGGGGTGCTCCCGCCCCCGGTGCCGGCGGACAACCCCATGTCCCCCGCCAAGGTGGAGCTGGGGCGGCGGCTGTTCTACGACACGCGCCTGTCGGTGAACGGCGCCTTCTCCTGCGCCTCCTGCCACCGGCAGGAGTTCGCCTTTGCCGACGCGCGCAACGTGTCGGTGGGGGCCACCGGCGACGTGCACCCGCGCAACGCCATCGGGCTCGCCAACACGGGCTACCAGCGCACACTGGGGTGGGCGTCGCCCCCCACCACCCAGCTGGAGGGACACGCCGAGCTGCCCATGTTCGGCGTGGATCCGGTGGAGATGGGGCTCCGGGGCCGCGAGGAGGCGTTGCTGGCGGATGTGGGCGCGGTGCCGCTGTACCGGACGCTCTTTGCCAGCGCCTTCCCCGGGGAGCCTTCACCCGTGAGCGTGCGCGGCATCGTGCGCGCCATCGCGGCGTTCCAGCGCACGCTGGTGTCGGCCAACGCGCCGGTGGACCGCCACCGTCGGGGCGAGGCGGGGGCGCTGAGCGCGGAGGCGGTGCGCGGGCTGGCGGTGTTCCAGGGCAAGGGGTGCGCCGACTGCCATGCCGGGGCCGACTTCACGCTGGCCACCACGCCCACGCCCGTGGACGCCCACTTTGCCAACACCGGGCTGTACAACCTGGGGGGGACCGGCGCGTACCCCGCGCGCAACCAGGGGCTGCGCGAGCACAGCGGGCGCGAGGCGGACATGGGGCGCATGAAGATCCCGTCGCTGCGCAACGTCGCGCTCACCTTTCCGTACGGCCACGACGGGAGCGTGGGGTCGCTGGAGGCGGTGCTGGACAACTACGCGCGCGGGGGCCGGCTGGTGCGTCAGGGGCCGCTGGCGGGAGACGGGCGGGACTCGCCGTACAAGGACCCGCGCCTGCGCCCGGTGACCTTCGTGGGCGCCGAGCGGGCGGAGCTGCTGGCGTTCCTGCAGGCGCTCACGGATAGCGGGTTCGTGGCCAATCCGCGGTTCGCGAACCCGTGGCGGTGAGGGCGGGGAGGGTTCTGAAGGTTCCGCATTTCGCCGATTGAACGCTCCGTATCTTGCCGGTTTCGAGTGCTGTTTCTTGCCGGTTGAAAGTGCCGTCTTGTGCCGGTTGATCTACGGAAGAATGGCTATGTGGCATCATCGCGTGGCGTGATTGGCTCGTATGGTCGATCAAGAGATATCGGCCTGCCTGTCCGCCGCTGGCGCGGCGGTATTGCAAGGCCCCAAGGCATGTGACTAGACCGCATCCGCGCGCCAGCATGCAGCCTGCGAGATGTTGTTGGACGTCAATGCCAATTCCCGGACGGCCGTCTCGGCGACCCCCGCCTTGGTGCGTGGAGGACCCACGCCCCGATTGTTGGACGAGTGGCGGAGGGAGCCCGCGCTTTGGGATCTGGTGCGCCGCGCCATCGGCGTGCGCCGTGGGCCAGGGCAGTTCATCCTGACCAGCTCAGCGGTTCCGCCGGATGATGTCACCCGCCACGCCCGCCCTGCTGACGCGGCTGGGCGTTGACGCCGGCCGGGGTGACGGTCCGCTGGACGGAGGGATGGGGCGCGCCTAGCTGGACGCGCTGCAGCGGCTCATGGTGGTGGAAGACCAACCGGCATGGGGCCCGCACCTGCGCTCCCGCATCAGGCTCCGCACCTCCCCCACCAGACACTTCGTGGACCCGGCGCTGGCGGTGGCGGCCGCACGGGCCACCCCGGGGCGACTGCCGGCGGATCTCGAGTGGCGTGGCCTGCTCTTCGAATCCCTCGTCGTTCGAGACCTCCGCGTCCGTGCGCAGGCGCTGGACGCCGAGGTCCGGCACTACCGCGATGACAGCGGACTGGAGGTGGATGCCATCGTGGGCTCGGGGATGGGCTATCGTCGCGCCGACGGCGTGGCCGTCATCCCGGTGGGGGCGCTCGGGGGGGTAGGGGGCGCTCCCCTACCCCGCCGCCTCCACCAGCCGGGCCAGCTCCACCAGCTGCCCGTGACACCCAATGCCCAGCCACTGGTTGCGCAGCGGGAGCACGTCGGCGCGCGTCATCACCTGCGCGTGCGCCGCGGGGTTGCGGTGGTCGGCCAGCTGGCCCAGCAGCGCCGGCGCCTGCGTGCACAGCCACTGCGCGCGCGCCCCGTGCGTGCCGGCCAGCCACGCCACCAGCTCGCCGTCGCGCTGCAGCAGCGCGGCCAGCTGCCCCAGCGACAGGTGGTGATACTGGCGCAGGTCCACCCCCGTGCCGTCCACGTTCACCAGCACCACCTTCGCGGGCGCGCGCTGCAGCAGCCGCGGCAGCACCCGGTTCACCAGCAGCTCCACCGCCTTCCCCAACTCCACCAGCACCGGCGAGAAGTCGAACGCCTTGAGGTCCCAATGCCGCCGCAGCAGGCTCTCGGCGCTGCACACGAAGGTGCGCGACGCCGGGGTGAGCGCCCCCCACGCGGCCTCTCCCAGCAGGTGGTCGCGCAGCAACGCAGCCACCTCTCCCAGCCCGCTCCGCTCGGCGTCGGCCACCACCCAGAGCCGGTCGCCGTTGAGGCGGCGGCGCTCCTCCTCGCTGAAGAAGCGCACCCCGTCGGGACGGGTGACGAGGAGCGGCAGCTCCACCATGCCGCCGTACATCGACACGCGGCGGTCGTGGTAGCGCACGTTGCGCAGCTGCGCCAGCTCGCGCTGCACGGCGCCCTGGTCGTGCACCACCAGCGCGCGGAGGTCGGCCAGCGCCAGCCACGCCTCGCACGACAGCCCCTCGCGGGCATAGTAGCCGGGGACCACGCCGTCGCCCGGCGCGGGGGTGTCGCGGCTGATGCGGCGCACGTCGGCCACGTACAACGACTGGTAGTCGGTGAGGTACAGCTGCAGCTCGTGCCCCGCGTCCAGCCGGGCGTCCAACTCGCCGTCCAGCGCCAGGATGTCGTCCAGGTGCGCCAGCGGCTGCAGGCGGTGCGGCGAGCGCACCAGCCCCCACCAGACGATCGCCTCCGCCTCCGGGTCGGCGCCCAGGTCGCGATGGCTCTCCGCCAGCAGCTCGGCGTGGCGGGCCAGCGCGTCGGTGGCGTAGAACGGGTTCCAGACGGCGAGGAGGTGGCGCGGGGCGGGGGTCATGGGGCCTCGGAGCGCATCCCCAGCAGTGCCCGCAGCATCGTTTCCACGCCCGCCTGATCCGCGTCGGCCAACGTCCCCAATTCGCCGCGTACCAGCCTGAGGTCCAGCGTAAACAGTTTGCCGCGCACCACCGACGGCGCGGGGAGTCCTGCGGCCTCCAGGTTCCGTACGGTGTGGTCCAGCGGCCACGGGGCATTGGTGGCGGAAGTGATCATCGCCATCACGGCGTGCCCGACCGGGGCATTGAACGCGCCGGACGCCGACAGCACCAGCGCCGGCCGGTTACGGCTGGCCTCCCGGTCGGTGAACGGGAACGGCACCCGAACCACCGTGAACCGCTCACAGGTCACGGTAGGCCGCCTCGTCGGCCTCGCTGGTCCACTCCGACAGGGTGTGCTCCACGGCGCGCAGGTAGGCCACGTCCAGTGGCTGCACCCGCCGGACCGTGGCCGTGCCATCCGGCGCCACTTCCCAGGTGATGAGGTCTCCGGGTCCGACATGCATGGCGACCCGCACCTCCTGAGGAATCGTGGTCTGCCCTTTCGCGGTGATCTTGGCGACGGCCGCCATGAGTCGTTCCCTTACTGAAGGTTTTCCTTACTTCCTTACTGTGAAGTATAACCTGTCCTCCCAGGGTTCAACGGGACGCTCCTCCAGATCATGTGCCCGGCATGCCCGCTCGGCCAGATGCCAACCGGGGACCGGGATGCCGGCTTGGGCCGCCACACCATCCCACACCTCCTCACAGGCGCAAACCCGCGCGACCAGTGACCCGCGTGGCGCCCGGGGGGCGTGTGTGCCGCCCCCCGGGAATTGTCACACCCCCCGTGCATCCTCCAGGCACACCCCTTTCCCGGAGCCCGCCATGTCCCAGCTGATCCCCTCCGACTCCCTCCCCATGGGCACCGCCCCCGACGGGCGGTCGCTGTCGCTCAACCTGGCCACCGGCCGGGTGGACCTGGGGGGCGTCCCCGACCCCGCACTGCAGCCGCTGGCGGCGGCCGACTGGGATGCCGCGCGGGTGGTGGCGGTGTTTCGCGGGGCCGGGTTCCACGCGGTGACCGACGACGAGGGCGACGTGATGGCCACCGACGGCGTGCGGTCGCTGGTGGTGATCCTCAACCGGCCGCTGTACGCGCTGCGGCTGATGAACCTGTTCCGCTTCGCCGAGTCGGTGCCGGTGCGCGTGCGGCGCCAGACGGTGTTTCGGCTCAACCAGCGGGCGATGATGGGGCGCTACTCCACCCCGGACGACGCGTCGCTGGTGATCGAGCAGGAGGTGCCGCTGCTGGCGGGGCTGGCGCCGGCGCAGCTGCTGGCGGCGGTGCGGCTGTTCGGGCAGCACACGGAGCGGCTGCTGGACGCGCTGCGGGTGGGGCGGCTGCTGGGGTAGGGGGAACTTCCCTCCTGAGGTCAACGGTTGCTTTCGTTGCGATATTTCGTATTATTATATCTCACGCGAACCGACGCGCTTCCCCACCCCTCCCCTCGTGGCCACCGCCGCCCGCCCCATTCCTCCCGCCGCCGACGACCGCAGCGCCTTGTCTCGCATGGTCATGGCGCTGCTGGACCACTGGCAGTTGGGCACCGACGACCAGGCCGCCTTTCTGGGGCTGGCCCCGGGGAACCGTGCGGCGCTGGCCCGCTATCGTCGGGGTGAAGCCATTGGCACCAGCCGCGACCAGTTCGAGCGGGTGGGGCACCTCTTGGCCATCCATCAGGCGCTGCGCCAGCTGTTCCCCGCCAACCCGGAGCTGGCGTACGGGTGGATGACCACCCGCAACCGGGCGTTTGACCAGCTGAGCCCCGCCGAGGTGATCCGCACGTGGGGATTTGCGGGGCTGCTGATGGTGCGCGCGTATCTGGACCGCGCGCTCACGCAGTAACCGCCGCGACCTGCCGTGGCGCTGCCGTATGCGGGGGACGCGCTCTCCCTCCACCTGCGCGTTGCCGATGTGAACGGGACGGTGTATCGCAACGTGGTGACCGCTCCCGCCCCCGAGGCGCGCGTCGCACTCTTTGACGACCTTGCCGCCGACCCGGCCGCCTGGCAGGTGGCACAGCGTGCGGTGGACGCCGTGGCGTCGCCGCTGATGCGGTCCGCCCAACCGGTCATCGACCGGCCGTTCGAGCTGGCTGCATGGAACGCGGCCATCGACTGGCCGTTTCGCACCTGGCAGGCCAGCCGCTTTTCCGACGGTCGTCACGGCGTGTGGTACGGGGCCGACTCGGTGACCACCACCATCGCGGAAACCACGTGGCACTGGCAGCACACGCTGCTGGCGGACGCCGGCTTCCACCACCACGCAGTGATTGCGCATCGGACGGTGTACGCCGTGCACTGCCAGTCGCTGCTGCTGGACCTGCGCCCAGCCACCACGCACCACCCCGCCCTGTGCCACCCTTCCGACTACGACGCCTGCCAGGCGCTGGGGGCGCGGCTGGCGCGCGAGGGGCACCCGGGGGTGGTGGCGCCGTCGGTGCGGTGCGACGGGGGGGAGAATGTGGCGCTGTTCACCCCCGCGGTGCTGTCGGCGCCGCGCGAGGTGGAGCGGGTGGTGTACCGGCTGGAGGGGGGGACGGTGCGGGTGGAGCGCTAGCCTTTTGGTGCCGCCCCTCGGCGCGGGTGGCGACGAGTCGCGGATGCCGCAGGGGTATGACCTGCCGATGCGGGCACCACCGCCTGTTCCAGGCAGCGGCTGACCCAGGCATTCACGCTCTCCCCCGCGAGGGATGCCGCAATGGCCACCCGCCGGTGCAGATCGGGGTCGATACGTACCAGGAACTTCCCGGAACAGGGTTTTTCCGGCGCCTCACCCCGCTGAGCACAGAACGCCAGATAGTCGTCCACCGACTCCCTGAACGCGGCGCGGAGGCCCTCTACCGACGTGCCCTGGAAGGTGATGACGTCGCGCGTGTGGAGCACGTGACCGTGGAAGACGCCGGCGTCGTGGTCGAAGGCGACATGGGCGTGGTACCCGTGGTATTCCATCATGGGCGGACTCCGGCGGAGGAGAGGAACAGACGGATGGACCTGACGGCACCTTTGTCGGTGTCCTTGGCGGGGTGCGGCCGATGAAAGACTGCGCGTGCGCCGTTGAGAGCCACCCGGATGCGGGAACCCCGTCCCTCTGATAGCTCTGCACCCAACGCGATGAGCAGGTGCTCGACGTCCCACCAGGAAATGGATGCGCGGACCGGATCCTCAAAAAGTGCGGAGAGGGTTGCCCGATGACGGTTGCTCAGGGGACGTTGGCTTTTGGGCGGGTCGTGTTCAGGGAATGATACCATTTTTTGATACCATTTGCAAGGAGCGGTCTCGAACCCGCTAGCAGCATTGCACCGATCCAATCCACGGTGCACACCCTCGTCCCGCAGCCACTCTCACCACAACGCAGCGCACGGGGGGTAATTGTCAGACCCCGGCGGCATCTTGGGGGGCGTCGCTCACCCTCTGCCCCACTCAACCATGTGGCTCTTCACCCCCTTCGGTTTCTACAGCATCGTCCGCAAGACCCCGGGCACCGAGCTGACCATTCGTGGGCGCACCTTGGGCGACCTGCAGCGGCTGCGCGCCCGCTTCCTGCCGTCGGCCACGGTGCCGGTCTCCCAGGCGGGGACCGACTACCCGTGGCGTATGCGGTGCAGCGAGCAGGCGCTGGCGGCGGCCATGCCCGCCATCGTGGCCAGCATTGACTACGCCAACTTCAAGGACGAGGTGGCCAAGGTCACCGGCTACGCGCGCGCCAAGCGGTACGGCACGGTGTGGGAGGCGCTGTACGGCATGCCGGAGGACAAGCCGGAGCCCACGCCATCGCCCGCCATCACCAACGGGTGGGACGATCTCCCCTGGTCGCCGACGCCCCCCAAGGGGAAGAAGCTGGCCTTTGGCGGCGTGGTGATGGACGCTGCGGGGCGCGTGCTGCTGCGCGAGGTGGCCAACCACTTTGACGGCTACGTGTGGAGCTTTGCCAAGGGGCGCCCCGACCCGGGGGAGACGCCGCAGCAGGCGGCGCTGCGCGAGGTGCTGGAGGAGATGGGGGTGGCCGCAACCATCGTAAGCGCGCTGCCGGGGGCGTACGACGGCAACACCACGCGCACGCACTATTTCCTCATGCGGGCGGAGACCGAGGCGGTGGACCCGGGGTTCGCGTGCGCCGAGACGGCGCGAGTGCGGTGGGCCACGGTGGCGGAGGCGAAGGGGCTGCTGGGGATGACGCAGCACGCCACGGGACGGGAGCGGGATTGGGCGGTGCTGGCGGCGGGGGTGGGGGCGTGGGGGGCGGGGGTGGTCTGACATCCGGACCACGACTGATTGATCACCCCCCACGATTTGCTTCCCCGGTGAGCGCTCCTCCCTAGCAACCCGCTCCCCCACCCCTATGCCGTCCACTCGAGGGAGTGGTTGCCGGACGAGAAGAAGCGTTCTCTCGCTATGACGAAGCGATGGCTCGCGGGCACACGGCCGCCCTGCTGGACCAGGAGCGGGGCGACATCTATTTCCGTCTGCCCAATGCATTCCCTTTACGGATTTCTTATGCCTGAACGGACCACTCGTTTCGATCAGCGTCCGTGATTGACTGGCCTCTGGTCGCCCTGAACTGTCAGACTCCACCCCGTATGTTCTCGGTTCTCCGGTCCCGCGGGCTCCATCGTTAACATCCGAAAGATTCTCCCATGCGATCCTTCTACGTCTGCGTTTCCTCCGAAGAACCGATCTTCTCCCCCTTCTCCGGCGAGCCCGTTGACGGCGAGGAAGGATGCAATGCAGCGGATCCCACGCTGCAGTGGGTGTTCTACGGCGATCCCGCAATCACGGTGCATGTGGGCACGTACCTGAGGGACGCCTTGGGGCTTGCTGGTGACGAGGATGAGTCGACGGTCGCACTGGAGCGCATCCGCACGGCCATTGGCGATGCGGGCGGATTGGTGCTAGAGGTGAATACCGGCTGGAACGGCACCAACTGTTATGGATTCGTTCCGCATCGTGCTGGCTCAAGCCGGTCGTCGTGACCGCGGTACTCTGTCGCGCCTTACCCTCCCCCCCACCCCACCTGCCATGACCCAGCCCTTGGACGACGACGCGCTGCGCCGACTGTTAGCCATGCCTTCCGTTCCCGCGTCGGGCACCATGCTGTTCCCGCTGGTTCTGCGGGTTCCGCCGGCGCTCTTACGCGACCTGTGCCGCCTGTCGCTGGATCGCGTACGCGCCGAGCGGGGGGAGGGCGAACTGCCACTGCGCGCCCGCATCGAGGCGGCGCGCGTGGAGCAACAGCATGTGGACTTCCTGGGGTGGCTGCAGGGGGTGCAGGAGGAGGAGTTGCGCCTGTCAGTCTATCCCACAGGCCACGACGGGATGGAAGACGTGGACGAGTTGATGTCGCAGGGCGACGACCTCCCCTTCTGACCAATTGCTGAACCTTCTCCCGAACGCTGCACCATGTGGCTGTTCACCCCCGTCGGCTTCGAAGGCATCGTCCGCAAGACCCCGGGGCCCGTGCTCACCATTCGCGGGTGCACTCAGGGGAACTTGCAGAGGCAACGCGCGTGCGTTGGGCCACGGTGGCTGAGGCTCGGCGGCTGCCGAGGATGACGCACCACGCCACGAGACGGCTGCGTGACCTTACGGTGCTCAAGGAGGGGGTGGCCGCGCAGGAAGCGACGCGCGCTCGGCGAGCGACCCGTCCTCGGCGCGCACCCCCCGCGTGCGCCATGGCCCGCGCCGACCAATGGGTTATGCGACACCTATCCTGACACAGGGGGGTCTCACAGGTTCGCAAGGGGCGTTTGCAGGATTTACCAGCGACAGGAGAACCAGATCGGCAGATTCAACTGACCTTGCCGCCAAGCAACGCTCCGCGGCGCGACCCAAAGCTCAACGGGCCGCAATGGACAAGAACCGCCGACTCTGGGTTCGTGCCGCCGAAGTCACCCGCCAACCTGCATGTCACCTGCCGGAGCGTCGTCGCTTCATCACCGCCTTGCACTCCTCGTCGGACGGTTCGCGTCCGAGCCAGTTGCAGGCTGCCCGGTGAAAATTGGCCAGCGCGGCGGCCTGCAGGTCCGTGAGCCCTTGCCCGCGTGCCTCACGATACTCCACTGTTTCCATAATGGCTTCCATTTTCTCGAAGGCGCTATCGAACCACTTCACCGCCTTGTCGGAGACCGTTCCTGCCTCGATGGCTTCCATCAGCAACCAGAATTCCGGCCGTGGATCCTCTGCACTCATGGCTACCTCCCCTCAAAGGTTTGACAAGGACACTGACTACACGCCGACTACCACAAACTTCTGAATCAGGACGCGGAGTTACCAGACTTTCGTGGAGAGTTGGGCTACCTCTTTACGCGCTGGCTCGGTGGCGACCACCCTTGTGAGCCGCTTCAATATCTTCAGGGCTGACGCCGCCAAGATGGCTGTGCCGCCGCGTGCAGTTGTGGAAACAATAGATGTAGTCGGCGATGTCCGCCAGCACCTCGTCGCGGGTCGGATGGATGCGCATCTTGATGCGCTCCTTCCTCAAGCTGCTCAAGAACGAGTCGACGACAATGTTGTCTCAGCAGTTGCCCTTTTTGCCCATGCTCGGCTCGAGGTAATTGGCGGGACAATAGCGCCGCCAGGCATCACAGCCGAACTGGACGCCCTGTTCGGCGTGAATAATGGTCCAATGGGGCCGGCGCTGCTTCACGGCTGAGGCGAGCGCGTTCAATACCAGATGGTGGTGGATCGTCGGTCCCGCGGCCCGCCCGACCACTTTGCGGGAGAACAGATCGATCACGACCGCGAGGTAGAGCCACCCTTGCCACGTCCGGATATGCGTGATGTCCGCCGCCCGGGCCGCATTGGCTTTCGTCGGGCCGTTTTGCAGTTGAAGAAGGTTCGGCGTCAGCACCGCCGGCTTCCCTACCTCCCAGCGGCGCGTGCGATCGCCGAAGATGGCACGCGTGCGGGGCGCCGGATCAACCGCCTTCGCCTTGCGGATGGCGTTGATGATGGGGACGAAGAAGCAGAGCGCCTTGCCGGAGCCGGTACCCGTGGTGATCACGAAGCTCTGGCGGCTAGTGCCGAAGGCCAGCGCCTCGCGCTGGTGACGGTGCAGCCGGAGCGGGGCGCCAGTGGTGCCGTCTTTCCGTTCATCGTTGAAACGGAAGATGCGGGCGACGTCGGGGTGCACCTCGCCGCGCGCAGCGAGGGTGTCCACATCGTCGTCGGCCTTGTAGCGCGGGTTGACCTGCGGTAGCGGCTCCGGCCAGTAGGGCCCGTTGGCGTAGGCCACGGCCACCAGGTCGGCGATGTCCTTGGCGCGATGGTGGTGAAGGAGCGCGCGAAGCGCGCGTAGTCAGCGACGAGGGTGTCGCAAAGGGAGATGACGTCCGTTGGGGTGCCTATCCTGCGATTTGCTCCGTATGCGGAATGCCGATGCGTATGACCGGGTGGTGCCGACTGCGGCGGGGCCCAGGCCCTGATGATTGGCGGCTAGGCGGAGCCAAGCCCACGGAGTGAGGCCAGGACGAATTCCTGCATCGTGCGGTTCAAGGGAAAAGCCGGTGCATTGTTACGTGAACAATGCACCGGCGCCGTGGATTTCGCTGCAAGGCACCAGATCACTTGCGACCGCGCGCTGCGTCAACTCCTGCGCCCCGGCTCCCCGCCCGCGCGTGGTCACCGCACCGGATCACTGCCACCGCTGGCCTCGCGCGAAGCGGGCCAGCATCGTAGCGTTGAGGGTTCGCACGCACCCGGAGCGACGCTCGCCGGCCCCTCGCGGGGCGGGCCCACCCCGCACCCCCCCTCATCGTCATGGTCTCGCAGCCGTCAGCGTATCAAGAGCGCGTGCTCGAGTGGCTTCGCCGCGGCACTGGGGATGCCATCGTCCAGGCGGTGGCCGGATCCGGGAAGACGACCACGCTGCTGATGATGGCCGAGGCGATCCCGGTCGAGGACCGGCACGCTACGCTGTTTCTGGCGTTCAACAAGGCCATTGCCATGACGCTCAATGCGCGCACCGGCGTGCTCAAGGCCAGCACCTTTCATGCCTACGGCCGAGGACGGCTGGAGCGCCATGGTGTGAAGGTCGGGGACCCGGACCGCCGCAAGTATTGGCAGATAGCGTCGGAGGCCGTGCGGAACCTGCCCGCCGTGCCGGTCAAAGAGCAGCGGTATGTCGTCCGGGACCTGACGGCCCTGTTGCGCTTCGTACGCCAAACCCAGACGCCGCCGTCCGACGTTCGATCGCTGGAGCAACTGGTTTCCCGCTATTCGGAGATTGTCAATTACCCTCGGCATGAACCGCTGCTGGCAGCCTGCTTCCCCCTGGTGCCTTCGCTGCTTGAGCAGGGCAAACGGCTGGCACTCCGCGGGTCCATCGACTTCACCGACATGGTCTGGGTGCCGCTTGCACAGCAGATGGTGAAACCCGTCTACCGATGGATCTTTGTCGACGAGGCGCAGGACCTCAACGCGCTGCAGCTGGCGTTGGTTCGGGCCAGCCGGGCGCCTGGTGGGCGGATCGTGTTTGTCGGCGATCCGGCCCAAGCCATTTACGGTTTCCAGGGGGCGGATCCGGAGTCGATGCGCCGCATCGAACAGGAGCTTCGGGCAACCCCCCTGCCGCTGTCCATCAGCTACCGATGCCCACAAAGGCACGTCGCGCTCGCCCGCCGGATTGTGCCCGCGATCCAGGCGCGCCCTGAAGCGCCGGAGGGGCAGCTGGACGAACTGCACGTGACCAAGGCGCTTGGGCGGATGGAGCCGGGCGACCTGGTGCTTTCCCGTAACCTGGAGCCCCTCCTGCACCTGTGGTCGGCGCTTGGCCGGATGGGGCGGCCGGCGTGGATTGATGCGCCGGAAGATAAGACGAATGGGATCGCCGACCTATTGCGACGCCTTGAGGGGACCTGCCCCATTGCGGAGCTGCGGACCGTGCTCACGGAGCTCAGCATGAATGACGACAGCGCGTCCGGCGACGGCCTTTCCAAGGCGGAACATGCGAGCCTCCTGCTCACCATGATTCCCGGCACTCCGAGGTCCTATGAGCAGGTGCATGAGCTGATCGACGCCGCCTTTGCTGAGCGCAAGGGCGCGGTTCGCCTGATGAGCATCCACCGCGCAAAGGGGCTGGAGGCACGTCGGGTCTTCCTCATCCGGCTGGACCTGTTGCCCAGCAGCCGAGCGACCCTCGAATGGGAGCGGATCCAGGAGGAAAACCTCTTGTACGTGGCGCTGACCCGATCCTCGGAATCGCTGTTCCTGTGCAATGGCCACCTTGACACCGAGCGCCAGGCGCGCGAGGCAGGCCATGGGCCCCTTGGGACGGGATTCTCCCGACTGCGCGCCGATGCGCGGCGCACCCAGACGCCCCCACCAGCCCCTCCTCGGCCGGCGCCCACATCGATGCCTGCGGCGGTCCTTGGCCGGCACAACTTCTTGGGAGGGCGCTGCACGATCTGCCAGGAGCCCGAGGCGCGGATCCGGACCTTTGGATGGAAGTGTCGATAGCGACCACGCCGTTCGGATCGTCGTCCCTCACCCCGCCACCACCGCCACGTGCACCGCCTCCCCCGCCGCCTCCATGTCATGCGCGGCAAACCGGAGCACCCGCGCGTTCCAAAGGATGGCCGGGTCGTCCTCCCGCCGCTGCCGCCCCTCCGTGCGCAGCCGCGTGCGCGGCGGTAGCTGCTCCTCCTGCTGCGGCATCCAGGCCTCGGGGGTATCGATCCCCAGGAAGGCGCGAATCGTGCCCTCCTCGGGGAGCCGATCCAAGTCACCGTCGTGGCCATGGTGATTCCGGGTGGCGATGGGGCGCAGCCCCAGCGCCTCCGTGGCCGCCGCGCGCTGCAGCTTGCGCCACAGCTTGGCGAACAGCGCCGAGTGCCCGTACCGGTCGGCGTGGCTCAGCCGACCGTTGATGGCCCACACCACCCCCACCACGGCGTCGCCGGCGCCCGCCACCGCGCGGTCCAGCGCGGGGAAGTAGTCGTCCACCGCCATGCGCACGGCGTCGTGCTCGTAGGTGAGCTCCAGGCTGCTGGGGGAGAGGTCCGCGCGCACCTCGTCGTCCAGCACATCGCGCAGACTCCGCTGCTCGTCACCCACGCTGTCCCACACGGCCCGCTGGTCGCGCTCCATCAGCAGCGCCAGCCTTGCCTTCTTGCTGGCCACCGCATGCTTGGACTCGGAGAAGTGCGCCACCGGCTCGGCGCGGCGCGGCGACCACCGTGCGTGCTCCACGCAAAAGGCCGGCAGCGGCAGCCGCCCCGAACGTGCGGGGACGATGAAGTCGGACCCCAGCGTGCGGTCCTGCTTGCCCCCCTTGACGATATCGCCGGCCTGAATGAACAGATCCACGTCCCCCAGGTTCTCGATGAGCAGCTGGTTCACCTGCCCGGTCTCGTGCAGCACCGCCTGCTGGTGCGCGATGGCCGCCTCCAGCACGGCGTAGTCGCGGCCGGTGGCGGCGGGGTGCACGAGAAACCACGCGGTGAGGTTGTGCGCGGTGACAGCGGGAGAGAGCATGACCATGAGGGGCTCCGCGGACGGCGGTGAGAGGTGCGCCCAGGGTCCGGTGCGTCGATCGCCGGCGACGGCGCGCAGCGGTGCGTGCTGTATGCACCGCATGGCATGCAGCGGTGCCACGTCGCCGTGGTCGAGGGGCCCTGAGCTCCCGCATGATGCCCGGGGGGTCTGACAGTCGCGGCGCACCTGAGCCCCTCATGCGGGCTCGTCCGTGTTGCACGGCGGTGGCGACGGGTTACCATTGCACCTGTGGCCCATTTGGTCATCCACCTGCCTTGGTGATTGCCGTGCCGGTTCACTCACTGCGTTACATAAAGGGAATACGCACGGCAAGCGGTCGTGGTTTCACGACCGAAGCATTCGGAGAGGACGGCAATCTTCCGTTTATGGAATACGACGCGGGGAAGTGCGACGCATGATGGATGGCCACTTGGTGGTGCAGTCACACCGCGACTTCGGCGCGCAGCTGCGCGCGGCGCGCCGAGAACGGCAGCTCACGCAGGCGCAGGCGGCGGTGCTGGCCGGCGTGGGGGTGCGGCTGTGGAATGAGGCCGAGAACGGGCGGCGCGCGCAGGTGGGGCTGGAGACCGCGCTGCGCATGATGCAGGCGGTGGGGGTGGAGCTGCGCCTGGCGACGCGGCTGGTGGAGAACGGGGGGAACGGGGAGAACGGGGCGCGGTAGAGCCCCTGCCCAGCCTTCCTGTGCGTCCACGGCGCGAGCGCCAGCAGGAGCCGCTCGTTTCACGGGCTGAACCTCGCACGGCGTCAGCGAACCGTCATTCGCCCGTCTCTCCGCCCCCTACCCGGCCCCCCGCCGCTTGCGCACGGTGACCGTCACCGTCACCCCCAGCCGGTCCAGCATCTCCACCAGGGTGTCAATGCTGAAGCGGTCCATGCGGCCCCGCACCAGCGCGCTGATGCGCGGCTGAGTCACCCCCAGCAGCGTGGCCGCGCGCGCCTGGGTGAGCCCTCGGGCGGCAAGCTCCCGCGCTATGCGCAGCATCAACTCCGCACGGATGCGCAAATGGGCCGCCTCAGCGGCAGGAAAGCCGAGGTCGGCGAAGACATTGCCGGTGGAGGGGTTGAGGGCGCGGGGCATGCGTCAGCGCCCCCGCCAGCTGGCCAGCACGGTGCGGTATCGAAGCCGCGCGAGTTCCAGATCGAGGCGCGCGGTCTTGCGCGACGTCTTTTCGAATGCGTGCAACACGTAGATCGCCTCCGGAAAGCTGGCCACATACACCACGCGAAACGCGCCGCCACGCCGGACCCGAAGTTCCGCCGTCCCGTGGCCCACGGTAGCCAGCGGTTTCCAATCCGCGGGCACCATCCCCCACTGCACACGCATCAAGTTGAGCCCGATCAGTTCGCGCGCGGACGGCCTCGCGGGAGCGCCCCACCCACACGAGTGGACGCTCACGCAAGGGGCTGACCTGAACGAATTATATACAATAGTGCATATTCGCGAGTCCGCCAGCTGCGCGGTCGGGCGGGGACGACACGGGAGGGAACGGAGGGAGACATGCCCCACCCCGCCACCGCCCCGTCAGCGCCCCGTCAGCGCCCCGTCAGCGCCTCGTCAGTCGCCCCGTCAGTTGCGCCCCACCCCGCTTCCCCGGCACCCTGGAACCGTATCCTGAAGCATGGCGTGCCCCTCGTTCAGGATACGGCGCACCCCGAACCATCCCCCCCTACAGCTGCCCCGTCCCCCCCCACGTCGCCAACCGCGCCACATACGCCGCATCCGCGTACCGGTCCGGGCGCATCGCCGCCGCCCACGGCGCGCTGTCCGACGGCACCCCCGCCCCGGTCACCTGCGCCGCCAGCAGCTCGGCGCACGCCGGCGCCGCCATCACGCCAAAGCCCGACAACGCGCCCAGCACCCAGCTCCCCTCGGGGCCCACGGCCCCCACCAGCGGCCGGTTCTCCTGCGTCTTGGTGTAGTAGCCGCCGTCCATCCACATCTTGGGCACCCGCGCCAGGTACCCCGCCAGCCCGGGCGCCAGCCGCGTCATCCCGCGCAGCACCACCTCGGGGTACGCATCGTCGCCGGGCATGGGGAAGGGCGCAGGATCATGCCGGTGGTCGCCGTGATAGTCCCACAGCATGAGCACGGTGCGGCTGGCGCCGTACCCCTCGGGGCGCAGGTGAATCCCCGCCGGGAACGCCCCCGCCAGCCACGCATGCTCGGGGTCCTCCGCCAGCGCCGCCCGCTCGTCGTCGTCCCACGGCAACCCCATGGGATCGTCGAGAATCACCAGCCCGGTGCCACGGTCCACCGCCCCCAGCGTGTCCTCCAGCGACACCTTGTAGTGCGCCTCCGAGAACACGGGCAGCGCCACGCCGGCCAGCTGCCCCACCTGGCGCAGCATGGGGCCCGCGCAGTTCACGAACGCCCCGCACGCCACGTGGTGCGTGAGCCCGTCCGCCCCCACCACGGTCACGTCGGTCACGCGCCCCCCCGCAGCGTGCACCGCGGTCACGGACCCCGCCAGCAGCTCGGCCCCCGCGGCGCGCGCCTCCTCCAGCAGCTGCATCCCCAGCTGCTGCGCGCTCACCCACCCGCACCGCCGCGCATGCAGCACGGCAACGATGTTGGGCGCCAGCCACGGGAAGTGCGCACGAATGGCGTCGCCATCCAGAAAGAGGTCCGCCCCCTCGGGGTGGCCAGCGTACCCCAGGTCGGCGCTGCGCTGATACCCCGCCGCATCGGCCACGGACCGATAGGTGCGCACAGGCCCCGCACCCTGCGCGCTGGCGCGCGCGGCGTCCTCCACGTACTGCGCGGCCCGCTCGGCGCGTGCGGTGCAGTACAGGTAGCCGCGCCGGTTCAGGCGGATGCGGTTGCCCCCGGCGTCGGCCCACTGCTCCAGCAGGTCGATGGAACGGTTCATCAGCTGCACCATGGCCGCGTCGGGGCCGGGCCACCAGTTGCGGTACGCCTCGGTGCTCTTGTCGCTGGTGAGCGACAGCGGCGGGCGCTCGTCCACCAGCAGCACGCGCTTCACGCCGTGCGTCACCGCCAGCGCGCGCGCCACCGCCACGCCGGCAATGCCGGCGCCGCACACCACCACGTCGGCCACCTGTCGCATCGTCGCGCGCCTACTGCGCGGCGGCGCGCGCCTTGGCGCCCACCCGGCCGCTCAGCCACCCGCCGGCAAACACGCCGATGATCCCCAGCACGGGGTTGAGCACCGCGGCCCAGGTGGGGGTGCGCGCCTGCATCATGGCGTCCATGCTGGCCACCGCGCCGGTGCGCACCGCCGTGGTGGCATCCTCCGGCGCGTTGAGGGAGGCCATGGCCATGGTGAGCCCCAGCACCACCACCACTGCCGCCAGCGCCTGCAGCGTGCGCATGGACGGCGCCAGGCGGTGCGCCACGAAGCCCCCCACCAGCGCGGCGTCGATCCCCACCACGATCATCACCACGGCCCACCCCAGCGACACGTCGTAGCGGCCGGGCTGGAAGGCGAACTCGGGGCCGGCGGCCAGGTACACGCCGGTGAGCACGCCGAACACCAGCAGCGACATCACGAGGTAGCCGGCGAGCACGGCAAGCAGGGTGCGCATGGGCAGGAGGGCAAGAGGGAGCGCGGCGACGCATGGCGCCCCTGCGCCGCGTCACGCGGCAAAGATACGCGCGAGATGCGCGGGCGGCGGCCGCAGGATCCGCCGGCCCACCGCGCAGGCACCGCCCCGGCGGGGATGACGAAATCCCCGCCGGATGGGCAGAGGCACAGGGCCTCCTTCCACCCGACGGGGATCCCACGCTGGCGCCTGCCGGCGGTCTCGGTTCGACATCAACGCAGTAATCTGCAGTGATCTCGCCGGCAGGCTTGCCCGTGCCGGACGGGTCCGGCGCAGGTGTCCCGGAAACCGGGACGTCGGTGATGGCCAGCGACCCCACCACCTGTGTCCAGGGTCGAACTCCCTGGCCACGGACTTCCGACAGCGTCCTGCGGGAAGTCTCCGCCGGCGGAAATCCCGTCCCGCCAGCGCACCGGGACGATGCCACCGCCGCGATCCGCGCACCATCGGGGCAAAACCGGACACAATCCACGGCGCGCCCCCGCGCCGCCTACCCCCCCGCGCTCCGCTGCACCAGCAGCAGCACCCCGGCCACGTACGTCACCAGCATCAGCACCGCCCCCGGCTCGGCCATCGCCACCCGCCGCTCGGCGCGGAACGCCACCGAGGCGCTCCCCAGCGCCATCAGGATGATCGCCAGCAACGCGGTGAGCCCATGTTCCGGCGACGCCACGGCAAAGAGCGACGCGCCCGGGTGCGCCAGTTCCATGGGCACGAACATGACCGTGTTGAACAGGTTGGAGCCGAACAGGTTCCCCACCGCCAGGTCAGGGGCGCCCATGCGCAGCGCCGCGATGCAGGTGACGATCTCCGGCAGCGACGTGGCCAGCCCCACCACCAGCGTGCCGAACACCGTCTGCCCCACCCCGGTGGACTCGGCCAGGTCGGCCGCGCTGTGCGCGAAGCTGGGCGCCACCAGCAGCAGCACCGCCGCGGCGGCGGCGAATTCCGCCGCCGGGCGGCGCCAGGCGCCGGGGGGGTGATGCGCGGGGGCCGCGGCCGGCGCGCCCGCCCCGGACGGCGGCGGCGGCGGCGGCGCGTGCCCGTCAGCCCACCGCCCCTGCCGATACACCACGGACGACCCTAGGAGGAACGTGGCCAGCAGCCCCAGCGTCCCCGGGTGCACACCGCCCAACACCGCGGGGCTCCGCGTGAACACCAGCACCCCGGCCAGTGCGGTGGCAACGATGGCGAAGGACGCGGCCAGCGTGTGGTCGGGCGATGCGCGCCGAAACAGCGCGTCCCGTGGCGGCGTAAACGCCAGCACGGCCAGGATGAGCATGTTCCCCATGCTCGAGCCGAAGATGTCCCCCACCGCCAGGTCAATGGCGCCCTGCCGCACCGCCGCGATCTCCACCCCCAACTCGGGGAGCGAGGTGGCCATGGCCAGCAGCGCCGATCCCACCCACACCCGGCCGATCCCGGTGCGCTCGGCCAGCTGGTCGGCGGTGCGCGCCAGCACCACGGCCGCCGCGATGAGCACCGCCGCCGTCCCCGCGAACACCACGCCCGCGGGCAATGCTTCCATTCCCGTCACGCCTCGCCTCCCATGGCCTGTCGTGGCTCCTGTCGCGAATCCCGCGCCGCGACCACCCGCCGCCGCCACTTCTCCAGCTCCACCGCGGCGGGCGCCGCCAGCGCCAGCGCCACGCACACCACGAGCTCCGCCGCCGTCAGCGGCTGCACCTTGAACAGCCGGTTGGCCAGCGGCACGTACAAGATGCCCACCTGCAGCGCCGCCGTCCCCCCCACGGCCCACCACAGCGCCGGGTTCCCCTGCCGCCGCCACTGCCACAGCGGCACCCGTTCGGTGCGCGCGGCCAGCACGTGCCCCAGCTGCGCCAGCGCCAGCACGGTGAACACCATGGTCTGCCAGTGCCCCGGCGACGCCTGCGAGGCCCACGCCTCCACCAGCAGCGCGCTGCCGGCGATGAGGAGCCCCAGCAGCAGCGCGTGCTGCCACAGGCCGTGCGCGAACACGCTCTCCGAGGGCGGACGCGGCGGACGGCGCATCACGTCGGGCTCGGCGGGCTCCAGCGAGAGCGCCACCGCCGGCAGGCCGTCGGTGACGAGGTTGATCCACAGGATGTGGATGGGGAGCAGCGGGATGGGCAACCCGAACAGCGGCGCCAGCAGCAGCAGCCACAGCTCGGCGGAGTTCCCCGTGAGGATGTAGCGGATGAACTTGCGCACGTTGTCGTAGACGCGGCGCCCCTCCTCGACGGCCGCGACTATGGTGGCGAAGTGGTCGTCGGCCAGCACCATGGCCGAGGCCTCGCGCGCCACGTCGGTGCCGGTGCGCCCCATGGCCACGCCGATGTCGGCCTGCTGCAGCGCGGGGGCGTCGTTCACGCCGTCGCCGGTCATGGCCACGTACGCGCCGCGCGCCTGCAGCGCGCGCACCACGCGGATCTTCTCCTCGGGGGCCACGCGCGCGTACACGCGCACCTCGTCGCACCGCGCGGCCAGCGTGGCGTCGTCCCACCCGGCCAGCTCGGCGCCGGTCACCGGGGGCGGGGCGCCGGCGTCGGCAATCCCCACCGCGCGCGCAATGGCGGCGGCGGTGTCGGGGTGGTCGCCGGTGATCATCACCACGCGGATGCCGGCATCGTGGCAGGCGGCCACCGCCGCGGCGGCCTCGGGGCGCGGCGGGTCGGCCAGCCCCACCAGCCCCAGGCAGCACGCCTCCGCCTCGTCCCCCTCGGTGAGCCCCACCTCGGCGCGCGCGGGGAGGCGCCGCGCCGCCACCGCCAGCACCCGCAGCCCCTCGTGCGCCATTGCCTGCACCCGCCCGGCCAGCGCCGCGCGCCCCGCCCCGTCCAGCGGCGCCGGCGCGTCAAGCGGGCCCACGTGGGCGCACCGCGGCAGCACCCGTTCGGGCGCGCCCTTGAGGAACAGCACCCACCCGCCGTCGGGGTGGGCATGCAGCGTGGTCATGCGCGCGCGCGCCGACGAGAAGGGGAGCTCCGCCAGCCGCGGCCAGTCGCGGCGCAGCGCCGGCCCGTCGTCCCCCCCCGCCGCCACGCGGTCCAGCAGCGCCACCTCCATGGGGTCGCCATGCCCCC
>JBILED010000321.1:0-2768 GCA_044352305.1 Gemmatimonas sp.
ACCACGAGCCCGGCCTGTACGTGGACGTGGTCAGCGGCGAGCCGCTGTTCGCCAGCGTGCACAAGTTCGACTCCGGCACCGGCTGGCCCAGCTTCACCCGGCCCGTGGCGTCCAACGTCACCGAGCATGCCGACGGCAGCCACGGCATGCGCCGCGTGGAGGTGCGCTCGCGCCACGGCGACTCGCACCTGGGGCACGTGTTCCCCGACGGCCCGCGCGAGGACGGCGGGCTGCGCTACTGCATCAACTCCGCCTCGCTGCGCTTTGTCCCCGTGACCGAGCTGGCCGCGCAGGGGTACGTGGAATTCCTCCCGCTGTTCGGCCTGCCGGCCGAGTCCACCCCCGATTCCTCCACGGAGACGCCGTGAGCACCGAGACGCACACCGAAGGCACGGCCTCCGCGCACGAAGTGGCCATCCTGGCCGGGGGCTGCTTCTGGGGGATGGAGGAGCTGCTCCGCGCCATCCCCGGGGTGATCGACACCGACGTGGGCTACACCGGCGGGTGGGTGGCCAACCCGCGCTACGAGGACACGCACCACAGCAAGAGCGGGCATGCCGAGGCGGTGCGGGTGGTGTTCGACCCCGCGGTGCTGCCGTACGCGGTGCTGCTGCGCGACTGGTTCTTCCGCATGCACGACCCCACCACGGCCGACCGGCAGGGGAACGACATCGGGACGCAGTACCGCAGCGCCATCTTCTACACCACGCCGGCGCAGCAGGCCACGGCGGAGCGGGTGAAGGGGGAGGTGGACGCGTCGGGGGCGTGGCCGGCGCCGGTGGTGACGCAGGTGGTGCCCGAGGCCACGTGGTGGCCGGCGGAGGGATACCACCAGGACTACCTGCGGAAGAACCCGGGCGGCTACACCTGCCACTTCATGCGGTAACGGCCGAGGGGCTGGGGGGGCGGGGGGCGTTGCAGGTGGAGGGGCAGATGGAGCGGGACGGCCGGTGAGTTGCCGTCCGGGAGATCGGGGCGCACGTTAGGCGGGTTCGGGGCTTGGCCCCGCGTGTGTCCACCCTCCGCCCATCCCGCCCATGTCTTCGTCGTTGGTGCGCGCGGCCGTCCGTCCGGCGCTCCTCTCCCTGGCCGGCGCGGCCCTCCTCTCCTCGGCGGCCGGCGCGCAGCGTGGCAAGGCCAAGGCGGCGGCCCCGGCGCCCGTCACCGGCCCCATCCCGGTGGCCACCGAGTTCAACGCGCTGCACTTCCGCTCCATCGGCCCCGCCACCATGTCGGGGCGCATCGCCGACGTGGCGGTGTACGAGGCCAACCCCGCGCTGTTCTACGTGGCCACCGCGCACGGCGGCGTGTGGAAGACGGTCAACAACGGCACCACCTTCACGCCCCTCTTCCAGGACCAGGGGCTCATGTCCATCGGCGACGTGGCCGTGTCGCAGCAGGACCCCGACGTGGTGTGGGTGGGCACCGGCGAGTCCAACAACCGCCAGAGCGGCTCGTGGGGGAGCGGCGTCTACAAGTCCACCGACGGCGGGAAGCACTTCGCGCTCGTCGGGCTCCCCGACTCCAAGCACATCAACCGCATCGTCATCCACCCCACCAACGCCAACGTGGTGCTGGTGGCGGCCACCGGGCCGCTGTATGGCCCGGGGGGCGATCGCGGCGTGTTCAAGACCACCGACGGCGGACTCACCTGGAAGAAGGTGCTGGCCGGTGACGACGATACCGGGGCCAACGACCTGGTCATGGCCGCGTCCGACCCGAGCGTCCTGTACGCCAGCCTGTACCAGCGGCGGCGCAGCACCTGCTGCATGAACGGCGGCGGCCCCGGCAGCGCGCTGTACAAGAGCACCGACGGCGGCGACACGTGGACCAAGGTCACCGGCGCCGGCTTCCCCACCGGCCCGCTGGGGCGCATCGCGGTGGACGTGTTCCGGCACTCCCCCACCATCGTGTACGCGCTGGTCGAAGGCCCCGCGGGCGCCGCGGCCGGCGGTCGGGGCCAAGGCGGCGGGGCGGGGGGCGGGGCGGGCGGCCAGGGTGGCCCCGGCATGGCGCCGCAGGGCGCCACCACCGGCGCCACCGGCACCTACCGCTCCACCGACGGCGGCGCCACCTGGACCAAGATGAGCAGCACCAACGCGCGCCCCATGTACTTCAGCCAGCTGCGCATCGACCCGGTCAACCCCGACCGCGTCTACTTGGGGGGCGTGGGGCTGCACCTCTCGGTGGACGGCGGGCGCACCTTCGAGACCGACGCCGCGCTGGTCACCCACGACGACGTCCACGCCATCTGGATCAACCCCGCCAACCCGCGCCACCTGCTCACCGGCAACGACGGCGGGCTGGCAGTCTCCTGGGACCAGAGCCGCACCTGGCAGTTCATCCCCAACCTGCCGGTGGGGCTGTTCTACCACGTGAGCTACGACATGGAGCAGCCGTACAACGTGTGCGGCGGCATGCAGGACAACTACAACTGGTGCGGCCCCAGCGCCTCGCGGATGAGCCGCGGGATCTTCAACCAGGACTGGTTCCAGATCCTCGGGGGCGACGGCTTCGTGGCGCTCCCCGACCTGCGCGACAGCCGCATCGTCTACACCGAGTCGCAGGACGGCAACCTCATCCGCCGCAACATCGTCACCGGCGAGTCGCGTTCCATCCGCCCCACCGCGCAGAACGTCTCCAACGCTGCGCGCGGCGAGGCGTTCCGCTTCCACTGGGACACGCCGCTCATGCGCTCGGCGCACGACCCCGGCGTGCTGCTGGTGGCCGCCAACCGCGTCTTCCGCAGCCGCGACCGCGGCGACTCG
>JBILED010000089.1:0-10128 GCA_044352305.1 Gemmatimonas sp.
GACAGCAGCGTGGCCGCTGCCGCGAGGGCGAGGAACCCGGGGATCACCGTCCACTTCTTCTTGACCGTCATCAGACCTGGGGCCGGGGAAGCATGGTGGCTGGACACCGGGATGGCCCGCCGCGGCCTTCCGCGTCGGCATCCCGTGAGGTGGCCCGCAGTGCGACACGCCGCCGATGCGCTTTGGCGCATCCGGTGACGGCACGCACTCCGGGGCAAGCTGGAAAAATCACCCGCACCGTAGTTGTACGCAAGGGGATTCCGGACAGCGCGCGCCTCCGTCGCGCACGCGCAACCCGTGCGACGACAACCAGATGCACGGACGCGCCCGCCGAGCGTCGCGTCCGAAACCGACGTCCAATGCCCGACGGCCGCCAAAGGTTCCGCGCGCGCCCGCCACCGCCGCGCGGTTCATCCCGCGGCAGGCACCCCTCGCAGCGCCAGCGCCGCCGCCTGGATCGTCCGCCCGTCGGCCAACGGTTCCGTTGCCAGTCGGCGCCGCGCCGCCGCCGGCAGCAGGTCCACCAGCGCCCCGGCCTGCTGCACCAGGCGCAGCGGCCACCAGCTGCTCCACGCCAGGCGCCCCGGCCCCACCGTCTCCACCACATGCGCGAAATGGTCCTCGGGCGGCCCCCACACCCAGTGGAAGTCGAACCACACCCGCTGCTGCTCCCCCGGCGTGAGCCCCCACCACACCTCCTCGATCAGCGCGCGCCCGGCACCGGCCACCACCACCCCCGCCCGCACGCCTGCTCCCCGGACGAGCCGACGCAGGAAGGCCGCCGAGACGTCACCCGCGCTGTCCAACCGGTGCCGCTGCCGCAGGTCCTCGAAACGCACCGGACAGTGGATCACCACGCCGGCGTCCCCACAGGCGCGCACCAGGTCGTCCACCGCCGGGTGCCCGTCGCCCAGCCCCCACCGTGTGGGGTGCACGCACACCGCCGGCGCCCCCTCCGCCACCGCCTCCGCCAGCTGGCGCTCCCAGTGCGGCCAGTCAGGGCGCACGAGGGGCACCGGGTGCAGCCACGCCCGGTGCGGGGCCAGCGCGCGGTACAGCGTGCGGTTGGCCGGCAGCGGGTCCCGGTGAAACGCCCCCGGCAACGAGCCCACCCACGCCCCCCCGAACCCCTCCCGCGCCAGCACCTGCACCAGGGTGGCCGGCTCGGGGTGCGGCACCTCGCGGAACGGGTACCCGCCCACCCACGCCGTCACGTCAATGGGGGCGGTGGGCGACGGAGTGGGGTCCACCGGCGTGCCGCTGGTCATGCGTCGTCCCGCGGGGGGCGCACATCCCCCAGCACGGCGTCGAAGGTTCCCGGCGGGAACAGCCGCACGGCATTGCGCCACGCGATGTCGGCCAGCGCCTCCGCGTCGGCCCCGGTGTGCGCGAGCGCCCGCCACTTGGTGAGCGCCGTGCAGAGCGTGAGGTCGGCCGCCCACAGGAGGCGCCGCGCCCCCACCCCGGCCAGCGCCGCATCCAGCATTCCCCGGTCGATCCCCGACCCCGACAGGTCGCACACGAGGTTGGGCCAGGGCTGCATGGCCGGAAACGTGTGCGCATAGTCGCCGCCGCCGCCGATGTGGGCCAGCAGGAACCGCGTGCGGGGATGGCGCGCCGCCAGCCGCGCCAGCTCCACGGCATCCGAGGCATCCTGCCCGGGCCATTCGCGCTGGCGATGCTGCCAGACGTGCTGCAGCACCGGCAGGTCGTGCTCGGCGGCGGCGGCGGCGATGTCGTCGAGCAGCACGTCATCCGCCTTGCGCCCCGCCGCCAGCTTGATCCCCACCGCCCCGTCGGCGACCCCGCGCGTGATCTCCGTCAGGGCATGCGCGGTGAAGTTCGGGTTGACGGCGACATACGCCCGCACGCGCGGCCCCTGCTGCGCGGCGTAGTCGAGCATCCAGCGGTTGGCCGCGGTCTGGTCGCGCGGCGACGTGAAGTACGTGGGGGAGGTGGCCCCCCACGACCCCAGCACCGAGGCCACATGACAGCGCACGCCCATGCGGTCGCCGGCCTCCAGCCGCGCGTCGTTGTACCGCTGCCAGTCGGAGCGGTTGGACGCGGGGGTGTGGAAGTGCGCGTGGACGTCCAGCAGCGGCACATCCACCAGCGGCATGTCCGCGAGCGGCGGGGCCTCGGCAACGGTCAGGGCCATGGGCGGGAGCCTCCGGGGATCGGGGTCGAGGGGAAACGGCCTGGGCGCGGCGTCACGGGTCGGGTGCGGCGGGAACGGGAGCGTCCGCCAGCGCGGCCACCAGCGCGGCCTCGGCCACCGGGACCGCCGCAGCCAGCGCCACCGCCAGCTCCTCCTCGGCGGCCTCCTCGTGCGCCAGCGCGGCGAACTGGTAGGCCCCGCGCTTCAGGAGCACCCCGGCGCGGGCCGCCTCGGCGACCAGGTGGTCGAGCGCCTCCGGGCGGTCGGCCTCGAGGCGCCACATCACGTCGGGCCCCACGGCGCGCACGCCGAGCCCCGGGTGCCGCGCCAGGAGCACCGCCGTGACCTCGCGCAGGCGCGCCCCCACCGCAGCCATCCGCGCGGGGACCGGGGCCCGCGCATGCCAGTCGAGGACCGCGCGGGCGGCCGCCAGACCGGTGGCCTCCGCCGCCGCCGTGGAGGAGATCCAGGTGCGCCTGGCGGCCTCCATCGCGCCACGGCGCCCCACCACCGCAGCCAGCGGATAGCCGTTCGCCAGCGCCTTCCCCACCGTCGCGAGGTCGGGGACGACCCCGTGGAGCGCCTGCACCCCGCCGGTCCGCACGCGGAAGGCGGTCTTGACTTCGTCGAACACCAGGAGGGCGCCGGCGCCGTCCGCCAGCCGCCGCGCCGCCGCCAGCCACGCGGCGTCGGCCACGTCATGGACCAACGGCTCCAGCACGATCGCCGCCGGGGCCGGCCCATCGGCCACCGCCCGCTCCAGGGCGCCGACGTCGTTGAACGGCACCCAGCGGACCGCCGCACGGTCCGCCGCCGGCACCCCCTCGGCGTCGCCGCACCAGTCGAGCCATCCGAAGTAGCCACACGCCACGAGGTGCGTGCGCCCGGTAAGGGTGCGCGCCAGGCGCACCGCGGCGGCGGTTGCCTCGGCGCCAGTGCGCAGGAAGCGCACCTGCTCCGCGCAGGGGAGCACCTCGGCCAGCCGCTCGGCCACCTCCACCTCGAGGGTGTGTGGCAGCGACCCCACCGGCCCCTCCGCGGCCGCCTCGCACACGGCCCGGGTGACGGCCCGGTCGGCGTACCCGATCCCCACGGCCCCCAGTGCCATCCCGAGATCCAGGTAGCGGCGTCCCGCGGTGTCCACCACGTGGCATCCGCTGGCGCGGACCAGGTGCGTGGGGAGCCCGGGGGCGCCCGCGCGGGAGCCGAACAGGGCCGCCGGGCGCTTGCTCCCGGTGGAGGAGCCACCCGGGATCCGCGTGGCCGCCCGCTCCGCCCACCCCGGGACCGCCCCGGCCTCGCCGGTCATCCCGGCCGGTCCTCCGGGCGCGGTTCCGGAAGCGCCTCCGGGAGCGGTGCCGCGGGCACGGCCGGAGGCTCCCCGGGCGCGGACGTCCCGGCGGGCGCCACGCCGGCCGCCGCCAGCGCGGCCCGCACCGCCAGCCGCGACTCCCGCTCGATGGTGCGGAGCACCTCGATGCTCATCGTGCGCAGCATGAGCAGCTCGCGCGCGTCGGGCTCCGCGCGGAAGAGCAGCGAGCGCACCGAGCGCATGACCAGCTCGCGGTTGCGGGTGCCGAAATACGCGATCCCCTCGAGGGCGGCCTCGAAGTCGGCGAAGGCCCGCGCGACGGCCTCGCTGGTGGGGGTGCCCGCCGCGTGGCGCGGGGGCGGCAGACGCTTTGTGGCGTCCCCCGCGAGCAGGTGCAGTTCGTACAGCGCCAGGAGGCACGCCTGCGCCACGTTGAGCGAGAAGTGCTCGGTGGTGGGAATGGTGCAGAGGGCGTGCGCCGCGTCGAGCGCCTCGTTGGGGAGCCCGTGGTCCTCCCGCCCGAACAGCACCGCCACTCGTCCCTGCGGCGCCCGCGCCAGCATGGCGGCCGCGCCCGACCGGGGGGTGTGCCGCTCCCAGCGGGCGGCGCGCCGACGGCCGGAGTACGCCACCACGTAGACGCAGTCGGCCAGCGCGCCCTCCAGGGTGTCGAAGTGCCGGATGCGCTCGACCAGGTCGCGGGTGTCATGCGCCACCTGCTCGATGCGGTTGGGATCGTAGGGACACGGCCGCACCAGCCGCAGGTCGCGCACCCCCATGTTCTTCATCGCGCGGATGACCGCCGCGATGTTGATGGGGTCCTGCGACTCGTACAGCACCACGGTGACGGCGTCGAGGACGGATTCGGCCATGCGGGAGGACGGGACGGTCGGGGCGGCGCGCACGCGGGAGGCGCGCACCGAGGGTTCAGGGGCGCGGGACGCGCGGGAATGCGCAAGATAGCGCCGTCGGGGCGCCGCGGCGTTTCTGGCCCACGCGCCGGGTCACGGTCGCACGGGGAGGCGCAACCGCCACGCGGTGGCGGGATCGGCCCGGTCGCCGCGCAGGTAGCCGAAGCCGCCGCCCCCGGTGAGCACAAGCTGTCCGCGCCGCCGCGTCCGCTGCGGGGGGCGCTCGTTCACGACCAGCGCAAAGGGGACGAGCCCGTCGAGGTCCCGCGGCAGGCGCTCCAGCGGCCAGGCCAGGCGCGCGATCCATCCGGTTGGCGTGCCAAGGTGGTGCGATGCAGGCAGGGGCCAGTCGCCGGACACGAGGCGCCGATGGGGCACCCCGGGGCCCGCCGCCGGCAGCAGCAGCCCCGCCATGGCCCACCCCGCGGCGGTGCGCCCCAGGTACCACTGCACCCCGTCGGCGTTGACCTCGGGGTGCTCGTTGTCCAGGCGGTTCTCGGCATGGTCGGGAGGGACGGCCGACCCGGTGTGCGCCCGCACGGTGACCACCAGGTGGGTGGCGGTGGCAGCCAGCGCCACGTGCGCCGTCGGGGCGCCCGCGTCCAGCCACGCCTGCTCCGTGGCCACGTAGTGGGGCTCGCCCAGCTCCACCACCAGCGCCCCGGCCGGCGGACCAACGGGCCCCTCGTCCGCGTGGGGCACCAGGGGCACCTCCACCACCGGCCCGGGGCGCGCGCCGTGGTCTTCCGCGACCGAGGGCGCGGCGTGGTCCACCGCGCCGCTCAGGCCTTCCAGGTCGATGCTGCTGCGTGCGCCACCGGCGGCCAGGGCGATGTGCCACCCGTGCGCCGCCGGATGGTGCGTGGCGGCGGTCCCGCACACCGTGGTCACGGTGACCGCCTCGCCCCCGTCGGGAGCCGCGGCAGGCGCCACCGCGCGCACGGCCTGCGTTCCCTCGTCATCCGGCCACGCCCACACGCTCCAGAGCACCCCGCCCGTGCCGTACACGGTGACCCAGTGCCGCCGTCGCGGCGGGTGCCCGGGCGGCCCGGGGACCCAGGCGCGCACCAGCCGTGCACCGCGTGGGGCCAGCAGCCAGCACGCCGCCGTGGCACGCGGGTCACCTGGCGCTCCCGCCGGAACCCGCAGGCGCAGCCCTGGCGTCACCGGGGTCTCTTCGGCGCCGGTTGCGAAGTCCCAGCCGTCTTCCAGCCCACCCCCGCCGATGAGGGTGACCGGGGCCCAGGGGCCTGCGGATGCCACCTCGGCGTCCGCGGCCAGCGGCAGCGTGAGGGTGACCGCCTGCCCTGCGTTCCATGCCAGCCGATCCACCAGGTAGCCGTCACACACCACCAGCGCGCGATCGGCCAGGACCCCGGGGGCCAGCGCCGTGCGCTTCCACACCCAGCCGGCGCCCCCGCGCTCCTCCCACGCCAGCAGATGGGTGTCGCCCGGCGCCTGCGAGCGCCCGTTGACCAGGGGCGCATGGTGCGCGAGGGTGCTGCGATACCAGTGCAGCGTGCGGCTGGTATAGCTGCCCGCCCCGGGATCCTCGAGCCAGCGATGCGCCCCGCGCTGCAGGGTGAGCGCGAGGCGGTCGGGGTGCCCGTGGCCGCCGCCACGGTGCCCCCCCTCAAGCGCCACGTAGACCTGCCCCCGGTCGCGGCGCAGCGCGGCCACCCCCTGCGCCGCGAGGAGGCGGCTGCGCGGGGTCCACGCCACGAGTGGCGGCGGCTCCGGGGAGGCCGCCACCAGCGCGCGCCACGAGAGGTCGGCCCGCGTGAGCCGTGCGGCGGGGGTGGGGCGCTCGCCGTCGGCGGTGGAGCGCGCGCGCTCGTCGGGGGCGCCCAGCCCCGGCATGCCGGCGGGAGGGGCATAGAGGTGCGTGAGCAGGGCGGCCACCTCCGTTCCGGCCCCCATGGCCCATCCCAGCTCGAGCCATTCGGCCACCCGCCACTGGCGGATGGAGACGCGATAGGGCGCATCGCGCCGGGACGGGAAGGTGTCGTCAGGGAGCACGCCGGCGAAGGGGGCGATGAAGCCGGCCCGCAGGCGCGCCAGGAGAGCGGGGGCGAGCGGCCGATCGAGGGCCGCCAGCTGCTGGGCCCCGTACCAGAGGCCGCGATGGGCGAAGAGGTGATAGTTCTCCCCCTCGTACCAGCTGCCGTCGTCCAGCAGCCCATGGGCCACCAGGTCGCGCACAGTGGCGGCGTGGCGCGCCACGACCTCGTCGGGCGCCTCCAGCAGCCGGGCCGCCGCCAGCAGCGCCGCGCTGTTCCACGCCTGACGGTTGGAGCGCCCCTCGGGGAAGCTGTCCACGAGTGCCGCGCTGGGCGCCACCAGCAGGTCGCGCAGCTGCGCGCCGGTGGCGGCGCTGCCCACGGGGTCCGCCCCCTCCAGCAACGCCAGCGCATGGCAGGCGTTCAGGAGCCAGATGGACTCCAGGTACGTGCTGAAGAACGGGCGGCTGGGGCCCAGCACGTTGTCGCGATTGGGCCAGCGCGCATAGCGCGCCGCCGCGCCCTCGAGGATGGCGCCCGCCAGGGCCGCGTGGCGCCGGTCGCCCCGCAGGGCAAACAGCAGGGCGGCGTGCACCGCCCGTTCCATCGTCCAGAGGTGGGCGCCCAGCAGCCACCAGCCATCGTGGTCGGCGCCGCGCCAATCGCGCCCGCAGGCGGCGCACCGATGGCGGTGGGGATCCCACGGGTTGAATTCCAGCAGCCCGCCATGCACCGGGCAGCGCCCGCCGATGCGGGTGAGCCGCGCCTTGCCATCGGGGACCGGGAGCGCCCCCTGTGCGTGGGCGGCCAGCAGCGGCTCCAGCTCGCGCGCCAAGGCGTCGGCCAACGGGCCCAGCGAAGTGCCCGGTGCGGTGGCGGCGCGGCGGGTGTCCCGCTGCACCGGCAGGAGCACTGACAGGTGCGGGACGGGGGTCACCGCTCGCCCTCCCGGTGCCAGCGGGTGACGGTGGCCAGTTCGCCCCGCAGGTCCATGGTGACCCCCTGCAGCCGACGGGAGCGCCCCTGCACGCCGCGGGCGTGATACAGCCAGGCCACCGGCATGGCCTCCCGCAGCGTGGCGTCCACGGCGGCCCAGGCGGCGCCCTGCAGCTCCACCGGCACGGTGGCGGCGGCGGCCAGCCGCTGGTCGAGCGCGGCCGAATGAAAGCCGGTGTAGTCCAGGGCGCCTCCCTGCTGGGCGGTGGCGAACAACGCCGGCACATGCCCCAGCGCCAGCGTCCCCGGCACGCCGGTGACCGCCACGTCAAACGCGCGGGCCGGGGGACGCAGGGCGGTCAGGAAGGCACCCAGCTCCATGACGCGCACGTCCACGCCCACGCCCACCTGCGCGAGGTCGGCCTGCACCAGCTGCTCCACTGCCAAGTCGCCGCTGCCCACGGTGAGCAGGGTGGCCCGGAGAGGGCGCCCCGCGCGCTCCCGCACGGCACGCCCCGGGACCAGGCGCCACCCGGCGGCGTCCAAGAGGGCCTGCGCACCCTGCCGGTTGACCACGGGGGTGTCCACCGGGGAGAAGGGGAGGCCAGGCGGGACGGCGCCGACGGCCGGGGTGCCGTAGCCGGCCACCGCCGCCTGTACCAGGCGACGCCGGTCGATGGCCAGCGACAGCGCCCGACGGACGCGCGGGTCGTCAAAGGGCGGGCGGGTCGTGTTGAAGGCGAGCACGGTGGAGAAGAGCGCCGGCGGGGTCTCCAGGGCGAGGGCGGGGTCGCGCAGCACCAGCGCCGCCATGGTGGGGGACACGCCGGCCACGTCCAGTTCGCCGCTCACCAACCCCGCGAACTTGGTGGCGCTTTCGTCGACCACGGCGATGACCAGCTCGCGCAGGTGCGGCGCGCCCCCGAGTTCGGGCGGAAACGCCTCCCACCGGGCGAAGCGCCACTGTCGTCCCGGGGTGCGCCCGGCGAAGCGGAAGGGCCCGTTCCCCACCGGCGCCCCGCTGAAGGGGTGCGCGCGCCACCGCGCGCGGGGCACCGAATCCAGCAGGTGGCGCGGCACCAGCGGCAACTCGGCGAGGACCAGCGGGAGCGCGGGCTGCGGGGCGTGAAAGCGCAGGTGCACGGTGCTGTCGTCCGGCGCGCGCACGGCGGCCAGCGACGCCAGTTCCGCGGCGCGCGGGGACCCAAGGGCCGGGTCGCGCGCGGCGTCCAGGGTGAACGCCACATCGTGCGCCGAGGTGGGCGTGCCGTCATGCCACCGCAGCGCCCGGGACACCGTCAGCGTGAGCGCAGTGCGATCGGGAGACCAGCGCCAACGCCGCGCGAAGTAGGGGACCGGCTGCAACCGGTCGTCCAGGCGCACCAGCGTGACGAACAGCGCGTGCCGCTGCAGCTGCCGCGAGAGGGGGTGGACGGTGACCAGCGGATTCCCGGACTCGAGGTCGGTGCCGGAGGCCATGACGACCACGCCGGCGGGGCGCGCGGGGGCACCGCAGGCCACCGCCAGCCCCGCCCCGGCCACGGCCAACCATCGTCCCCTGCGTCGCCTCCCCGGATGCGGTGCCATCCCCGGAATATGCGGAATCGGACGCACGCGGGGGCCGACGAGGGTTGACGGGGAGGGCCCCGAGGCCATTCTCCCTGCGTGCGAACGCTCGCCGTGCGCGCCCTGGAGGCGCTCCTGCTGCTGTGGCTGGTGGCCACGCTGACCTTTGGGCTGCTGCACCTGGCCCCGGGCGATCCGGCGGTGCTGCTGACGGGGCCCACCGCCTCGGCGGCAGAGCTGGCCGGGCGGCGGGCGGCCTTGGGGCTGGACGCTCCGGTGCCCGTGCAATATGCCCGGTGGCTGGGGGCGCTGTTGCAGGGCGACCTGGGCACCAGCCTGGCCCGGTCCATTCCCGTGACGCGCGTGATTGCCGACGCGCTCCCGGTCTCGCTGGGGCTCGGAGGGGCGTCGCTGGCGCTCAGCGTGGTGCTGGGAACGCTGGTGGGGGCCTGGCAGGGGCTGCGCCTGGCGCCGCGCGCCGATCGCTGGGTGACCACCGTGACGACGGTGGCGCAGGCCATCCCGGGGTTCTGGTTGGCGCTGGCACTGGTGGTGGTGAGCACCTCGGGGATGGCCGCGCTGGGCGCCCCGGGGTGGATGCGGCTCCCCGCCTTCGGCATGGCGGACCCAGCGCAGCGCCCCGGGAGCGGCGGGGTGGTGGAGCTGCTGCGGCACGCGGTGCTGCCGGTGGTGACCCTGGCCGTGCCGGGAGTTGCCGGGATGGCGCGCTACGCCCGGGCGGCGGTGCGCGACGCGCGCGGGGCGCCGCATGTGCGGATGGCGACGGCGCGGGGCGTGGGCGGATGGCGGCTGGCGCTGCGTCATGTGCTGGGTCCCGCCGCCGCGCCGCTGGTGGTGCTGACCGGGCTCCTGCTGCCGGGGGTGATTGCCGGATCGGTGTTCGTGGAGCAGGTGTTCGCGTGGCCGGGGATGGGGCGCGCGATGCTGGCGGCGATTGCCGCGCGCGACTACCCCGTGGTGCAGGGGATGACGCTGGTGTACGCGGCCACGGTGCTTGGCAGTTCGCTGGTGAGTGACGTGGCGCTGGTGGCGCTGGACCCGCGGCGCCGAGGGGGCGGATGACGGCGGCCGGCCGATGGGCGATTGGGGGGCTGGCGGTGGCTGCGGCGGGCGCCGTGGTGGTGCCCTGGCTGGCACCAACGCCAGCGCTGGCCATCGGTGACGTGCTGGCCACCCGCCTGGTGCCCCCGCTGTCCCGCGACCAGCTGGGGGGGTGGCACCTGC
>JBILED010000090.1:0-10094 GCA_044352305.1 Gemmatimonas sp.
TCGAGTACGACGGGCAGGTGATCCGCGAGGGGGAGGGGGGCGGCTCGATGGTCCCCGGGCAGAACCGCATGCAGGCCGGGGCGATGGGCGGCTTCAACGTGAACTGGGACGCCAGCTGGACGGTGGCCACCACCATCGATTCGCTGGGGTGGACGGCGGAGTTCCGCATCCCCTTCGCGACGCTGCGCTTCGGCGCGGGGGGCGACCAGACGTGGGGGCTCAACGTGTCGCGCAACATCCGCCGCAAGAACGAGGAGCTGTTCTGGGCGTTCATCCCGCGCCAGTTCAACCTCTACCGGCTGTCGCTGGCGGGGGAGCTCGCGGGGCTCGAGGTGCCGCGGCGGCGCATCCAGACGGTGACGCCGTACGTGCTGGGGTCGAGCCTCACCACCTGGCCCAACGGGCAGGCGGCGCGCACCAGCACCCCCGAGGTGGGGGGCGAGATCAAGTACGGCGTGACGCCGGCGCTCACGCTGGACCTGACGGTGAACACCGACTTCGCGCAGGTGGAGGTGGACGACCAGCGGGTGAACCTCACGCGCTTCCCGATCTTCTTCCCCGAGAAGCGCCCCTTCTTCCTGGAGAACGCGGGGGTCTTTTCGGCGGGGACGCCGCAGGCGGTGGACCTGTTCTTCACGCGGCGCATCGGCATCTCCGAGACCGGGCAGCCGCAGCCGATCCTGGGGGGCGGACGGCTGTCGGGGCGCGTGGGGGGGACCACGCTGGGGCTGCTGCACATGGTGACCGACGCCCCCGACGCGGGCGGCGTGGGGCAGGCGTACTCGGTGGGGCGCGCGGTGCGCGAGCTGTCGTCGCGCTCGCGCGTGGGCGCCATGGTGGTGCAGCGGCAGGCCACCGGCGACGCGGGGAACGTGAACCGCACCTACGCCGTGGACGGGCGCATCGGGCTGGGGCAGCGGTGGACGAGCGACCTGTGGGCGGCGCGCACCGAGTCGCCGGGGAAGACGGGCGACGACGTGGCGCTGAGCGGGCGGCTGGCGTTCCAGACCAACGTGTGGAACCTGAACGCGCGCGTGGCGCAGATCGGCGGCGACTTCAACCCCGAGGTGGGGTTCATGAGCCGCCCGGCGGGGTACCGGACGCTGGACGCGATGGCCATGCGGTTGGTGCGCAAGCCGGAGTGGGGGTGGTTCAAGCAGTGGAACCCGCACGTGAGCTACCGCACCTTCCGCAACCTGGAGGACGGCTTCGAGCAGACGGGGTACCTGCACCTGGACTTCACCGAGATCGAGATGGCCAACGGCACCCGCTTCGGCCCGGAGTACAACATCTCGCGCGAGGGGCTGCAGGCCCCGTTCACGATCGCCCCCGGGGTGGTGCTGCCGGCCGGGACGTACGACTGGGGGTCGCTGGGGTTCGACTACACCACCGACCCCAGCGAGAACGTGTGGATCACCGGGCGGCTGGACGTGGGCCCCTTCTGGACGGGGCACCGGAAGGGGGGGAACGGCACGCTCACCGTGCGGCGCGGCGCGACCTTCTCGGGGAGCTTCCTGCTGGACCACAACGTGGTGCGGCTGCCGCAGGGCAACTTCACGCGGACGCTGCAGGCGGTGCGGCTCAACTACTTCTTCACGCCGCGCATCTTCGTGCAGACGCTCACGCAGTACAACAACCAGCAGAAGATCTTCTCGGCGAACGTGCGCTTCGGCTGGCTCAACACCGCGGGGACGGGGCTGTTCCTGGTGCTCGACGACGGGCGCGAGGCGAGCGGCTTCCTGGACTGGACGCGCCCGCAGCAGCGCTCGGTGTTCCTCAAGTTCACGCGGCAGTTCGGGACCACGGGGTGACCGGGTGAACGAGGGCGCGCACCCCGCGCCCGTGTCCCCGCCTGCGTCGTCGCCCGCGCCCGCCGCCCCGCGGCTGGCGCGGGCGCTGTCGTTGCGGGACCTGGTGCTGCTGAACGTGGTGGCGGTGTTCACCCCCAGCACCATTGCGCAGAGCCTGCCGCTGGGGTGGCGCGGCGGGGTGCTGTGGGCGGTGGCGGGGGCGGCGTTCCTCCTTCCCTACGGCTGGGCGGTGGCCGCGCTGTCGCGACGCCATCCGCGGCAGGGGGGGATCTACGTCTGGACGCGGCTGGCGTTCGGCGAGGCGCACGGCTTCGTGTGCGGGTGGTGCGCGTGGGTGAACACGTTCCTGTACGTCCCCACGCTGTTCCTGGGGGTGGCGGCGGTGCTGGCGCTGCTGGGGGGCGCGCACACGGCGTGGCTGGCCACCACCGGGGGCGCGGTCACGGGGATCGCGCTGGCGGGGCTGTGGGGGGCCACGGCACTGCACGTCGCGGGGCTGGGGCAGGGGAAGTGGATCCAGAACGCGGGCGCGGCGGGGCGGTTGCTCATCGCCCTGGGGCTGCTGGGGGCGGCGGCGTGGACGCTGGCGCACCCGGTGACCGTGCTGGCGGCACCCACCGCCGATGCCGCCGCCGCGCCGTGGCCCGGCCTGCTGGCGATGCTGGCGCTGTGGCCGTTCATCCTGAACGCGCTGGTGGGGCTGGAGCTGGGGGCGGGGATGGCGGAGGAGGCGGAAGCGCCCGCCGAGGACCTGCCACGGGCGCTGCGGCTGGGTGGGGGGCTGGTGATGGGCGCCTACCTGCTGGCGTTTGCGGCGGCGCTGGTGACCGGGTTCTCCGACGGCCACGTGATCACCGGGCATGTGCAGGCGATCACGGGCGCGGTGGCGCGTGCGGGCACGGGCCCGGTACTGGCGGCGCTGGCCGGCGTGTTCGTGCTGGCCGAAGTCGCGGGGTTGCTGGGGACGGGCGCGGCGTGGCTGGCGGCACCGGCGCGGATTCCGTATGCCATCGGGGTGGACCGGCGCTTGCCGGCGGCCTTTGCCCGCGTGCATCCGCGCTTCGGGACGCCCTGGGTGGCGCTGCTGGTGCAGGCAGGGGTGGCCACGGCGCTGCTGCTGCTGGGGCAGCTGGGGGCCACGCTGCAGGAGGCGTACCTGGTGCTGCTGGGCGGGTCGATCGTGCTGGTGCTGGTGCCGTACGGCTACCTGCTGCTGGCGTGGCGTCGGCTGGCGGCGGCGGAGGGGGGCGGACGGGTGCCGCGGCGGGTGGCGGTGGTGAGCGGCGTGGGGATGACGGCGGTGGGGGTGGCGCTCGTCGGGTGCCTGGTGCCTCCGCCGGCGGTGGAGGGGGGGCTGCTGTACGTGGGGAAGCTGCTGGGGGCGGTGGCGGGGTTGCTGATGGTGGGGGGGTGGGTGTGGCGGAGTGGGAATGAACTGCCTAGGGGTGAGGGGTGAGTGTTGATAGGGGTGAGTGATAGGGATGAGGGGGTGGGGGTCGCCTCGGGACTGCCTCGGGACTGCCTCGGGACTGCCTCGGGGTGAGGGGGGTGGGGCTTCCTAGTAGCCGCGGTGCTGGTCGACCGTCCATGTCGGGGTGTCGCCGCGCTCCAGTTGGGTGAGGGCTTCCAGGAAGCCCTCCACGGCGCCGGGGACGGTGGTGAGGCCGGAGATGTGGGGGGAGATGACCACCCGCGGGTCGTACCACAGCGGGGAGTCGGCGGGGAGCGGCTCCACGGTGAACACGTCCAGGGCGGCACCGACCAGCCAGCCGGCGTCGAGCGCCTCGGGGAGGGCCCCTTCCTCCACCACGGCGCCGCGCCCCGCGTTGAGCAGGTAGGCCCCGCGGCAGCGGGCCAGCAGCGCGCGCGAGAGCAGGCCGTGGGTGTCGCGGGTGAGCGGCAGCGTGACCACCACCAGCTGCGCGTCCGGCAGCAGCCCGGCCAGCGCCTCCACGCGCGCCACGGCGTGAAAGGGCGACGGCGCGTCCCCCGCGCGGCGCACCGTCCCGCTGCGGGAGACGCCGGTGACGCGGCATCCCAGCGCGCGGAAGGCGCGGGCGCAGTGGGTGCCGATGTCCCCCGTCCCCACCACCAGCACGCGCGAGCCGGCCAGCAGGGGGATGTCGCGCGGGGCCCACTGGCCGGCGCGCTGCGCCTCGTCCAGCGCACGCAGCTGCTGCGTGAACGCCAGCGCGCGCGCCACCGCCCACTCGGCGATGGGCGGGCCGTACGACTCGCTGGTGCGGGTGAGCAGCACCCCGTCGGGGAGCGGGGTGGGGTGCAGCCACGCGTCCACGCCGGCGCCGGTGCAGTGCACCCAGCGGATGGCGCCCAGGGTGGGGAGCGGCGGGCGGCGGAAGCCCACGTAGCACTCCCCCCAGGCGAGGTCGTCGGCGGTGAGCGCCGGCATGCGGTTGCCGCGCACCGCCAGGTCGGGGCGTGCGGCGGTGAGGGCGGCGGCGATGGCCTCGTGCGACTCGGCGCCGATGACGATGCGGCGTGGGGGGGCGGGAAGCATGGCCCACGTTAGCGCGCGGGCGCGCCGCCCGGAATGGCGCGCCGGACCGAACGTTTTCCCCCCGGTGCGCGTACTCGCGCCGATGCCTTGTTTCGTTGCCGCCTCCCGCCGCCGAGAGCGCCCCGGTGTGTTCCGCGCCACCGCCCGGTCCCGCACCGCCCTGCTCGCGCTGCTGCTCGCGAGCGGCACGCTGGGCGCCCAGCCGTCGGCGCAGGTGGCTGTGGCGGCGCGGGTCACCCGCGCTCCGCGGGTGGACGGACGGCTGGACGAGGCGGTGTGGCGGAACGCGCAGGCGGTGGACCGCTTCACGCAGCAGCGCCCCGTGCCCGGGAAGGCGGCCACTGAGCGCACCGAGGTCTACTTCGTGTACGACGACGAGGCGCTGTACGTGGGGGCGCGGATGCACCGCGTGGACCCGTCGGCCATCTCGCGCACCATGACCCGCCGCGACGGCTTCGGCAACGCCGAGCGGATCACCATCACCCTGGACCCGCAGCAGGACCGCCGCACCGGCGTGGGGTTTGGCGTGTCGGCCGCCGGTGTGCGGTCGGACTTCCGCCATACGCAGGACGACGACATGCGCGGGCGCGAGAGCCAGTTCGACCCCGTGTGGACCGCCGCCGCCACCGTGGACTCGGCGGGGTGGAGCGCCGAGCTGCGGATCCCCTTTTCGCAGCTGCGCTTCCCGCCGGGGGAGCAGCAGCGGTGGGGGCTGCAGGTGGACCGGTGGATGCCCGACAAGAACGAGGACGTGCAGTGGGTCATGATCCCGCCCACGGAGACGGGGTACATCTCGCGCTTCGGGACGCTGGCGGGGCTGTCGGGGGTGCGCTCGACCCGCCCGGTGGAGTTCGTGCCGTACGCGGCGGGCGACCTGACGCAGCGCGCCACGGCGGTGGCGGGGAATCCGCTCACCCGCCCCATGGCGGGGCGGATGGGGATGGACATGAAGATGGCGGTGGGGCCCAACCTCACCCTGGACGCCACGGTGAACCCCGACTTCGGGCAGGTGGAGGCCGACCCCGCCGAGGTGAACCTGAGCGCGTTCGAGACGTTCTTCGACGAGCGGCGCCCCTTCTTCGTGGAGGGGAGCGAGATGCTGCGCGGCAACGGCGCGTCGTACTTCTATCCGCGGCGCATCGGCGCCCCGCCCCGGGGGCCGGCGTCGGGGGACTTCGTGGACATGCCGCGCGCCGCGACGATCTTGGGGGCGGCCAAGCTCACCGGGCGGCTCCCCAGCCGCCTGACGGTGGGGGCGCTGGCCGCCGTCACCGGCGCCGAGGAGGCGCGGGTGCACCTGCTGGACTCGGCGCTCACGCGCGCCGTGCCGGTGGAGCCGCGCGCGGCCTACGGGCTGCTGCGGCTGCAGCAGGAGGTGGGGCGGCAGGCGTCCACCGTGGGGGTGGCGCTCACGGGGACGCAGCGGGCGTTCGGCGGTGCGGCGGGGCTGGCCGCGCTGCTGCCGCAGCAGTCGCTCTTCGGCACGCTGGACTGGCGGTTGCGCTTCCAGCAGGGGAAGTACGTGCTGAGCGGCTTCGTGGCCGGCTCGCAGGTGGGGGGGGACACCGCGGCCATCCGGCGCCTGCAGCAGTCCAGCGTGCGCTTCTTCCAGCGCCCCGACGCCACGCACCTGGGGTACGACCCGCTGGCCACGCGGCTGTCGGGGTACTCCGCGCAGCTGCGCGCCGACAAGGACGCGGGGCGGTGGATCCTGTGGGGGGCCGAGGTGAAGGTGGAGTCGCCCGGGTTCGACCTGACCGACCTGGGGCGCCTGCAGTCGGTGGACGACATCGAGTACAACGCCGACCTGCAGGTGCGGCAGACGCAGCCCGGGCGGTGGTTCCAGAACTGGCGGCTGGGGTTCGAGACGCGCGGCGCGCGCACTTTCGGCGGGGTGCACCAGCAGAACAGCTGGACGCAGAACACGTCGCTCACGCTGCGGAACTTCTGGACCGTGAACGTGCGCAGCACGATCGACCTGCCGTCGCTGGATGACGCGCTCACGCGCGGGGGGCCGCTGATGGGGCGGCCGCGCACGCTCAAGCAGGAGTTGCGGGTGAACGGCCCCTTTGGCGCGCGCACCGGGTGGCGCGTGAACGGCGGGTGGGAGCAGGACGAGTTCGGCACGGGGCGGCGCTCGCTGGGGGGGCAGCTCACGCTGCGGCCGTCGGCGCGGGTGTCGGTGTCCGCCGAGCCGGGGTGGCAGTCGGGGGTGGACCCGCGGCAGTACGTCACGCGGGTGGCCGGGGGGGGGCGCACGTACGGCAGCCGCTACATCTTCGCCTACGTGGACCGCACGACGATCTCGTCGAAGTTCCGGCTCAACTACACCTTCTCCCCCAACCTCACGCTGGAGGGGTACATGGAGCCGTTCGTGGCCAGCGGCGCCTTTGCGCGCTTCGGCGAGCTGGCGGCGCCGCGCAGCCGGCAGCTGCGCGAGTACGGCACCGACGGCACCATCGTGGGCCTGGACAGCGCGGGGGGGCGCACCGTGACCGACGGCGCCCAGCAGTTCACGCTGGGCAACCGGGATTTTCACGTGCTGTCGTTCCGCTCCAACGTGGTGATGCGGTGGGAGTGGACCCCGGGGAGCACGCTGTTCGTGGTGTGGCAGCAGAACCGCCGCAGCAGCGAGGCGCTGGCCGACCCGGCCCGGCTGGGGGAACTGTGGCGCACCACGCGGGCGGCGGGGGACACCTACTTCTCGGTGAAGTTCAGCTACTGGCTGCCGGTGGTGGTGGGGCGCTGACGCCTCCCGCGCGGGGAGCGTAGGTTGGGGGCCATGCCGCCCGCTCCGCTGCCCGACCTCATGCGCGCTGCCGTGATCACCCGCTCCGGGGATCCGGGGGTGCTGGCCATCGAACCCCGTCCCGTCCCGCGTCCCGGCCCCGGGGAGCTGCTGGTGCGGGTGGTGGCCTCGGCGGTGAACCGGGCCGACTGCCTGCAGCGCGCCGGGCGCTACCCCGCGCCGCCGGGCGCCCCGCCGGAGATCCCGGGGCTGGAGTTTGCCGGCACGGTGGCGGCGGTGGGGCACGGGGGGTCCCGCTGGCGCCTTGGCGACCGGGTGACGGGGCTGGTGGGGGGCGGGGCGCACGCCGAATACCTGGTAACGCACGAGCGCGCCGTGGCGCGCGTCCCCGACGGGTTGTCGTGGGAGGCGGCCGGCGCCAGCGCGGAGGCGTGCATCACCGCGTACGACGCGTTGCGGCAGGCGGAGGTGCGCCCCGGCGATGTGGTGCTGGTGCACGCGGTCGGCAGCGGGGTGGGGCTGGCGGCGGTGCAGCTGGCGCGGTGTCTGGGGGCACGGGTGGTGGGGACCGCGCGGTCGGAGGCCAAGCTGGAGGCGGCGCGCGCGGTGGGGATGGCCGACGGGGGCGTCCCCGGTGCGCCGGGGTGGCTGTCCGCGGCCGTGTCCGAGTGGACCGGCGGGCGCGGCGTGGACGTGGTGCTGGACCTCGTGGGCGGCGACTACGTGGCGGAGGCGCTGCCGGCGATGGCCCCGCGTGGGCGGCTGGTCGTGATCGGCACGCTGGCGGGGACGGCCGCAGCACTGGACCTGCGGTTGCTGCTGGCGCGGCGGCTGGTGGTGCGAGGGACCGTGCTGCGCTCGCGGCCGCTGGAGGAGCGGATCGCGGTGACACAGGCGTACGAGCGGGAGGTGCTCCCGTGGCTGGCGTCGGGGGTGGTGCGCACGCGGGTGGACGCAACGCGGCCGCTGCCGCGGCTGGCGGAGGCGCACGCGCTGGTGGAGGGGAACGGGACGATCGGCAAGGTGGCGATCGCCGTGGGGGACGCATGAGCGCGCCGGGGAGCATCCTCGAGCGGGACACCGGGGCGGCATTCTGCCGGCACACCCACGTGGCGCTGCCGGGGGCGCCTGCGGGGCCGCTGGCGGGGCTGGCGTTCGGGCTCAAGGACCTGTTCGACGTGGCGGGGCACCGCACCGGCTTTGGCAGCCCCGACTGGCTGGCCACGCATCCCCCGGCCCCGGCGCATGCGGCGGTGCTGTCAGCGCTGCTGGAGGCGGGGGCGTCGCTGGCAGGGCGCACGCACACCGAGGAGATGGCATTCAGCCTGACCGGGGAAAACGCGCATTACGGCACGCCGGCGAACCCGGCGGCGCCGGGGCGGGTGCCCGGGGGCTCCAGCAGCGGCTCGGCGTCGGCGGTGGCGGCGGGGCTGGTGGACTTTGCCATCGGGAGTGACACCGGCGGCTCGGTGCGCGCGCCGGCCAGCTACTGCGGCCTGTACGGCATTCGCCCCACCCATGGCGCGGTGTCGCTGGCGGGGGCGTGTCCGCTGGCCCCCAGCTTCGACACCGCCGGGTGGTTTGCGCGCGACGCGGCGATGCTGGCGCGGGTGAGCGACGTGCTGCTGCCGCCTGCCTCGGGGGCCCAGACGCCGGGGCGGGGGCTGCTGGCGGCCGATGCGTGGGCGCTGGCCGCGCCTGCGGTGGTGGCGGCGCTGCGCCCCGCGCTGGCGGCGGTGGAGCGGGTGCTTGGCGCGCTGGTGCCGGTGACGGTGAGCGATGAGGGGCTGCGGGCGTGGTTCGAGCTGTTTCGCACGCTGCAGTTCCACGAGATCTGGGCCACGCACGGCAGGTGGGTGGAGGCGGCGCGCCCGCGCTTTGGCGCGCAGGTGGCGGCGCGCTTTGAGGCGGTGCGGCAGGTGCCCGACGCCGCGGCGGCGGCGATGCAGCCGCGGCGCAGGGCGGTGGCGGCGCTGATGGCGGCGCGGCTGGCGGGGAACGCGATTCTGGTGCTCCCCACCATGCCGGAGGCGGCGCCGCGGTGCGGACAGGACGGCGGGGCGGTGACAGCGGTGCGCGAGCGGGCGATGCAGCTGCTGTGCATCAGCGGGCTGTCGGGGGTGCCGCAGGTGACGCTGCCGCTGGGGCGGGTGGCCGAGGGGCCGGTGGGGGTCTCGCTGATGGCCGCGCGAGGGAACGACCGGATGCTGCTGGCGGCGGCGGAGGCGGTGGCGGAGGCGGTGGGGTAGTCGACCGGGGTCGAGACCAGTCGACCCGTGTCAGGGAAATGCCGATTGCCCGCTTCGGGTATTGGGGCAGAGATATGCGCATGACTCCTGCCCTTGCTGAAGCTCTTCCCCTGCGCACCAGCCGGCGCCCGGTGCAGCGCGGCCCCGTGACCGTGGCGTTCCAGGGGGAACGCGGCGCCCACGCCCATCTGGCGCTGGAGCGGGTGTTCGGCCCGCGGGCGTGGCTGGTGACCACGCGGACGTTTGCCGACGTGGTGCGGGCGGTCAAGCAGGGGACGGCGGCATACGGGGTGCTGCCGGTGCGCAACACGGTGATGGGGGAGATCCCGGGGGTCCGTGCCCTGCTGGACGACCCGGCGCTGGAGCTGGCGCTGGAGGTGGAGCAGCCGGTGGTGCACTGTCTGCTGGGGCACCCCGGGGCGACGGTGGCGGAGATCACGCAGGTGCTGTCGCACCCGATGGCGCTGGCGCAGTGCGGGGCGTTCCTGGCGGCGCACCCGCAGATGACCGCGCGGCCGTGGCATGACACGGCGGCGGCGGCGCGGGAGGTGCAGGCGCGCGGGGGGCGGCACGAGGCGGCGATTGCCGCGGCGCCGGCGGCGGCGCGGTACGGCCTGACGCTGCTGGCGCAGGACATCGCGGATGTCCGCGACAACACGACGGGGTACGTGGTGGTCCAGCGGGGGCCGTAGAGGCTGGTGCCTCGGCGCCATTGGCTCGCCTCGCCGCCTGGTACTGCGTGAGGCTGCGCCGAGGGGCCCTGGGGC